>NZ_JBZXYR010000005.1:0-370303 GCF_058895805.1 Paenibacillus sp. NMA1017 | reverse complement strand
TAAACAACTCCGCTCGACTTGCATGTATTAGGCACGCCGCCAGCGTTCGTCCTGAGCCAGGATCAAACTCTCCATTAAAGACCAACCGAAATTGGTTTATAGAAAGAGCGATAAGCTCATTTTGAAACTGACGAGATAAAAATATCTCTTGTTTGATTTTGCGAACAAAATCATTTTACTCACTCGTTGTTCAGTTTTCAAAGATCAAACCTGCATAATGTCTCACTTTGCTTCAGCACCGCATCTCAGCGGCGACTTAAATAATATATCATGTTTTCTACGTCTTTGCAACACTTTTTTTTCAAGAGAATTTTTTAATCAATTCTGCCTTGTTTTCGTGTTGCTAGCTATCTTGTAAAAGACAGCTATAAGAATATACCACATAAATACACTAAATAGCAACACCTTTTTTTAATTCTTTTCTCATCTTTAAAATCTGTGCATTTAAATAAAGAGACCATTATTCCCTACAAGCAGAATAACAGTCTCTTTAACATTCAATTCTTTCTCTTAATGACTAATAAAGGCGGGGCACTACTAGGCGGTCCTTATCCTTTTACATTTACCCATCTCAGTCCTTAATCCATGGATTTTTACGCGAACGAGCACTATAGGATGAGGAACGAGGTTCTCCTCCAGTTGAATTACGGGATTTTTGCTTCTTATTAGTAGCATTTTTACTGGAAACCTTGGCTTTGGACGTCTCTTCTTTGGATGTACTGCCAGAGTCGTCTCTTGATTTACCTTTACGCACGCTACGATCCTTTGGTTTAGAAGAAGAAACAACTTCATTTTGGGATGCAATAGTCAGATTTTCACCTATCTCCTGCGTTCCTGGAATTGCTGGTACTGACTGGACATTCTCTTCCCGGCATCCACAGTCTGGCATAAACATATAGGGTGTTGTATATCCCTCTAATGGATACACAGGTGCATTCCCATGCGCAAACGGATGATAAGGGGAATTCGCAGATTGTTGTCCTTGTAGCTGGCTATAGTCGGACATGTGCCCACCGGCAGGCAAACCATATTGAGGTCCTCCCCATGCCTGGCTCCATTGACTGCCCTGGACTGTACTCTCTGGATACTGCTGTGGATGCCCTTGATGGATAAATGGAGGATAAACAGGGTAGGATGCATTTTCAGACGCCTCATGACTCGGATAATATCCGGGGGGGCAGCAATCTGAATAAGCAGGATAAGGTGTTGGATGGGCATTTATGGGTGATGTCTGCACAGGCCCCCAGCACCATGGATGCTCACAGTCATGATGATAGCCCTGCTCAGAAACCACAGTAGGAGAGGCATGTTCTGCTAAGGAGGTATTTATAGGCGCATTCCCCAAAGTTTGAGGAGACCCAATCCCCGGATACCACGAGTTCGGCATTGCATTTATGTGTGGGCTATAATCAAATGTCGGCTGTTGTATTGGCCACTCGGAATTTACCATCGGCTCCGATTTTGTGCAGCCGCAAAACTTTTCAGCTACAGGTTGCTTCACAACAGTTGTAGGAAGCTGTGGCTTAGATGCAATCGGTTGGGTAACTATAGGTTGCATTTGAGGTGGAGCAGGTGGCGTAACTATGGGCTGCATTTGAGGTGGAGCGGGATTTACGGGTACCGTAGGAACTTCAGGCAGTTTTAATTCAGGAAGCTTAGGAGGATTCACTGCTTCTTTCGGCTGTGTCATCTCTTCTTTAGGGCTAGGCATATTCTCCGGCTTAGGCTGTGTCAACTCCGTCTTGGGCTGGGTAAGTTCTTGCTTGGTTGGGGATTCAGGTTTAGGTTGCGTCATCTCTTCTTTGACTGCGGTATTTTTTTTATTCTCAGTAAAATCAGACGTTTCTTCTTTGTAGTGTGGAATATTAACTGTTTCTCCAACCAAAAGTGCATTCGGGTTTTTAAGCTGGGAATTGGCATCAATAATTAGCTTAAGCGGTACATTCCACGCCTTGGACAACTTCCACAACGAATCTCCTTGCTTAACCTTGTGTTGATATACCGTTGACGGCTGTGTTTCCATCGTAACAGGCTCTGTCGGAATTTTAATTTTCTCGCCGACGCTCAACTGATTAGGGTCTGCCAATTGGGGATTGGCGGCAATAACTTTTTCCAGCGTCACATTATACTTCTGTGCCAGCAAGTACAGAGTGTCGCCTTTTTTGACGATGTGTATTTTCACAGGTCACAAACCTCCTAGACTTTCGTTCGGGCGGGATAAACGCCCGGCTTCTGTTATTACATCCTATGCACTTCCCGGGCGAATGACCCCATACAAACAAAAAAATCCTCTTAACCGAATACTCACGCGAGCATTCAGTTAAAAGGATTCGGTTTTATTTTAGTCCTGCCACACTTTGTAGCCATCTTGATCCACAATCTTCCGGAACTCAGCCAGGAGCTCCAAAGTCACTGGGCCAGCAACGCCGGAGCCGATTGTACGACCATCCACTTCATAAGCTGCAATAACTTCTGCCGCAGTTCCTGTAAAAAACACCTCGTCCGCAACATATACATCATGCAGTGTAAAAGGTTGTTCCTTAAGGGAGTATCCAAGCTTAGCACACAAATCGATAATAGCATTACGAGTAATCCCTTCAAGCGCTCCCAAATAGCAAGGAGGTGTATACAACACTCCGTTTTTGACAATGAAAATGTTGTCCGCAGAGCCTTCCGTCACATACCCTTGGGAATTGAGCATAATAGCCTCGCCTACACCAGCATAGTTAGACTGGATCTTTACAAGGATATTGTTGAGATAGTTCAATGATTTAATCTTCGGATTCAAAGCATCTGGGATGTTGCGACGCTGAGAGACAGAAATTGTCTTCAGGCCAGTCAAGTAAGCTTCTTCAGGGTAAATGGCGAGCTGCTCCACGATAATGATGACACTCGCCTTCGCACAACGAAGAGGGTCTAAACCTAAATTTCCTGCACCTCGGGATACAATCAGACGGATATATCCGTTACGCATGTCGTTAAGACGAATCGTTTCAGCCATTGCTTCCAACATTTCATCAGGAGACAACGGAATGTTTAATTGAATGGATTTCGCAGAATCATACAGACGCTCCAAGTGCTCCTTACATTTAAAAATATTCCCGTTATAAATACGAATGCCCTCAAATATACCGTCTCCGTACAAGAATCCATGATCATATACGGAAACCTTTGCGTTTTCCTTAGTCACATGCTGCCCATCCAGATAGATCCATTGTTCTGCCATTAAAACCACACCTCCGATTAATGTTCCTTTAAAATAGGTTCGATCGCTGCTTCAACATACTTGTAGCTTGGATAAGAGCCAAGAATACGTACATGGCATCCCAAAGCCTCGATCTCTGCAAAGGCTGCCGGAAGCAGAACGGAATGCAGAGATTCCAAAACTTCAATGTAAAAATAATAATTCCCCAATTGCTTTTTGGTCGGACGCGATTCAATACGGGACAGATTTAACCTGCGCCATGCAAATGCGGATAAAACCTGATGCAGCGCTCCCGGGAAATCCTGCGGCGGCGTGACTAAAATACTGGTTCGTTGACCTTCAGGCGTACCCGGGAGACTTATAGGTTGATGGCCGATCAAGACAAAGCGGGTAAAGTTGTTATCGTGATCCGTCACTTTGCTGGCCAAAATATCCAATCCATGTCTGGCAGCCGCAAGCTTGGTTCCGAGAGCGGTCCAGCCTTTACCGGGATTATGTTTAACAATTTCGACGGCTTCTGCCGTACTTCCTGCACTCTCCAGCTCGGCCTGAGGAGCAGAAGACTGTATGAATTCTTTACACTGGGGAAGCGCTACAGGATGAGACATAATTTTGACCACTTTGCTCAAATCCAGCTTGCCCAAATCCTTCGTAAATTCACTACGATGTCCAATAAGATTTTGAATTGAAGGATATACCCATTCCGCCTGCATTTGAATGTCTACTTCATGTACAAGCCAATCCATATGCAAACTTACAGAACCATCAATCGTATTTTCAATGGGAATTACACTATAGTCTGCCTGTCCCTTGTCTACTGCCTGAAATACGTCTGCAATATGCTTGTAAAACAGTAATTCATGGGGCGTATCTCCTAATAAATACTTAATCGCTTCATGAGAAACGGTCCCCTCAGGAAGAAGTGCAATTCGTTTCATATCATAAGTTCCCCTTTAATCATATCCATAAAAGGGAGTGTATTCCCTTCTGTATATACTTTAACTCCTTCACTCTCAGGGCGCAATTTTAAAACAGAAGCAGTGATCCCCTCTTTGTTCATGGTATCCGTTAAGTACTGCTCCAGCTCCACTTTCCGATTCTCCCGTTGATCCGTCAATGCCAGCAGCGTCGGTCCAGCCCCACTGAGAGCCACACCCAAAGCACCATAATGGTGCGCATCCTGCAGGATCTCTGTCATACCCGGCACAAGCGCCGCACGGTAAGGCTGATGAAGCTGGTCACGCATCGCTTCAGCGATTAAATCGGTTCTTCCCGACGCCAATGCTGCTACCAGCATGGAAACATGACTTATATTATATACAGCATCCTTCAATGATACTTGTGTGGGTAGAACCTCTCTGGCTTTCGACGTGGACAACTGAAAATCCGGAATAACTACCATAACCTCCAGATTAGAATCCGGTTCAAGCCGTAAATGCCTAGCATGCTCGCCGTCCCACATTGCTGTAATAATACCACCAAACAGGGAAGCTCCAACATTATCCGGATGTTTTTCAATGGCACTTGCCATGTCGAACAACTTGGAATCCGGCAGAGGCGAGCCAATCAACGTATTGGCAGCGACCAAGGCGCCCACAATAGCAGAAGCGCTGCTGCCCAAACCGCGGGTAAGTGGAATATCCGAGTACATCGAAATATCAAGCTCAGGAACAGATACACCTGCTTCCCGGAAAACCATTTGTGCTACCTTGAAAATCAGATTAGTTTTATCTTGGGGAACACCATTCATTTCATCTCCGTATAAATGAAAAGCCGTCAGCTCGGCCTCTTTCATTTCAATCCATGCATATAAGGACAATGCCATGCCCAATGTATCAAAGCCGGGACCCAAGTTGGCCGTACTCGCAGGCACACGCACTCTTGCTGTTTTTAAAACGGTCATACAGACAATTCCTCCTGCTTTTATTGACTATCCCTCTACTCGATATACGCTCTTGATGCGACGGATGACGTCCAAAGTTTCAAAATGCTCCAAAACCTTTTTCATGCTTGCTTTACTGGCTAAGTGAGTCACGATAATAATTTCAGCATCGGGGTTAACCTCATTTGGTTGCTGCACAACAGATGCCAGACTGACATCAAATTCGGCAAATACTTGCGTAATCCGTGCCAACACCCCTGCTTTATCATCCACATGCAGAAGCACGAAGTTTTTGAAATACACATCTTCGTCGTTACTAATTTTTTTGGGGTTGTAAGGAACGATGGCTTTAAGCCCATTGACACCAAGTTTGAGATTTTTCACTACAGCTACTAAATCGGCTACAACCGATGTTGCCGTCGGCATTTCACCTGCACCCGCACCATAAAACATGGTTTCACCCACTGCTTCACCATGCACATACACCGCGTTGAATACCCCGTTCACCGAAGCCAATGGATGCTGCTTGCGTACCATGGTCGGCTGAACGTTAATCGTAAATTCATCACCTTGGCGCTCTGCAATGCCGAGCAATTTCATTTCATATCCTAGTTTTTTAGCAAAAGCAATATCTTCACTGGTTACCTTTGAAATACCGCTGACACTTACATCCTTGAGCTCTACATTAGAGCGGAAACCCAGCGTGCCGAGAATTGCCATTTTACGGGCTGCATCCAGTCCTTCCACGTCTGAGGTCGGATCGGATTCAGCATACCCAAGCTCCTGCGCTTCCTTGAGAACTTCCTCGTACGAGGCCCCTTCCTGACTCATTTTTGTTAAGATAAAGTTTGTTGTACCATTCACAATCCCCATAATGCGGGTAATACGGTCGGAGGAGAAACCTTCAATTAATGTACGAATGATCGGGATACCACCTGCTACACTCGCTTCATAAAAAATATCACACTGCTTTTCCTGCGCCTTTGCTAATACTTCAGAACCGTGCAAAGCCATTAAGTCCTTATTTGCCGTTACGATGTGTTTACCCCGCTCCAGCGCTTCAAGAATGTACTCCTTCGTCTGATCAACGCCGCCCATAACTTCGATAATTACATCAATTTCAGGGTCCCGAATAACTTCCCATGGGTCCTCAGTAAGCTTGGTCGTCTCTACTTCAATGGAACGATATTTTTCTATGTTTTTTACAGCTATTTTTTCAATGATGATTGGTGAACCGACTTGTCTGCTCAAGTCTTCCTGGTTGCCTTCTACGATTCGAACGACTCCCGTTCCTACCGTCCCCAAACCTAACAATCCTACTTTGACCGGTTTCATCCATTCCCCTCCCGTGAACTTATATCTAATGAACTGTATTGCCTTATCCTTGCCCAATTAGGCGAACACGTTTGACTCCAGAGATATCTTCCAAGCCCTCCAGTAGAACACCCAACTCTTCACTGAGTCTGGACATTTCTACCGAGATGACTACGTTGGCTCTGCCTTGCAGTGGAATACTTTGCTGGATCGTCAGCACATTGCCTCCGAAATCAGCCACTCTACCAAGCACCCTGGACAACATTCCGGATTGATGCTCTAAATCAATAGAGATATTGACAATTCGCTCACGCTCCAGCTGGTTAACCAAGTGTATGCCATCCTTATATTTATAAAAGGCGCTTCGGCTTAGCCCAACTTGCTCCACGGCATCATGCACGGTTTTAACATCTCCTGAAGCCAGCAGCAGTTTCACCTGTATGGTCTTAACAATAGCTTCAGGCAAAATATCTTCCCGTACCAAGTAATAGCGCTCTTTCAAGAACGTCCTCTCCTCAAAGACTTATGTTTTTGTATAGAGGACATTATATCGAAACTCATGAAAATCGGCAAGCTAACAATGCAAAAAACGGCTACCGCCTTCTATAGATTTTCCTATAGTACAGTAACCGTTCAGGTTTTAGACATTTATTTAATTTTTAGTAGTAGCTGCTGCCTTCAACAAATTCGAACTCGAAATCAGCAATGCGTACAGATGTACCATCTTTGGCGCCACGCTTGCGTAACTCAGCATCCACACCCATGTGGCGTAACGTTCTTGCTAATTTCAAAATGGCATCATGCGAGTTCAACTGCATGCGCTTCATCATGCGCTCAATTTTAGGGCTCTGCACCACGAATGTGTCGTTTTCACGCACAATTGTAAAGCCATCGTCTTCTGCTGTATCCAGCTTAAATACCTTACGTTCATTAACTTCTGCTACTTCCTCAACCACCGGCTCGTCCGGTATTTGATCCAGTAAATCAGCAGCCCGGTAGAGCAGTTCCTTCACACCTTGACGTGTCAGTGAGGAAATAGGCATGATTTCAAGATCAGGACGTATAGAAGCAATCTGCTCTTTGAAGTGAGCCAGGTTTTCTTCAGCTTCCGGCATATCCATTTTATTGGCCGCCACAATTTGTGGACGCTCAGCCAATGCTGCATTATATTGCTTCAATTCGTCGTTAATTTTAGTCCAATCTTCAAACGGGTCACGTCCTTCGGAGCCCGCCATATCCACGACATGGATAATAATACGCGTACGCTCAATGTGCCGCAGAAATTCATGTCCCAGCCCAATACCTTCATGAGCTCCTTCAATCAAACCAGGCAAATCCGCCATCACAAAGTTACGATGATCACCCACATCCACAACGCCCAAATTCGGAGTAATCGTTGTAAAGTGGTATGCCCCAATTTTCGGTTTTGCGGAAGATACAACCGACAATAAGGTAGACTTCCCTACACTAGGGAAACCGACCAAGCCTACGTCAGCCATTACTTTTAACTCAAGTGTGATATAACGTTCTTGTCCCTCTGCGCCGTTCTCAGCCAACTCAGGCGCTGGATTACTCGGCGTAGCAAAACGGATGTTCCCGCGTCCTCCGCGTCCTCCTTTAGCTACGACGACTTGTTGACCATGACGTGTCATATCTGCTACCACTTCACCAGTATCATCATCTATGATGACCGTTCCCGGTGGTATACGTACGATCATGTGCTCCGCATTAGCTCCGTGTTGACTTTTATTGCGACCTTTCACTCCACGCTGGGCTTTAAAATGCCGTTGGTACCGAAAATCCATCAAGGTACGCAAACCCTCATCTACACGGAAAATTACGTCTCCACCATTCCCTCCGTCACCACCACCTGGGCCACCTTCAGGAACGTATTTCTCACGGCGAAACGCAATTAATCCGTCTCCACCGTCACCGCCTTTAACAAAAATCTTCGCTTTATCTACAAACATGGTTACACCTTCCTTATGTCTGGCACTGCATCCGAATTTGAAGCATTTCGCCCGTAGGGAGCTTCTCTGTTCGAATGCGTTCACTTCCGAGTACGGATCTGACCCGCTTTAAGATATTCAAATCCGCAGGTATGTCACTTCCTTCAAAACGGACGATAACATCATTCTGATCCATACCGAAAAAAAGTGTCAATCTGCGCACTTCTCCCCAGGACGACCGGCCCCCGCCATATTGATACGCACGCACCGTTTCTATGACGGCCGAGGCAAGCGACTCGCCGTCTTCGGGAGACATGACAGCGTCTAACTTTAACTGCTCCTCAACCTGTACCGACAACTGTAAATTACCGGCGTTCACGCGAAAAGACTGTAAATAAAACACCAGTGAGGGAATACCCAACTTAGATATTTTACTGTCTTCCGCCACGCGCCCTTTTATTGTTTCCACATAAGCAACAGATTTATCATGCTTATTCATACGAATATATCCATAAAGCACTTGCAAGTCATTCATCCAGTCATGCCGATGATGGTTAAGCATTGCAATCGCTGTACGCTCAAAGGAACGCAAAGCAGCTTTCCGCTCATACTCAACCTGTCTATGCGTATACCACATACCAAAGCATGCAGCAACTACAGACCATACTGCTAATAAGATAATCGTTAACACTTTAGGATAGAGCAGTGAAAAAACCAAAGGAATCAGAATGGAACCCAACGCCAGATAAGGCGCTCTTATCCGCTGGAACATGGCTTCTCTCCGTTCTGCGATAATTAAATGGATTATTAAAGAACCTTAATCCAGTATAGCACAGACTAACTTTCCAGTTCATTACCATCATGCAAAAAAGCCTCCGACAAAAGTGCCGGAGGCTTTTCAGCGTGTCTAAGCCGCTATTAAGCTTCTACAGTAGCTGCTACTGGAGCAACGTCGATCGGGTAGATGCTCACCTTTTTGCGATCACGGCCCCAACGTTCGAACTTCACAACGCCGTCCACTTTCGCGAACAGAGTGTCGTCCTTACCGATGCCCACGTTCGTGCCTGGGTGAATTTTCGTTCCGCGTTGACGAACCAGGATGCTACCGCCGGTAACTGCTTGACCGTCAGCACGTTTCACTCCAAGACGTTTCGATCTACTGTCACGTCCGTTTTTTGTGGAACCTACACCTTTTTTCGATGCGAATAATTGAAGATCCAATGTCAATTTCAACATGATGTCTACCTCCTTCTTTGATTATTTTCTATTTGAATATACTTACCGTATGATTCAGCAATACTTGTCAGCATAATCACCATGGACTCCAACAACAGTTGAACCTGTGCGTTCGCATCATGATAACTTTCAGGAGAAAGATACGCGCTTAAAAAGCCGTTTTCCATTTCCGTTTCCATCTCAACGTCCGTAAGAGCTCCAATCGAATTGACAGTTCCTACCGTTACCGCTGAAACGCCAGCACATACGATATCCTCGCCAGATTTAGCGAAATTCGCATGTCCTTTAACGGAAAACCCCTGTATGCTGCCATCCTCCAGTCGTGTAATACGCACGATAATCACTTATCGCACCCTCTTACGCTTGGATTTTTTCAATCGTCACTTTCGTGTACGGTTGACGATGACCTTGCTTCACATGGTAGTTCTTTTTAGGTTTGTATTTGTATACGATGACCTTTTGACCTTGACCATGCTTCTCAACTTTAGCTGTTACAGAAGCTCCAGAAAGAAGCGGTGTACCTGCTGTCAAGCCATTGTCGCCGGACACTGCCAGAACACGATCGAACGTTACAGTTTCACCATCATTAGCTTCCAACTTCTCGATGAACAATACGTCGCCCTCTTGAACTTTGTATTGCTTACCACCTGTTTCGATAATTGCGTACATTTGCTTGCACCTCCTTATGTCTCAGACTCGCCTAATAGCAGGTGGCAGATTCCCTTAGGATACTGCACTTCAGTACCTGATTGGAGCGGTTACAGCATGTGCAGCCAATCTTACGCATCACACATACTAAATGATTGTATCACAAGCTTTGTGCACATTCAACCTTTAGTTTTAAAATGATTTCTGGTTGCGCACCGCTCTATACGAGCGTCTTTTCCTCACGCACTTTTTTGCGGGTCATTTCCAGCAAACCTAACCGCGTCCAACCGACAACATAAGATTTGGTTCGATCCTTCTTCAATCTTGCTTCCAGCACAGAGGATACTTCCCGACGGTTCCCCTCTTGTTCCATGTCAATAAAATCAATGATGATGATACCCCCAATATCACGCACACGTACCAGGCGGGCAATCTCTTGAGCTGCTTCAATGTTAGTCCGGGTCACCGTCTCTTCCAGATTACTGCCTCCCGTAAACTTCCCTGTATTCACATCAATGACGGTTAATGCCTCCGTATGATCAATGACAATGTATCCGCCGCCCTGCAGCCATACCTTTCGCGCAAAATCGCGTTCCAGCTGCTCATGAATGCCATAAGCTTTAAAAATCGTTTCTTCTGCACCACGAAATATACTTACATGAGCTTTCGCAGGACCAATCTGTTGCAACATTATTTCTGCATCCTTTGCTTGCTCTTCACTGTCAATAACCAGTTCATCCTGTTCAGGTGTAAACACATCCCGAATCAATCGCTGAACAATACTTAAGTCCCGGTGTAATTCGCACGGAGCCGAGTGTTCACCAGCTTTACGCTGAATAGCCGCCCACTGCTTACGTAGTTGATTCAGATCATTTTCAATTGCCTCTATACTCATGTCCTCCGAAACGGTACGGATTATGAGTCCTTCCTCACTTGTGCGTAGCTGTTCTCCCATTGCTTTCAAACGGGTACGTTCTCCCTCGCGTTCGATCTTCTTGGATACGGCCACATAATCAGCACGGGGCATATATACGATCCAGCGACCCGGAAGTGAAAAATGAGTGGTGACCCTGGCTCCTTTGCTACCAACAGCCTCTTTTAATACTTGTACTACAATTTCCTGCCCCACCTTTAACACTTCAGAAATGGATGGCTTTACCTCCGGCTGCTTGTCCAAATGAGCATGAAGTACGTCATCTACATACAAAAAGGCATTCTTTCGCTGTCCAATATCAACAAAGGCGGCTTGCATACCTGGTAGCACATTGACCACCCTCGCTTTGAAAAAAGAACCTAGAATTCCCCGTTTTCGCGGCAGTTCAGCCGCATATTCAACCAATCGTCCCTCTTCCAACAGCGCCATTTGGGTCATCTGCTGCTGGCATTGTACAATCATTTGCTTCATGGTTTTTCAACCTCTCTGGATACAGCCTCTTCCTTAACTCAAAAAACATTATTTGGGCTTGGGTTCTCCACCATCTGGCGGGCGTGTCGCAAAATAAGAGCGAATAAGACGTTGCTCCGGCAGTACGGCTACAATCCGTCCCTGTTCATTCATAACATAAACCATATGATACCGATCTCTTCTGAAAAGACGCAAAATAGGTTCCAAATGTTTCACTGGCAGGGATACAATAGGTAAGGCAATACTTCCCTTAGCTACTTCGCGGTAAAAAAGCTCGTCCCTCCCCAGCAAAAACCGTATAAAACGGTAAGGGATATTCCGATAATCCACAATATTAGAATAAAGCAAAAAAATCCCTACCGCCAGCAGATTTAAATGCATAGGTCCATTTTGCCTTAACAATGGCGAAATACCATACATACAAAATAGCAGACTCGTTACGATACTGGCTCTAAAAGTCCACACTAATGTCCGGTGATAAGAAAAGGATAAGCTAATCAGCGCCTGCAATATTTTTCCACCGTCAAGTGGTAAAATGGGCAGCAAATTAAACAGTGCAATAACTGCATTCCCCTGAATGACATAATTTACATAATCATACTCCAGTCCACTCACATTTCTGAACCACAAAAGGATGATGATCATGATTCCGTTTTGCAGGGGCCCCGCTAGCGCAATGACAATCTCCTTCCACACATTCAGCTTCCCCTGATCTTCAATGACTGCCACTCCTCCAAAGGGTAACATCTGTATGGAAAGCACCCGCGCGCCCAATAACGAAGCAGCTGTCGCATGACCTAGCTCATGAATAAACACCAATGTAAATAAAGTTATGATCTCGATAAAATGTCCAGTTAATATAGAAGTCAGCATAACCAATACAAACAGTGGATGTAGTGATAAGGTCACCCCTCGGACATTAATCAATGGCTACCACTTCCGACGGGTCAATGTATTGATCCCCTCTCTGAACTGCCAGAAACAAAGTTGCCGCCTCGCTGCCACTGTGACTTGCTGGCAGTACACCGATCTCATCTCCCTCCTGAACCCAGTCGTTCACTTTTAAGGTAGAGCGGGAAAGCCTTCCGTAAGTTGCTGTGATACCGCCAGTGTGTCGAACTGTAACCGAAATCCCGCTTTTGGGATGATTTAATATGTCTAATACTCGTCCTGCATCTATACTTTTAACAGCGATTGCCCCGTTGTCAGTGACATTCGGCGTAATTTCTACCCCTTTAAGGCTCAGTACAAAAGGCTGTGTTATAGTGCCTTCAATCGGTGGAGATCCCTTTCGACTTGCATCTACCCTGTGCGTTTCATGCTCCTCGCCAAAAATCGGCAAAAAGGAAGGCGCTCCGTCAAAATAAGTTTCATACCATTGTCCGGCGGCTGCAAAATCCATATCCTTATTCAAGGCATCCGCAATAAACATTCTCAAATTCACTGCATAGGGAATATCCCAACGAAACATTCCCCATATCATTCCAAATAACACCGTTGCTATGACAGATCTTCGCCAAAAGGAAGTCCAAAAAGACGGACCACGATTCGTCCCAAAAGATTGTTGCCAGCGTTGCCGCTCATTTTTCCACTCGGTTTCTGGGTCTCTGGGCGAGTTGGCACTGATTATAGGCATCGACTTCATATCTTTATCCCCGTGCCTCTTCTGATATATGCCAGAGGGATACGTCTCCGCTTTGCTTCCCGCGATTAGCTGCTGTATACGTTCTTCTCTGCGCTGCTTGATTCCGGAATTTTTATTCATCCTGTTCAGCCCCCTCAGCGAGGTATGTTTGATACATCTTATGAGGACGGGCTTCAACTTATGTTGTCCGGTTCGGGATTACGTACCTAAAAATCAAAAAACCGGTGCTAGCGCACCGGTTATGTTTTGTATTTATGATATTTATGTAGTGATCCTAAATTTTAAGAAACCGTATTAAGGAAATTTAAAAAACAAACCAAAAACACTTAAATAAGATTATTACTTATTTAAGTGTCTAGTATTACAAATGAATACTACTACAGCTCCTACCTTAGAACCAATGGAAAATCCCATAGGAAGTGTGGAAGCAATTTACCAGCCATAACTTCCTGTTTTCCTCATCCACCCATACCAAAAAACTTCTTAAAGCGTGTCATCACGCTTTTCTTCTGGTCCAGCTGCATGAGGGGCACTGTATCGCCCAAAATCCGTCTCGCAATGTTACGGTAAGCAATCGCGGCCTGTGAGTCTGGATTCATAACGGTAGGCTCCCCTGTATTAGCTGCTTTAATTACCATTTCATCATCCGGCACAATCCCAATAAGGTCTATGCTAAGCACTTGTAAAATCCCATCAATATCCAGCATATCTCCGGATTTAACCATGCTATTGCGAATGCGGTTAACCACCAACTTGGGTGATATCACATGTGAGCTTTCCAGTAAACCAATTACCCGGTCTGCATCGCGTACGGCTGCATTTTCCGGAGTGGTCACAACAATGGCCTGATCCGCCCCGGCAATGGCATTTTTAAAGCCTTGTTCAATACCCGCAGGGCAGTCGATCAATATATATTCAAAATCCTTTTTAAGCTCCAAAATAATATCCTTAACCTGCTCCGGCGTAACAGCACTCTTGTCCTTGGTTTGAGCGGCTGGCAGCATATACAGCTCCTCAAAACGCTTGTCCTTAACCAGTGCCTGATTTAAACGGCAACGACCTTCCGCTACATCAACAAGGTCGTAAATAATGCGGTTTTCCAGACCCATTACAACGTCTAGATTACGCAAACCGATATCCGTATCCACCAAACATACTTTTTTGCCGAGCAGTGCAAGCGCTGTTCCTATATTGGCTGACGTCGTCGTTTTGCCGACGCCGCCTTTTCCTGAAGTGACGACGATAGCCTCTCCCATGTGCTACACCCCTTTGAACACGTTAAAATCGCGGCCCAGACGCACAATATTGCTCATTTTATCTATTTGCATAGCGCCATCCTTGAGATACGCAAATTCCATACCGGATTCACGTGTCTCCCATTCGTCTGGTGGACGGCTGATCATTTCGGAAATTCGCAGCTGTGTCGGTGCAAAATAGGAAGCCGCTATAATCGCTTCACTATTTCCCTCCATCCCTGCATGCGCCATGCCTCGCAAAGCGCCGAGGACATAAATATCACCAGTACATGTTATAATTCCACCCGGGTTTACATCTCCCAAAAAGAGTAGGTTCCCATTGTGATGAAGTACTTGGCCAGAACGGATAATCCCTGTCACCGTGTGAATAGGGGGCTTTCCCTGCACTTCCACAGGCAGTCCAGGTGATTCTACAGACCTGATGAGCAGATTCCCCTTTTGCTTCAAGATCTCCAGAATACTTTCCTTCTGTTCCTCTGTCACTTCTCGGCTTCCCAGCTTAATATCCACATGAATGATCGGGCCTGTTAAAATATTTTGATGACTGTGCTCCAGCTTAAAACGCAGCTCACTCAGCAAATCCTCAAACTCGCATTGATCGTCCAGCAGGAATACCAGGCCATCTTTGATGCCTTTAATCGTGACATGATTCGATTTCACCGCCATTAGCCTGTCCCTCCTATCTCAATCATTTCGTCCCCGGGACATCAAATCCCTGCTAACCCGGACAAAATGTGTGTAAAAAGACCTAGACGGTCTCTTCCTTTTTCACACGGGTACCCAAACGTTGCAATTGCTTGCGAACTGGGACATAAATGATGAGGGCGAACAGAAAATGGATAAATAAATCAGGAATCATATACTGAGCAAGTGCCCAATTGAAAGTCTGATGATTCAACTGGAACAGCTGATCAATAGCAAAAAGCATAGAGTCCAGCAGGAAACTACCAATCAACACGGCTGCCATCATAATGGGCATCGGGGCACGTCGAGCTGTAAACACAAGCCCCAATAAGTATGCAGACAACCCCATTGCAAAAGAGTAAGGGCCGATAATAAACCCGTAAAACACTACATCATGAATAAGTCCAAAAACAATACCTAGCACCAATGCTATATGACGGCTGTAATACACAGACACAAACAAGATCACGACATACACAAAATTCGGAACCATTCTTGAATGCCAACTATCCGGAAGAAGCCACGGAAGAATCGTCCCTTCAGCTATAAACAGTACAAACAGCAGCAGTATTAGAACCTGACCGCGCATCTTCATTATTCCGGTACCTCAGGAGTATAAAGGATGAGGAGTTCTTTCCAATCCACAAAGCTGGCTGCCGGTTTAATAATCGCTGTCCGTGTTTTGCCAAACTCCCCAACCTGAATCTTCTCTACCGTTCCAATCATTAGGTTTTTGCGGAATTTCCCACCTGCACCAGATGTAATAATCTGATCGCCCTTTGCAATTGGATCTTTTTCTTCAATGCGAGTCATTTGAAATCTGTTCGTACCCGGATCATAGCTTTCAATCATACCAAACGATTGATTTTCCTTGCCCAAGACTGTCGCTGCAATGGCATAAGAATTCGGATTTTTAGGATCCAATGTAGTCAACAACGTAACGGTGGACGTAAAATTCCCCGTTCGACTAATGACTCCTACAAATCCTTCAAGCGAGCTGACTTCCTGGCCAACCTTCGCTCCGTCCTTCTCACCAATATCAATTACAAGCGTTTTGGAATCATTGCTGACGCTGTTCACTTGAGCAACACGATAATCATAATTATTCTTCGCCTTTTGCGTTTGGGTGAACTTCAGTTCATTTTGCAGTCTGGCATTTGTTTCAACATAATTATGGGTCTGAATCTGGTCTCGAGTCAGCTTTGCCACAGCAATTTTTAACCGTTCATTTTCTTCGTAGATGCTGCGCATATTTCCGATATCTTCAAAGAAGCCCGCTATTGCTGAAGCGGGCCTGTAAAAGATACCTTGCACAAAGCCAATTGAATCTCTGGCGAACTTCTCGGGCCAGGTTAAGGAATTTCTCTGTCCAAGTGTAATCCCCATAAGGGCAATAAACAGAACGATTCCGATCAATAGGACAAATAGTCTTTTATTGCCAAACAGCTTAAACAGTTCCTACACCCCCGATTCAACGTTTGGAACGGACGGCAGAACTGCTGCGCGATTTGAACAAATGAATATTTTCCAGCGCTCTGCCTGTACCGATTGCCACACAATCCAGAGGATTTTCCGCTACGATCACCGGCATTCCGGTTTCACCTGCCAACAGCTTGTCCAGATTACGCAGAAGTGCTCCACCACCAGTTAGTACGATTCCTCTATCCATGATATCCGCTGCCAACTCGGGAGGGCATTTTTCCAATGTTACTTTGACCGCATCCACGATTGCATTGACTGTATCCGATAACGCTTCGCTAATTTCATCAGAAGTAATCGTGATCGTCTTCGGCAAACCTGTTACCAGATCACGTCCGCGGATTTCCGAGGTTTCCACTTGCTCTAATGGCATAGCTGAACCGACTTCCATTTTCAGTTGCTCTGAAGTCCGTTCACCAATCATCAGATTGTATTGGCGCTTCACGTATTGGATGATGGACTCGTCCATTTCATCACCAGCCACACGTACGGAGCGGCTTGTTACAATCCCGCCCAGAGAAATGACTGCAACTTCGGTAGTACCCCCACCGATATCGACAACCATACTGCCTGTAGGCTCCCATACAGGAAGATCTGCACCAATGGCAGCTGCAAACGGCTCCTCTATCGTGTATGCCTCTCTTGCGCCTGCTTGCTTCGTCGCATCTTCAACAGCACGCTGCTCCACCGCAGTAATGCCTGAAGGCACACAAACCATCACGTTCGGATGGCGTGGAAACAAAGAGCGTTGGGCTTGCGCCTGACGGATAAAATATTTGATCATCGTTGCGGTCGTATCAAAATCAGCAATGACACCGTCCTTCATCGGACGAATCGCACGGATATTTCCCGGTGTGCGACCGATCATTTTTTTCGCAGATTCACCAACAGCCTCAATGGTTTTTGTATCTGTACGCAAAGCGACTACAGATGGTTCACGAACCACAATTCCTTTACCTCTTACGTATACAAGCGTGTTTGCCGTCCCCAAGTCTATTCCTAAATCTTTTGTAAAGCCACCCAGCATGATGTAATCTCCTTTTCTCTTCCCTGAAATCTGTTATCCATGTATAAACGGTTTATTCAGGCCGGATTATCCGGTCGTGTTTAAATGTTTGATTTAAATATTATATTATATCAGACCTTGTTCCTTCAAACTTACAAAGGTCCCGTCCCCGATCACAATATGATCAAGCACGTCGATACCTACGATGTTGCCCGCTTCCATCAAACGGCGAGTCAACTGGACATCCTCCGGGCTTGGCTTCGGATCACCGCTCGGATGGTTATGAGCGCAAATTATTGAAGCACTGCTGCATTTGATTGCTGCCCGAAATACTTCACGAGGATGCACGATGGCAGAATTCAGGCTACCCATAGATAGTGTTTCCTGAGCAATGACATGATTTTTAGTGTTAAGGAACAAGCATACAAAATGCTCTTTCTGCAAATAACGAAGCTGCTCAAACAGCAGATCTGCCACATCCCGCGGGCAACTAATCACCGGGGTCTCCAAATGGCGAGACAATGCTAATCGACGCCCCAGTTCGATACCCGCTTTTAGCTGTATCGCTTTAGCATCCCCAATGCCCTTAATCTGGGTCAACTCACTCAAGCTCATATCCACCAGTTGACGCAAATTTCCTGCCTGCTGCAAAATACGCTGCGCTAAATGCACCGAAGACTCATTTTGCGTTCCTGTACGCAGCAATATTGCCAGCAACTCCGCGTTGCTTAAGGCATCCGCCCCATATGTCATCATGCGCTCTCTTGGTCGTTCTTCATGGGGGAGGTCGCGAAGCATCAGTATTGGCGACTCCAGCATATGTTTATCCCCTTTATGGACGCAACACATTCACTCCAAAATCGGACAGCATGTCCGACAGCAAGGAAAGCGGCAATCCTACGACGTTAAAATAACAACCCTGAATAGATTCCACCAGCGTAGCACCCATGCCTTGAATGCCATACGCTCCTGCTTTATCAGACGGTTCACCAGTATTCACGTATGCCACAATTTGCTCTTGACTCAGAGGCTTCATTGTAACCTCCGTTTGGCGATGTCTGACAAGCAATTCGCCGGTTCCGGTATGTATGCAGGCTACCCCGGTGTACACACGGTGTGTCCTTCCCTGCAATGCAGTCAGCATGCGAACCGCGTCCGCATGGTCGGCAGGCTTGCCCAATACCGAACCATCCAGCACGACAATGGTATCACTGCCAATCACCAGTCCAGCTTCCTTCGACTGAGCGGCGGTGTTCACGACCGCTTCGGCTTTGCGTGCCGCAAGGGTCTCCACGATTTGCTGAGGCGTCCAGCTCTCAGGCGTGCTCTCATCCGCATGACTCGGCACCACTTCAAAGGGGAGTCTCAAAAATGCGAGCAATTCCTTCCTTCTTGGTGAAGTCGATGCCAGAATAATGCGGGGCGTAATTTTCCCGTCCATAAGGGAAGCTCCTTTTCATCAGTTAGAGCCTGCGGTACAGCCAGAACGCGGCAATGATGCCGATCAGACTAAGCAGGCTCAATTCAAAATTTATCGTTATGTTGTAGCTGATAATATCCAGGTCCGCTCTCGGCGACCAAGATATCCTAGTGGGGTGGGTCAGAAAAGAAAGGAACTTGATCGATTGAAGGGCTTTGGCAATCCATGCACCCAAGAGCCAACCGAGCAATAAAAACAGTATAAGCATTCCTACATTTTTTTTCATCCTGATCTTCCCTCGCCATTTTTTGACACCTTCATTATTATACGGTGATTTGTACTGCAATACAAACAGAAATCCGGCATGGGGAACTATTTCCAGTTCCTTGCCGGAAAATATGGTTAGCCTATTGTTTTATGAATTGGATAAATTCCTTCTCACGCAAAACATATTCCATCATGGAGGACTGAATCTCCCAAATGTGTTCCTTGGCTGTATTCTTATTATATTCCCCAAGTGCAGAGATCGCACTGTTCATCGCCTTTTCAAGTGAGGTTGCGGAGACAGCCGCTTCCTTCGAAAGACCGGTGGGAAGTGCAGTGATATTTTGTGTCCACTGCTGATGCAGGTCGTTCAGCTCCTTCATGTCGGAGGCTGGCACCGTATTCGGACCTCCTTCTCCGAGCAAGGTTGAGGAAAGTCCGCTCAACTTACCCACCAATGAACTGCTTAACTGAAAAAAGCTAATGAGTTTATCACCTTCGCCTCCGTAAGCCGCTTTTTCGAATCCAGGCAATTCAAGTTCACGGACATACAATTCGACTCCTTGTGTTTTCAACTGATTGCTGAGCAACTTGGCTTGCTCCCTATCTGGTGATATTCCTGCATATACCCGGTTTTGGTCTTCGGTATCCCCTCCTGCTGCAATGCCTGCCTTCAACAGTTCTTCTTTTGCTTGCAAGGCACGTTCTGGAGTGCTGAACACCCCATATTGCAGCAAATAGTAGGTTTGTGGAGGTACCTGAGCCTCTATGACAGTGACAGGGACAGAATTCTCTTTTGCAGATATTGCATCCACACCAACAGATTCTTTAAAGACCGGTACAGCCTCCTCTACTGAAGGATCTGATCCCGGGACCATGCCTCCTCCGTTAAACAGTAACAACATAATATATCCAAACATGCCTCCGGTCACCAGCGCACTGGCTACAGAGCCAACCAGTTTCCATCTAGAAGGGTGGGGCGGACGTTTTCTGTACTCTTGGCCAGAATGATAAGCTTCCTCATCCTCTTCCAGGCTATCTGGTAAAACGTCCGCATCTGACCAGGAAGCCGCCGAACGACCAAAAGGGTCATCCCATCCCTCTTGTACTCTTAATGTCGGAGCAAAACGCCGACTTGAAATGTGTTTATTCAGATCCTCAGGCTCATTGATATCTGATTCTTGCGTAGTTACAGTATTTTTCTTCATTCCTCTGTTCCGTTCTGTTCCTTTATGCGGGTTATCAGTTTCACGCTGTTCGTTCGTAATCGACTCGTTTTTGTACGGAAGCACCTGTAGCTTATCCTCCCGGCTTGTCTCCGGCAACTGTTGGTCGAACCGGAATGTCATCTTGGTCTTGTTCATGGATGCACTCCCTCCTTGTCCCATACTTCCTCATAGTCTGTTGTATGAGTCAAGCTAAGAATATATGCCCCAGCATTACAAAAAAAGGGTATCCCGAAACACAGTCGTGTTCGGAATACCCTTGAATAATTGTATTTCATTGGCGTAACAGCTTTTTATACGTATTACACTTGCTGTCCGCGAAGATGGCGCGCTAACGCGTCACCTGCTTTCCAGATGTCTCCCGCTCCCATCGTCAGCACAAGATCACCCGGCTGTAACCGATCTTTCAACTCCTCGATCACAGCTTCTTTGGTCGGCAAATAGATTGCATTAGCATTGCTGTTTTGAACGATTAACTCCACGAGCTTGGAAGAATGCACGCCTTCAATCTGTTTTTCTCCCGCTGGTGAATAAATATCGGTAATTATGACTTCACTAGCCTCGCTAAACGCGCGGCTAAACGCATCGAGCAGGAAAAAGGTGCGGCTATAGCGCTGCGGCTGGAATACAGCAATAATACGCTTGCCAGTCGCTCTCGCTGCGCTAATCGTAGCCTCAATCTCTGTCGGGTGATGCGCATAGTCATCAATAATCAATATGTCATTGCTTTCACCTAGTACTTGAAAACGACGCTTCGCTCCGTGAAATTCCACAATAGTAGCAGCGATTTGATCGAACGGAATTCCTGCTTCCAAACATGAAATCACAGTCGCCATCGCATTGTACATGTTATGTTTACCCGGTACAGATAGTTCGATCGTTCCGAGTGTTGTTCCCTTACGGCTCATAGTGAAACTTAATCGACGGTCACCTAATTGGATATCTGTCGCCATATAATCAGCTTCATGCTCCACTCCATAAGTAATGACCCGAGTCTGGAGTTGAGGCAGCATTTCCCGGATGTTCTGATCATCTGCGCATACAATAGCCGCTCCATCCGGTCGAATTTGACTCAAAAACTGTACATAGGCACTTTTCAGACGATTAAAGTCGCCATCGTAATTTTCCAAATGATCCGCTTCAATATTGGTTACGATGCCTTGCCAAGGATGATATTGCAGGAAAGAACCATCACTCTCATCCGCCTCAGCAACGACAAACTCGCTTTTACCTGCTTTGGCATTCGTCCCCAAATTCGTGATTTCGCCGCCAATAATATACGTTGGATCAACGTTACATCTCTCCATAACCAGAGCGATCATGGAAGAGGTTGTCGTTTTACCGTGCGCACCCGCAACAGCTATTCCCTTACGTTCGTTAAGCAAGCGAGCCAGCATCTGCGAACGGTGCAGAGTTGGAATATTCAATTCCTCTGCTGCCACCCGCTCCACATTGTCACGTGACAATGCTGTTGAATAGACGACGATATCCGCGCCTGCAATATGCTCAGGCGTGTGTCCAATATATATTTTTGCGCCTTTTGCCGCCAGTTTTTCTGTCAGCTCCTGTGATGCCACATCTGAGCCAGTCACGGTATAACCCATCTCCAGCATGACCCGAGCAATCGCGCTCATCCCGTAGCCGCCGATACCGATAAAATGAACATGTTCTGAAGTAATCAACAAATTTCACCAACCTTTTTCCGAATCGGTTTGATACATAAGGGTAGCCCGTACATCCGCAATAAGGTACAGCGTGCCGGACACCACCCCCAGATCTTCCGCTTCCGTATGTGACTGAAGCAGGCCAAGAGCCTTTTTCCAGTCACCTTCTACAAATATTTTTAAATCCGTTTTGGCATAAGACGGCCGCAGCTTCTCCACGAGATGAGCCAATTCAGCGGCATTCATTTTGCGGCGAAAATCGGGCTCGGTCAGGATAAGCGTATCCACTAGTGGCAGTATATGCTGCAAGTATGCTTCATGATGCTTGTTTGACAGCATCCCCATCATTAAAACCAATTTTTTGTACGAATACACTTGAGGAAGACTCTTGGCCAGCGTCTGTGCTCCTTCTGGATTATGAGCTCCATCAAGGACAATCCTCGGCGAGGTACTGACTTGTTCGAGACGTCCCGCCCAGGCAGTTTGCCTAAAGCCCTCCAGCAATTCTGCATCATCCAACACAAAAGCCATATACTGACGTAGGACCTCAAGTGCCATCATAGCTCCTGCCGCATTAGAACATTGGTGCTCGCCTAACAACGTGATGTCAATTTCCATATGTCGGAAGGGCCCCGCGAATGAAAAGGTCTGAGCTGTTTCATCCCCATTTAGCCGTTCATACGTAAACTGTTCTCCTGCCAGGTACAAGGTAGCTCCTTGCTTTGTCGCCGTTTCCCGTATGACCTGAATAGCCTCGGGTTGGGAAACACAACTGACGACAGGTACACCCGGTTTGATGATACCGGCTTTTTCCCTTGCAATCTGTTCGAGCGTATCTCCCAAAATATCCGTATGGTCATAGCCGACATTCGTAATAACCGAGAGGATTGGATTCACGATATTAGTTACATCCATCCTTCCCCCGAGACCTGTCTCCCATACCACAACATCTGGGAAAGATACAGTAGCATAGTATAAAATAGCCAACGCTGTCGATACCTCAAACATTGTAGGTGATCCCAATTCACTATCTGCGATTTCTTTCACCAACGGATACAAGCGATTGGCAAGCAAAACCAGCGTTTCATCGGGAATATCGGTCCCATTGAATTGAAAGCGGTTCGTAAATCGGGTGATGTACGGAGACGTAAAAGTTCCGACATCGTACCCACATTTCAGTAGCACAGAGGTCAGAAATGCACAAGTCGAGCCTTTACCGTTGGTTCCCGCAATATGCACAAATTTCAGATGTCGTTGCGGATCACCCAATTTACTCATTAGCTGTTCAATTCGTTCCAATCCGGGTCTGATACCAAACGGAATCAAGCCGTTAATCCATTCCACTGCTTCATCATAGCTTTGTAAAGGAGCCGTGTCTCCGCCCCTGATCGTATCTGACATCCTCTTCACCTTCAGGTCATTTTATTGTGAGTGAAATTATCCCTTGAGTTCTTCAATACGTGCGATAACTTTAGCGCGCTTATCTGAGTAATCGGCTTGCTTGGCCTTCTCTTCCTCGATGACTTTAGCTGGTGCCTTCGCCACAAAGCCTTGGTTAGATAACTTTTTCTCCACGCGCTCCACTTCACTGTTCAAATGCTGAAGTTCTTTTTCCAGTCTGCTAATTTCCTGGGCAATATCAAGCAGTCCGGCCAGCGGCAGGTACAGCTCTGCACCGCTAACTATAGATGTCATCGCTTTATCTGGAACGGTGAACTCTAATCCCGCGTCGAATTCAGACGTATTACAGAATCTACGTACATATTCCCCATTGCGGTTAATGATATCGAGAACGGCTTGATCGCCGGGTTTTATGAGCAATTCAATTTTTTTACTCATCGGCACGTTGACTTCAGCACGGATATTGCGCACAGCGCGAATTACGTCGATCAGCAAATTCATTTCTGCAACTGCATCCTTATCCTCAAAAGCCGGATCATAAACAGGCCAAGCGGCCAGCGTAATCGTTTCTCCCTCATGTGGAAGATGCTGCCATATTTCCTCAGAGATAAATGGCATGAACGGATGAATCATGCGCAGCGTCCGATCCAATACATATGCAAGTACGGACTGCGTTTTCTTTTTCGCATCTGCGTTGTCGCCATATAGGGAAAGCTTCGCAAACTCAATGTACCAGTCGCACAAATCATCCCAAATAAAGTTATACAGAAGGCGGCCTGTCTCGCCAAATTCATAAGCATCTATTAGACGCGTGATGTCGCGTGAAGTTTCGTTTAGACGATGCAGGATCCAACGATCAGCGGTGCTCAAGTCACCAGTAATGTCTATATCTGCCGAAGTGACACCTTCCAGATTCATCAGCGCAAAGCGTGACGCATTCCAGATTTTATTGGCAAAGTTACGGGCCTGCTCCACCCGCTCCCAGCGGAAACGAAGGTCTTGCCCAGGCGTGCTACTGGTGGAAATCATATAACGCATAGCATCGGTCCCATATTGGTCAATCACGTCGAGCGGATCAACACCGTTGCCGAGGGATTTGGACATTTTTCTACCGTCCGCATCACGAACCAACCCGTGCATAAGTACGTCCTTGAACGGAATCTCTTCCGTAAACTCTAGCGCTGTAAAAATCATACGCGATACCCAGAAATAAATAATGTCATAGCCTGTAACCAAGACATTAGTCGGATAGTAGCGTTTGAGGTCCTCTGTCTGCTCAGGCCAGCCCAGTGTCGAAAACGGCCACAAAGCCGAACTGAACCAAGTATCCAGCACATCCTCATCCTGTTTTAGCTTTCTGCCAGCATACTCAGGCAAAGTTGTAGGGTCCTCCGCCGATACAATAACTTCTCCGGTTTCCTCATCGTACCAAGCCGGAATACGGTGTCCCCACCATAATTGACGGGAAATACACCAGTCACGCACATTTTCAATCCAATGCAGATAAGTACGCTCAAAGCGATCCGGCACAAAGTTTACCCCGTTGCCAGCCTTCTGCACTTCAATGGCTTTAGCTGCCAGAGGCTTCATTTCCACAAACCATTGTGTAGACAGATAAGGTTCTACAACTACACCAGTACGCTCACTGTGGCCTACTTGGTGTACATGCTCTTCAATACGAATCAGTACGCCCTGCTCTTTCAGATCAGCGACGATCTGCTTACGGCAATCGCTACGATCCAGGCCCTGATATTTGCCTGCTTCGGCATTCATCGTTCCCGTTTCGTCCATCACCGTAATTTGTGGTAGCTGGTGACGTTGTCCCATTTCAAAGTCATTCGGGTCGTGAGCCGGTGTAATTTTAACCGCGCCGCTACCGAAATCTTTATCAACGTAGTCATCCGCAATGACCGGAATTTCCCGTCCGATGATTGGAAGCACAAGCATTTTGCCGATCATTTGCTTGTAGCGTTCATCTTCCGGGTGTACAGCTACAGCTGTATCGCCCAGCATCGTTTCAGGACGTGTAGTGGCCACCGTAATAAATCCGCTACCATCTTTCAGTGGATATTGCAGGTGATACAGATTTCCGTTCACCTCTTTGTATTCCACCTCAATGTCCGACAATGCAGTACGTGCAGCAGGGTCCCAGTTAATGATGCGTTTACCGCGATAGATCAGACCCTTTTTGTACAGTTTAACGAATACCTCGCGTACCGCTTGGGACAGTCCCTCATCCAGCGTAAAACGCTCACGAGAATAGTCGAGAGAGAAACCCATCTTTTCCCATTGGTTATGGATATTATCTAGATAAAGATCCTTCCACTCCCATACTTTCTCTAAAAACTTCTCGCGGCCCAAATCATAACGTGTTAGACCTTCTTCACGCAGCTTCTGTTCTACCTTTGTTTGAGTAGCAATACCTGCATGGTCTGCCCCTGGCAGCCACAACGCATCATAACCCTGCATCCGCTTGGCGCGAATAATAATATCCTGCAAAGTAAAGTCAAGAGCATGTCCAATATGCAACATACCCGTAACATTCGGTGGTGGAATAACGATTGTAAAAGGCTCTGCCTCTGGATGTTGCCCCGCGCGGAAATAGCCCTTCTCCATCCACGTTTTGTACCATTTTTGTTCTGCTGATTTTGGATCGTACGTTGTTGGCATTTCCAAGGTTGTCTTGTTGTCTTGTTCTGACATATCAGGATACCTCCATGATTTTTCAATTGGCAAATAAAAAAAGCCCTTCATCCTCAAAGGACGAAAGGCTGTTCTCTCGCGGTACCACCTTTGTTTCACCCCTAGTGTATGTATCCACTGATCCATTACACATGGTGTGACACTTTATGCAGATAACGGTTGCGGACCGGCCTTATTCTACCGTGAACCTCTTATCTTCCGTAGGAATTAAATGAGGAACCGTTCAAACAGGCGACTCCCGGGTGACTTCGGCCAGTAGCTTCCTGCGGAACCTCACAGCGCTGCAATTCCACTCTCTGAAGGGCTTGCTGCCTACTCTTCCCGATCTCAGTCTTTCAATAACTATACCACATCATACATTTCCCATTGACTATAGTCAACACCCGCTGTGCATTTTTCAGCAACTGGATCAAGGGATGTACAATACCTGTCCTTCTTCCACATGATGCTCCGCCAATCTGTTATACAGTTGAAGCTCACGTGTGCTGAGCTGATAACGGTCAGCTATGGTTTCCAGTGTATCCTCGCGCTGTACAATGCATAACCTCACCTTGCGAAAAGGTGTTTCATCTTGTGTATGAAAAAAAAGGTTCTTCCACTTGGCATTCTCCCGCTCTTCTTCGGCTTTCTGATCCTGATCCTGCGGCTCCTGCTCCAACTGCTGCTGGTATTCCGCTTCTTTCACCGAACGGCTGGATTGGAGCAAAGATGAGTAGACAACCGGGTCTGGCTCGTCTGCCCCTTCATCCTTTTTACTGTTAAGCGCCACACGCATCTCTGGCTTATCCTCAGTAAAGGTGTCATGGGCCTCTTGGTTCACCTGTTCTGACGCTTCAGGCCTGAAGTCAAAGTTATCTACTTGACTCGCTTCCAGCTGTGGCTCCAGATAGACCTCGGCCTCCGTGACAGGATGTGGTTCATTCAACAAAGGATCATTCACTACATTAGGAGAGGCGGAAGATACTTTGGGCTCATTTCCCCCTGCCCATGCTTCCTCTTGCTGAAATCCCCACACTTCCGGAGCCCCATGCTCATGTTTGACCTCGGGAGAGTTGTCTTCAACTGCTTTGCCCGTCCAAGGCTCATAGAATCGGTTAGGATCTACTGCCGGCTCATAAGCTTGTTGTTCCGACGATGACTGCTGTTCCGCATGGTCCTCAGACAGCTGTTCCCAGGAAACGGACTCCTGTTGTGCTGGCACACTGTAAGAAGTCTCAGGGTCTGTAACGTAATCGAAGGTCGAGTCATTGGTAGAATAGGTCTCTGCATGACGATGCTCTCCATCGGCGGAAAAGGATTGAACCGGATGCTCAGGTGCATGCACTACGGTAAATTCCTCATCCAGCCAAACCGCCGTCTCCTCCGCGTGCGAGCTTTCCACGCCATGCAAAGAAAGAACGCCTGTAATGTTTAGACTACGTAAAGAGAGCAGGTCCACATCAAAGTTTTCAATCTCGACAGAGATATCTTCCAATCTCCCTACGCGGTTTAGCGGAATGGTAATTTCCACAGGGATCAAATGATGAAGCTCGCTCGTGATCTGTTCAGGTGTGCGGTACACGCCCTCCAGCAGCAAATGCCCTCGCAAAGCGGCATGGTCGCCGTGGGTTACAACCTGAATGCGTGGCAGAAGCTCAATTTCCTCCAACTCAGCAATCCCGGCAGCTTCCTCCGTCAAATGAATGCGTTCATAAATATCAAAACGCAAGCCTTGCGGCTGATCATTCTGTTGTTTGTTCAAGGATGGCATCCTCCTTTGGGCAGTCTCCGCACATCCTCTGACTTCTGGTCAGGCGCACGGAAACTCCATATTGCAAACCGTTTCTAGGTTCAAGTATATGCGCCAAAATAGAAGGCATGCCATCTTTTATAGCTGTTTGTGCAGCTTTTGAAAATCATCCGGCCAAGCATCCTCCACGGTAATCGTTTCGCCACTCAGCGGATGACAGAAGGTAAGACGCTCTCCGTGCAGCGCCTGCCTGCCAAAATCAGTAGCCCGCCCCCCGTATAATACATCCCCAAGCAACGGGTAGCCAGCATGACTAAGATGTACGCGAATCTGGTGCGTCCGTCCTGTCTCCAGCGTCAGATATACGAGACTCACTGCACTTGAACCACTTCCCCATACTTCCCCGAGTTCAATATGGGTAACTGCCTTCTGCCCAGTCGGAGATACACGACGTCGCTGCTTATGATGCCTGTCCTTGCCAATCGGCCAATCCAACGTTCGCAGCGATGAAGGTACTTTCCCTCGTACCAAAGCCACATACCGGCGACCGATATCCTTAGCTCTCATTTGCTCGTCCAGCTTGAGCAACGCAAATTCATTTTTGGCATATAGCACTGGGCCCGTCGTATCCACATCCAGACGATGTACATGCCGTACCGCCGCATGAATACCATTCATCTCATAGTAGGATGCGACAGCATGATCCAACGTCAGCGGACCATCCTGCACAGCGCCGTCCGGATGTACTGCCATACCTGCTGGTTTATGCACTACCAGGCAAAAATCATCTTCGTACAGTACCTTCAAATCATACCAACGAGGGGTGATGCCAAGGTTCATTACAGGAAAAAGGGCCAGCCGCAGCCGGTCCCCTGTAAGTTCAATCTCTTTTTCATGGCGCAGTCTGCGCCACAGCTTTTCCGGTAATTCCAAACGATTCAGCAACCACTGATCTACAGCATCAGCGCTGTTTTTTTCCCCGTCTGTGATTTCCCGTCCTGGCGTGACTTCCAGCCACGGCCCTCTTCTTTTCCAGCCACCTTGCCAGCTCATAGACGTTTGAGCGCGCGATAGTTCGCCTCAATGGTGGCATCAATATCCTCTACCGTATGCACGCCCGATACAAACATCCCCTCAAATTGAGAGGGTGCTACACTGACTCCCTCATTCACCATTTCAGTAAAGTAACGGCGGAAGTGGTCCTGATTACTCGTTTTAGCCGTATCAAAATTGACAACCTTTTCTTCTGTAAAAAATGGACAAACCATGGAACCCACGCGATTGATCGTGACAGGGATACCCAGCTCGCTCGCATTACGTTCGAATCCGGCTTGAAGCCGTGCTGCCCGCTCTTCCAGGCGATCGTACACTTCTGGCGTCAGCAATTTAAGTGTCGAATAACCTGCTGCCATAGCAAGCGGATTTCCGCTAAGCGTACCCGCTTGATAAATTGGCCCCGATGGAGCAATCTGCTCCAGAATATCGCGACGTCCGCCGTAAGCACCTACAGGGAGTCCACCACCAATCACTTTACCCAGACAGGTAAGATCCGGCGTCACACCAAAGCGACCTTGAGCTGAATGAAGTCCAACCCGGAATCCGGTCATCACTTCATCAAAAATCAGCAGACTTCCGTACTGCTGGGTTACCTCACGCAAACCTTCCAAAAATCCAGGTTGTGGCGGTACAACTCCCATATTGCCTGCTACTGGCTCGACAATAATTGCGGCAATCTCTTCGCCAAATTTCTCAAAAGCTAGCTTCACCGAAGCTAAATCATTATAAGGGACGGTGATTGTATGGGTGGCTACAACTTCAGGTACACCCGGACTATCGGGCAAGCCTAATGTGGCAACACCAGAGCCTGCTTTAATCAGCAAGCTGTCCGCATGACCGTGATATGATCCCTCAAATTTAAGGATTTTACTACGGCTCGTAAATCCGCGTGCGAGTCGAATCGCACTCATAGTCGCCTCAGTTCCAGAGTTAACCATACGTACAATATCCATGGAAGGAACACGTTCACAGACGAGCTTGGCCATTTCGGTTTCTGCCAACGTTGGTGCGCCGAAGCTGGTCCCTTTTACAACAGCAGCCTGTAAAGCTTTAACCACTTCTGGATGTGCATGGCCCATAATAAGCGGTCCCCATGAACATACATAGTCTAAATAGGATTGACCATCAATATCATATACGCGCGATCCTTCGCCATGGTCGATATACACAGGTGTAATCCCAACAGATTTAAAAGCCCGTACCGGGCTGTTTACGCCACCCGGAATGTATTGTTTTGCCTCATCAAAGGCTACTTTGGAGTTCGTATCCTTGCGCACTGTTCGTTGTTCGTCGATCATTCTGACCACTCCTATCTTCTGAAAATAGACTTATTGCTTCAACCATCTTGCCGCATCCTTGGCCGAATAGGTAATAATCATATCTGCACCCGCACGCTTCATACTTGTCAAAATCTCTAGCACCATTGCTTTTTCATCAATCCAGCCTTGAAGAGCTGCTGCCTTGACCATGGCATATTCACCACTAACGTTGTAAGCCACCATAGGCAGATCAAATTGATCCTTAATCGTGCGCATCACGTCCAGATAAGAGAGAGAAGGCTTCACCATCAGCATATCGGCCCCCTCCAGCACATCAGATTCCGCTTCTCGCAACGCTTCACGTGCATTGGCAGGATCCATCTGATAGGATTTGCGGTCACCAAACTGCGGCGCAGAATCTGCGGCCTCTCGGAAAGGACCGTAAAAAGCAGACGCATATTTGACGGAATACGACATAATCGGAATATGTGAAAATCCCTCCAGATCCAGCCCCTGCCGAATCGCCTGTACAAAACCGTCCATCATATTAGATGGCGCGATAATATCCGCACCAGCTCTGGCCTGAGATACGGCTGTACGTACCAGCACCTCCAGAGATTCATCATTCAATACTTCACCGCATACCTCACCATCATGCTCATGCATGTGCACCATACCGCAGTGTCCATGGTCCGTAAACTCACACAAACAAGTGTCAGCCACAACCAGCAGTTCGGGATAACGCGACTTGATCAAACGAGTAGCTTCCTGAACAATACCATCGTCCACAAAAGCCGAAGTCCCTACACTGTCTTTTGTTTCCGGTATGCCAAACAGGAGCACGGCGGGAATGCCAAGCTCACTAATCTCTTTCAGTTCTTCCTCCAGCCGATCCAGAGAAAAACGGTATACACCTGGCATAGAGCTAATTTCCTGTTTCACCCCAGTGCCAAATGTTACGTAGATCGGTTGGATAAAATCAGCGGGATTCAATACCGTTTCACGCACCATGCTGCGGATTGCAGCCGACTGGCGCAAACGACGATGTCTAGTAAAAGGAACACTCATGAATACAAACCTCCATTGTTTATACATTCATTTGTAAAATTTAAAATTTATAATGTCATAACAGTATTTGATTGTTTCCACTCACATAACGATTGGATTAGACTTTCAATGGTCGCCTTCTCTGACATCAAGCTGACAGTCAAGCCGGCTTGGGTTGCTGTCTCACCAGTCAAGGGGCCGATCACAGCGATCGTAACTCCCTCCAGCAGCGACACTGGATCAAGGATCCCCATTTGTCTGAGGGCTTCTAAGAAAAAGGTTACAGTTGAGGAACTGGTAAACGTAATCGCATGAATGGCACGTTCCTCAAGCAGCTTGAGGAGCTCGTCATCCTGCGTGTTGGCTGCCAGCACAGTTTGATACAAATCAGCCTCGGTCACATGAAGCCCCATCTCCCTCAGCTTTTCTGGCAGCCACGGCCGAGCTAGATCACCTCTTGGGAGAAATACATTCTGCCCTGCCTGCAAATCCTGCTCAAATCCTTCGAGCAAGCCTTCTGCCTGAAAAGGGCCTTCGATCTGTTCTGCCACAATTCCGTGCGTCCGAAGCGCGGCTGCTGTAGCCGGTCCGACTGCGGCAATACGCGCTTTGAACAACATGCGTACGTCCTTGCCCTGTTCTTTTAAGTGCGTGAAAAAGTATTCCACTCCATTAACGCTGGTAAAAAACACCCAATCATATTCAGGCAGTCGCTCAAATGCCTCTTTAATTTCCTGTTTGGTCGACTCGTCCGAAGGAGCGACAGTCTGGATAACTGGAAATTCATAAGGCTCACCGCCAAGCTCCTCAATCCGGTGAACCAGACTGCTGGCCTGCGCACGCGCGCGAGTAACCAAAATTCGCTTGCCAAACAAAGGCATGTCCTCAGCCCATTTCAACTGTTCACGTTGATTGACCACTTCTCCGACAACGATGACGGCGGGAGGCTGAAAATTCGCAGCCTTCACCTTAGCTTCAATATCCGCCAGCGTACCCACCAGCGTATCCTGTTCGGCGCGGGTTCCCCAGCGGATCAAAGCAACAGGAGTATTTGACGGCTTGCCGTGCTTCATCAGCTGTTCACTGATATAGCCAATCTTTGCTACACCCATCATAAAGATCAGTGTGCCCGTTGCGTTCGTCACTTTATCCCAATGAATACTTTTGTCGAGTTTATCCGCACTTTCATGACCTGTAATGATAGACAGCGACGAGGCCATATCCCGGTGTGTGACTGGAATGCCCGCATAAGCGGGCACACTGATGGCTGATGTGATACCGGGTATAATTTCATAGGAAATACCATGTTTACGCAGTAGCCCGGCTTCCTCGCCGACTCGTCCAAATATAGTGGGGTCTCCCCCTTTAAGACGAACAACTGTCTTTCCTTCCAAGGCCAAATCCACCAGCAGCTGATTAATTTCCTCTTGCTTCATGGTGTGACGATCTGGCAACTTGCCGACATAGATTTTTTGGGCACCTGGCTTCATCAATCCCAACAGGCGCGGGCTTGCCAGTCTGTCGTACACAATGACATCGCCCAATTGAATGCATTCCCAACCCTTGACCGTAATTAATCTTGCGTCTCCGGGTCCTGCACCTACCAAATATACTTTTCCTGCCATGCTATCATCCCCTCACCTGCGCCAGAATCTGTTCCGCTCCTTTGGCTATCAAACTGGCCGCCACCGCTTCTCCTAGCTTTTGCGGATCATTTCCTTGGAGCGTTTCCTTTAAAATAACCTCGCCATCTGGCGAACCTACCATGCCCGTGAGGCTGATTTCTTGACCAGCCCAGACCGCATGAGCCCCGATCGGCACTTGGCATCCCCCATTTAACACGCCCAGAAAGGTTCGTTCTGCTGCAACGGTAGCCGAGGTATTCCGGTCGTTGTAAAGACGCAGCAAGGCCAATAGCTCTTCATCGCTCGCACGACATTCAATACCTAGCGCTCCCTGCCCAACTGCCGGCAAACAGTCTTCCTCCGGTATATAGGACGTAATTCGCTCTTTCCAGCCCATCCGGTGCAAGCCTGCTGCCGCCAAAATGATAGCGTCAAAACCTTCCGTCTCCAGCTTTTTCAGACGGGAATCAATATTACCACGCACAGGCTCCAATTGTAGATCAGGTCGCATGGACTTGATTTGACTGGCTCTGCGCAGGCTGCTCGTGCCCACCTTTGCCCCTTGAGGCAAATCCTCCAGGCTCTTGGCGCCCAATGTGATCAGGCAATCACGTGGGTCCTCACGGCGCGGCACAGCGCCGTTGACAAGCCCTTCCGGCAATTCGGAAGGCATATCCTTCATACTATGTACTGCCATATCAATCTCACCAGCCAGCATAGCCTGTTCAATTTCTTTGACAAAAAGCCCTTTGCCACCCACTTTGGACAAGGTTACATCCAATATTCGATCACCCTTGGTCAGGATTTTCTTCACGACAAATTGCAAATCCATTCCATGCTTCGCGCACAGCGCGTTCAAATCTTCAATGACATGCCCGGTCTGAGTTAACGCCAGCGCACTCTGTCTGCTGCCTACCACAATTGTTCGCATGTTATTCCTCCTGATTTTGCGCAATCCATAGGTCTATTTCTTTTTCGGTCCAAGCCATAAATTCATGACGGCGTATTTGATTCAAAATTCCGCTACTCGCCAAGCGCCTCAGTAGTTTGGTCCTTTGCTGTGGGGAACTTATCTTACGTTTGATGATCTGTCGCATATCGTGCATGAAATCCAGATATGGCTCGTATTCGCTACCAAACAACGTATCCAAAGCTGATGTAATATCAGCGGTCACAGCAGGGCCAGCCCCTTCTGTGGAAATACTGATCGTCAGTCTTCCTCGTCGGATGATACCCGGCGTTATAAAGTCTCCCTCTTCCGATCGATCCGCCACATTTACCAGTATACCCCTTTGTCTGGCCTCATGCGCAACCTCATAATTCACTTCTCTCTGGTTCGTCGCCGCATATACAAGAAAGGCTCCCTGGAGGTCACCCTCGCGATATACGCGATTTACCCAGTGGAGCTGCTTGTGATCCGCCAGAACCTGTAAATCCGGCGTTATATTCGGGCTAATGACGGTAATGAATGCCCCACTTTCCATCATCCCCTTTACCTTTCGTTCTGCAATCCTACCGCCACCTACAACACAACAGATCTTATTCTTACAATTCAACGAAATCGGGACAAAATGCTGCAAAAGGCTTTTCACTCTCCCGTCCACTGATGAAATACAGACCAGGAATTCAGCAAAAAATTAAGAATCAATAGCGTGTAGCCCACCAATGCCCACTTTGCCATTACAAGCCCTGAACGCTGATTCAATCTTTTGCTCACTAAAAATATAATATACACGCACAAGGCAATCGCTGTCATCAGCACCTTGGTATCTAGCAAGAGACGCCAGCGTTCCTCGGCAATAATAGAAATAACGGCAACTACAATAGAGACCCCCAGCAAAGGAGTACCAATCAACAGCGCCATATGCGTATACCGGTCCATCATTTCCAGACTCGGCAGGCGTCTGATCGTGTCATTCCATTTCTTTACTTTCAATTTACGATGCAAAAACAGATATAACCCCGAAAATACAGCTGCTACCGTCATCGCTACAAAACCAAGATTAGCCAGCGCAATATGAATCAGGAGCAGCCCATGCACGGTATGCCAATTTCCAAGCGGGTTGTCGAGAGGCTCCATCCATATATTGTTGAGCACTAGCACTGCAAAACTAATAATATTAAGCAACAATACCGCAAATTCGGATCGCTGATAACGTGTCAGAATCAAAGAAATCAGTACCAAAATAACTGAGAACAGAAATAGAAAATCGTAGGTCACGAAAATAGGAAGATGCCCTTCATTCCAGGTTCTTATCCCCATATAAGCAAGCTGGAGCACCAGAACGACAACAAGAAGCCCTGTACCTGTCCGTTTAGCATTCGCATTGCGACGAATCCCATCCGAGAATACAAACAGAAGGCTCAGGGCAAAAACATAAATCATTGAATCATATATAAGCATGCCTGAAGCCACGTCTGTTCACCCACCTTTACAGGCTGGCCGGCGCAAACGACGCTGGCAAAGCCTGAGCCTGAACGGTTTTTTCATGAACGCCGGCTTCCGGTTTCATTAACGCAGATGCATCGCTTTTATCTACTTTCTGAGCGGCGTCATCCAAACGATCCTCCAGAGCAAAAATGTGGCTAAACATGTCTAGGGCCTCATTTCCCTGCTTTTGGACAGCCAGTTCCTTTACCCGATTGATCGGATCATGCATCATCTGATTCAGCATACTCTTCGTCAAGCGGCTAATCACTTTGCGTTGCCGTTCATCCAGCTCGGGAAGCTTATTGAACAAGCTTTCCAACGTATCCTGATGTACAGACTCCGCTTTTTCCTGTAATGCACGAATCACCGGACGCACTCCCATCGTTTTCAACCATTGATAAAACTCACTAAGCTCATCTTCGATCATATGCTCGATTTTTGTAGCTTCGGTACGGCGCATTTCCAAATTGCTCTCCACGATCCCTTCCAGATCATCAATATCGTACAGGAAAACATTCTGTAATTCACCAATAGCCGGGTCGAGATCACGCGGAACCGCAATATCAATCATAAACAAAGGACGGGACTGTCGACGTTTCATACTTGCTTCAACCCGAGTCCGATCCATAATATAACCCTGGGCACCTGTCGAGCTAATAACAATATCCACATCCGCCAACCGATTCATGCCTTCCTCCATCGTAACCGGCGTGCCATGGAACTTGGAGGCAAGGTCTTCCGCACGGGACAAGGTTCGGTTTGCTACAATAACCTCGGCTGCTCCACCGCTGTACAAATGCTTAACCGTAAGCTCGCTCATTTTACCAGCACCGAGAATCAATACCTTTTTATCGGTAAACATCCCGAAAATCCGTTTGCCCAGCTCAACTGCTGCATAGCTGACAGATACGGCACTTTCTCCAATAGACGTCTCCGAATGGGCACGCTTGCCCAATGTGACGGCCTGCTTAAACAACATATTAAACCACGTTGCCGTAATTTTCTGGGATTGAGCCTGAAGAAAAGCGTTCTTTACCTGTCCCAAAATTTGTGTTTCTCCGATTACCATAGAATCAAGACCACAAGTCACACGGAACAAATGCCGAATCGCCTGCTCGTCCTCATATATATATAAATGTTGTGTAAATTGATCACGCGGAATGCCAAACCATTGCTCCATAAAACTGCGTATAAAATAACCGCACATGTGAAGGCGGTCCACCACAACATATATTTCAGTCCGATTGCAGGTTGCGACAACTACGCCCTCCAACACACTTTTGGTAAGTTTGAGTTGCTCCAGCGCTTTTGGCAAATCTTGTTCTGCAAATGTAAAACGCTCTCTGACTTCCACAGGCGCCGTACGATAATTCAACCCAACAACGACGATGTGCATTGCAAATTCACCTGCCTAAACTGTAATAAGAATAACCACTGTTATCATAAACTATGTTAATTATATCACAGAAGTCCGAATCTCCTCCGGCTGTTTTATGAATTGTTTATGAAAATTGGATGGCTTTCATGAACATCTAGCACGTTCTGTATGATTTGATTTAGTGTAAACCACTTTTAAAACAAATAACCATGGAAATGTTCCATGGTTATAATATAGGACGCACAAATGGCTCCATTAAGAACGATTTACACTAACTCGGCCAGCTTGCACTCCGGTGATTCCACCTGAAGTTCTCCCAAGCCGCGAATCAGCTTTTTCGCATATGTTTTTTTCGGTTTTAGAACGGATACCAGGTAATCAATAGCCAGCTGCGGATCGACAGTCTCACCGCAAGTATAACAATCAATAGCGGCAAATCCTCTCTCAGGATACGTATGAATAGAGAGATGACTCTCCGACAACAGTACAAGCACGGTAGCTCCCTGTGGTTCGAATTGCTTGGATTGAACGGACATCACCGTTGCTCCGCAAGCTTCAGCTGCTTCAACTAATTGAGCCTCCAAAAACTGCGCATCATTCAGTAATTCAAACTCAACACCCCAAGTATCTACGGCAACGTGTCTTCCGAAAGTTGAGTACTCCAATTCCATCTTTCGGTTCCCCCTTCCTAGGAATAAAATGTTTGAAAAAATTTCATCCGCTAGGACCTACGTCATTCACTTCCCGAGGGAATAACCTCTCGCAACATTCAATGTCCTGAGTGAATCCTGGTTCCTATATTCATTTTCAACGAGATTAAAAATAACATCTATGTGCAGCAAATGCAATCATTTTTTCGGAATAAAAAAGCCTATTTCGATAAAGAAAGGGACTACACGGCATAACGATTCATTCCATATATTCATGCCTTATTAAGCTTCCAGTGCAAATAATTTTGAGCAACTCATTCGAAGCTTGTGGTCAATCTGTTCCAACTCCGAGAAAGTACGCGCCAAATTCCGCTGGTCAAGCAACGAATTAATGAGATGATATACGTCAGATATTTCATTTTCGACGTTCTGATGCTGAAAAAGCTGGTGCAGTTCCTGCACCGTATTTTTATATTCGAATACCAGCCTGGAGCCTACGGCATTCTTCTCCATAATTTTACGAACCGTACCTTCATTATAAAAATACACCATAGTGAATCCTTGATACATTCGGTAAACGATGCCTTCGCCCTTAAAACGAACAAAAAGTTTGCGTATAAACAGGGTGAGTTGCGGATGAATTAAGCGACAAGTCAATTCACACACAAACGCTCCCTCTTTGGCTTCAAAAAACAAATGAACTTCCTCACCCGCACTATGCTCCAGAACGATTTCCTGTCTTCCGTTATCTAGAACTTTAATATAGTAATGCACCTGGGGATCATCCACTGCCCGCAAAAATTCGTCCATTTGGGTTTCCGACAAGGTCAAAGTGGTTTTAACATACTCTGTGGCTAACCGCTGAGCCATACCCATCTCCTCAATTCTTTCCTGAACCTATAAGTTTAAGCTTTATGATTTATTATACATCAGACCTACACGCTTTTCTGCTTAAATTCCATGAGTTCCTCTAGTTATTATATATTATTCCCACCATTTTAGTGAGTTTAATATTTTTTGAAGCCCGAATCATGAAAAAAGGACGCCCTCAAGGACGCCCCTAACCTTACAATTCCGTCTGCTCTTCGTCGTCATTCTCTATATAGCTGGAGATGACAGACCACAGCTCTTCCTTGCCCATACCTTCTTCGGATGAAAAGGGGATAAACAATCCCCCGGGAAGTATTCCGAGTTCTTGCTTGATTACCTTATAATGCTTTTCTCGCCGCGTTTTAGGGATTTTATCTGCCTTCGTGCCTACAACGCATACAGGTAACCCGTGATGTCGCAGCCAGTCATGCATCATGATATCGTCCTTGGACGGCGGATGACGCAAATCTACCATTTGAAGCACCAGTTTGAGTGGCTCACGCTCCAGCAAATAAGACTCAATCATCTGCCCCCAAGCCTTGCGGGACGTTTTAGATACTTTGGCATAACCGTAACCGGGAAAATCGACAAAATAAAGATCATCATTAATCCGGTAATAATTGAGTTGCTGGGTTTTACCTGGCGTAGAACTGGTACGTGCCAAATTTTTACGGTTAATCAACCGATTAATCAGTGAAGACTTTCCTACATTGGAGCGCCCCGCCAGAGCAATCTCTGGCAAAGCGTCCACAGGAAATTGATCGGGGCCAACCGCACTTATTATAAATTCTGCTTTTGTTACTTTCATTGTGTCCTTAATTCCTCTCTAATGTACCCTTGCCTGCTCAACCAAAGCATGCTTTAGCACCTGATCCATATGGGCAACGGGAACAAATTCAACATCCTGCCGGATACTATCGGGAATATCCTTCAAATCCCGTTCATTATCTTTGGGAAGCAGAATTTTTTTGTAGCCTGCCCGGTGGGCAGCCAGCGACTTCTCTTTTAAACCACCAATCGGCAATACACGGCCGCGCAGAGTAATTTCGCCCGTCATAGCCACATCCTTGGATACATGACGGTTAGTCAAAGCTGAAATTAACGCGGTAGCAATAGTAATTCCCGCAGATGGGCCATCCTTCGGAATCGCACCCTCAGGAATATGAATGTGGATATCATTTTTCTCATAGAAGTCCAGTTCAATGCCCAGATCAACTGCTTTGGAACGGGTGTAGCTGAATGCCGCCTGTGCAGATTCCTTCATAACGTCTCCCAGTTTACCCGTAAGAATCAGTTTACCACTACCAGGTACGACCGTTACTTCAATCATCAGTGTTTCACCACCAACCTCTGTCCATGCCAAGCCTGTAACCGTACCGATCTGATCCTCCAGTTCTGCAACACCGTAACGGAATTTAGCGATACCCAGATAATCCTTCAGATTATCCGGTGTGATTTGAATCGGCCCTTCGCCACCGGATACAACTGACTTCGCCGCCTTGCGGCACAGAGAAGCCATTTGCTGCTCAAGATTCCGTACACCGGATTCACGGGTATATTCGCGAATGACACGCAGTAGCGTATCCTCCCCAATGACCAACTGTTCCTCGTCCAAGCCATGCTCTCTCTTCTGCTTGGGCAATAGGTACCGATTGGCAATTTCCAGCTTCTCCAGTTCGGTGTAGCCAGGAATATAGAGTGTCTCCATGCGGTCCATTAGCGGACGCGGGATGTTGTGTGCAGCATTGGCTGTCGTTACAAACATCACATTGGACAGGTCAAACGGCAGCTCGACAAAATGGTCACTGAACGTATTGTTCTGTTCAGGATCAAGCACTTCGAGCAATGCCGCCGATGGATCTCCTCGAAAATCAGAAGCCATTTTATCAATCTCATCCAGCAAAAATACCGGATTAGACGTTCCTGCGGTCTTCATCCCCTGAATGATCCGCCCCGGCATCGCACCAACATAAGTCCGGCGGTGACCACGGATTTCCGCTTCATCCCGCACACCTCCGAGAGAGATGCGGACAAATTCCCGACCCATGGATTTGGCAATCGAACGGGCCAACGAGGTCTTGCCGACCCCTGGCGGACCTACGAGACACAGAATCGGTCCCTTAATGGTCTTCACCAGCTTGCGTACAGCCAAATACTCCAATACACGCTCCTTGGGTTTATCCAATCCGTAGTGGTCGTTATTGAGTACCTCTTCAGCTTTGACGATATCCAGATCATCATCGGTAAACTTATTCCATGGTAAGCTTAACAACCAATCCACATAATTACGGATGACGCCACCCTCGGCAGAGCTTGCTGGCATTTTTTCCAGACGGTCGATTTCCTTTTCGACCTTCTCCTTCACCGGAACAGGCAACTCCAGTTCACTTAGCTGGTTGCGCAGTTCTTCAACTTCTCCCGCGCGACCTTCCTTCTCGCCAAGTTCCTTCTGAATTGCCTTCATTTGTTCACGCAGATAATACTCCTTCTGCGTCTTTTCCATCTGCTTCTTCACACGCTGGTTAATTTTACGTTCCAGCTCCAGTACTTCACGCTCATTGTTCAAAATATCCAGAAGCTTCTCCAGACGCTGAGTAACGTCGATCGTCTCCAGTATATCCTGCTTTTCCTTAATTTTGAGCGTCAGGTGACTTGTGATCACGTCTGCAAGCCTTCCCGGCTCCTCAATATCGGATACCGCAGCGAGAGTCTCCGGTGTTACCTTTTTGGACAAGTTGATATAATGCTCGAACTGAGTTAATACAGTGCGCATAAGCGCATCCGTCTCAGGCTGTACGTTTTCTGCCTCGTGCAGCTCCTTCGCCATTACCTCGTAATATTCTTCATTGTCCGTATATTGAATAATCTCGGCGCGTTCCAGCCCTTCCACCAATACTCGAATGGTTCCATTAGGAAGTTTGAGCATCTGGCGTACCTTGGCTACCGTGCCGACTCGAAAGATGTCCTCTTGTGTAGGTTCTTCAATATTTACTTCTGATTGAGAACACAGGAGAATCAAATTGTCTTCAACCATCGCTTTTTCCAAAGCCTTGACCGATTTTTCCCGGCCCACATCGAGATGCAGAACCATGCTCGGGTAGACCAGAAGCCCTCTTAAAGGCAGCAAAGGAAAACGACGACCTTTTGTCTTGGTGGGTCCCATCGCTTTCGCACCTCCAGTGATTCTCAGGTTCCGGATTTTACAATCCTCACGTTGCTATCTTTCATATTTTATCAAATGTTTTATGAAAAAACCAATGAAAGGGTGGTTTATCAGCAAGATCCTGTATCTGATATCGTCCCGTTATGCGTTCCATCAGCCTGTAACAAGGAAGATTGGGATGGGCGAAAATTCTCAATTGGCGCATGTACAGGCGAATCCGACGTTATCTCTTCCCCGAACACATGTCGGAACACTTCGGTAACCGACTGTACGGGAATGACTTTTAAACCCTCAATGCTGTCAAAAAGAGCTTGCCAGTTGTCCTGCGGAATAATCACCTTTTTGGCTCCAGCCTGAAAAGCGGCCTCAACCTTGGCTAATACACCCCCAATCGGTTTGACACGACCATGGATGCTAACTTCGCCAGTCATAGCAATTTCATGATCCACCGGAACTCCCCGCATCGCGGAAGCAATAGCTGTTGCCATCGCAATTCCTGCGGACGGGCCATCTACCGGCGTACCCCCGGGAAAATTGATATGCAGATCGTAATTCGACGGAGACAATCCGAGCGTACGCAAAACGGTCAGAACATTTTCCACAGAACCTTTAGCCATGCTCTTACGGCGTAGTGTACGGGACCCACCTCCGATTTCTTCCTCATCCACGACCCCCGTAATATTATAAATTCCCTTTCCCTCAGGAACCGGAACTGCTGTAACTTCAATTTCCAGCAGCATCCCCATGTTTGGGCCATATACAGCTAATCCGTTAACGAATCCGATTTGCGGCAAGCCTGGTATTTTTCGGTCAGGACGCGGTTGAATTTGACTGCTGCCCGCTACCCATTCCACGTCGGAAGCATTGAGACGCTCCCTTTTCTCGGTAAGTGCCAAACCAGCAGCCAGCTGGATCATATTGACCGCTTCCCGACCGTTCGTTGCGTAACGCTGTACAACTTCTACCGCCTCAGGACAAGGGCCAAAGCCTAGCTTGTGGACAGCATCCTCTGCAATACGAGCAATCTCCTGTGGCTGCAAGGCACGGAAATAAATCTCCATGCACCGGGAGCGAATCGCAGGTGGCAGTTCATGCGGCGAACGGGTCGTCGCACCTACCAAACGAAAATCGGCTGGCAAACCGTTTTGGAAAATATCGTGGATATAAGCAGGAGTGTTCGAATCTTCCGAGTTGTAATACGCACTCTCCAAAAATACCTTGCGATCCTCCAGTACTTTCAACAGTTTATTCATCTGCGTTGGATGGAGCTCACCAATCTCATCAATGAACAGCATACCCCCATGCGCCTTCGTCACAGCTCCGGGCTTAGGCTGCGGGATACCCGCCACCCCCATCGCTCCTGCCCCTTGATAGATTGGATCATGCACTGAACCTATCAGCGGGTCCGCAATACCGCGCTCGTCAAAGCGGGCCGTCGTAGCATCAATCTCCGTGAATTTGGCATCTCCCTTGAACGGGGAGGACAGATTCTTCTTAGCCTCTTCCAGCACCACGCGTGCAGCAGCCGTCTTCCCTACACCCGGCGGGCCATAAATAATGACATGCTGCGGATTCGCACTACATAACGCGGCCTTGAGCGCGCGCAATCCGTCCTTCTGACCCACGATATCCTGTAATGTGGCAGGACGTGTGCGTTCAGCCAACGGCTTGGTAAGTGAAATAGAGCGCAATTTGCGCAGCTTATCCAATTCCTTGCGGGATTCCCGATCCACCGCACTACGGTTCGTTTTCTGGCTCCGCAAGAGGTTCCAGAAATACAGACCAATAACAATCCCGAAAAACATTTGCACCAATAACAAAATCATAGTCAAGTCCATCGTATTTCCTCCGTTTCTCATCTCAGCAATTTGAAAAATGCCGCTCTATGAAAAACAGTATTTCCTTTTCCGCGATAGCTAAACGGCGGTCTTTCAAAAGATCAGAGAGAAATACAAAAACACCGCGAAGAACAGTTCTGTAGCAGAGCTGCTCTCCACGGCGTTTAAATGATGACAATAGATTATGACTATGCCTCTTTATAATAACTGCTTTTGCCTACACCTTCTCGGCGGTATGACGTTCTTCACGTCCAGGAATTTTCCCTGTTTCCTCATAAGCCTTGACGATGATATCAATTTCTTTTTTCAATTCGTCGACCATATCTGCCTCGGGTACTTTGCGAATCATTTTTCCATAACGGAACAAAAGGCCTTCACCGCGCGCTCCGGCAATTCCGATATCAGCTTCCTTCGCTTCACCCGGGCCATTTACTGCACAACCCAGTACTGATACTTTAATCGGTACCTTGAGTTTTGCAATGTAGTCTTCTACCTCGTTGGCAATAGAGAACAGATCAATATCCAGACGCCCGCAAGTCGGACAAGAAATCAGTGTAGCTGCGTTTGTGATCAATCCAAACGTCTTGAGCAACTCACGTGCTACCTTTACTTCTTCCACCGGATCGGCACTGAGCGAAATACGCATTGTAGAGCCGATTCCTGATGCCAGCAGAGCGCCCATACCTGCCGCGCTTTTAACCGTACCAGTAAAGAGCGTACCCGCTTCGGTAATACCCAGATGGAGCGGATACTTAATAATTTCAGCGGCCTTCGTATAAGCAGCAATCGCCATAGGAACATCAGACGCTTTCAGTGACACGATAATGTCATGGAAATCAAGTTCTTCCAGTATCCCGATATGATACAGTGCGCTTTCTACCATCGCTTCTGGCGTAGGGTAGCCATACTTATCAAGTAAATGCTGTTCCAATGATCCGGCGTTCACACCAATCCGAATCGGAATCCCTTTTTCCTTACATGCCTTAACGACAGCTTCCACTTTTTCACGTCGTCCAATGTTACCTGGATTAATGCGAACCTTATCAATTCCATTTTCAATTGCCAGTAGAGCCAGCTTGTGATTAAAGTGAATATCTGCAACCAGCGGAATATGAATCCGTTTTTTTATTTCCTTAATGGCTGCGGCAGCTTCCTCATTGTTGACGGTAACCCGCACCACTTGACATCCAGCTTCTTCCAAGCGAAGAATCTCGGCTACAGTTGCTTCCACATCTGCTGTTTTGGTTGTACACATGCTTTGGATGATGACTTCATTGCTGCCGCCAATCGTCAGATTCCCGACTTTAACGGGACGTGTGTCTTGTCTTAAGAACATGTACTTTTCTCTCCCATTAACGCCAAACCTCCACCCCTTAAAACCTCATACAGGTTTAGTGAAGTGGAGATCCGGCTTCTCATGTTTTAGAGATCGCGAAGTATCAATCCTTAGGCGCTCTCTTCTTGTTTTTTATCCTTATCTGTACCACCGAGTTCCGGTGCGATTTTGTCTTTTACAACCTGCTCATTGATGACGCAAGTAGTCACATCCTCACGGGAAGGAACCTCATACATGACGTCCAGCATAATACCTTCGATGATCGCGCGAAGACCACGGGCACCCGTGTTACGCTTGATCGCTTCACGAGCAATGGCTTCCAGAGCATCTTGCTTAAACTCCAGTTGTACATTATCCAGCTCAAGCAGCTTCTGGTATTGCTTGGTTAACGCATTTTTCGGTTCGGACAGAATACGAACCAATGTGTTCTCATCAAGCGGCTCCAACGTAGAAATTACCGGCAAACGTCCTACAAATTCTGGAATCAGACCGAATTTCAAAAGATCCTCAGGCAATACCATTGAAGTATACTCGCCCGGTTTCAAATCTTTTTGTTCGCTAGTAGCGTTAAAGCCGATGACCTTTTTACCAATACGGCGTTTGATCATTTGTTCCAGACCATCAAAGGCACCACCGCAAATAAACAGGATATTCGTGGTGTCAATTTGGATAAACTCTTGATGCGGATGCTTGCGACCGCCTTGCGGAGGTACAGAAGCAACCGTGCCTTCCAAAATTTTAAGCAACGCCTGCTGTACACCTTCACCCGATACGTCACGCGTAATGGACGGGTTTTCAGATTTGCGAGCTACTTTATCAATTTCGTCAATGTAGATAATGCCACGTTCGGCTTTTTCCACATCATAATCGGCCGCTTGAATCAGTTTCAGCAAAATATTTTCAACGTCTTCACCCACATAGCCTGCTTCCGTGAGGGAAGTGGCGTCTGCGATAGCAAAAGGTACGTTCAAAATTTTAGCCATGGTTTGCGCAAGCAACGTTTTACCCGAACCTGTAGGTCCAAGCATCAAAATGTTACTTTTTTGCAGTTCCACATCATCAATTTTGTTTTGAGTATTAATACGTTTGTAGTGATTATATACCGCTACAGACAACGATTTTTTCGCTTGATCCTGACCAATGACATATTGGTCCAGAATGTCACGGATTTGCATTGGTTTCGGAATGTCTTTCAGATCTACTTCTTCTTCATGACCCAATTCCTCTTCTACAATCTCCGTGCACAACTCAATACATTCGTCACATATATATACGCCCGGTCCAGCAACAAGCTTGCGAACCTGATCCTGAGATTTTCCGCAGAAAGAACATTTCAATTGTCCTTTTTCATCATTAAATTTAAACATAGAGCCACCCCTTTACAGATTAATCGGTTTAGACAGCACCTGGTCAATGATACCGTATGCTTTTGCCTCTTCCGCTTCCATGAAGAAATCCCGGTCAGTATCACGTTCGATTTTTTCGAGGGGCTGACCCGTACGCTCTACATAGATTTGATTCAGCTTAGCACGTGTTTTGATAATCCAGTCCGCATGAATCAGCATATCGGAAGCTTGCCCCTGTATGCCACCGAGCGGCTGATGGATCATGACTTCACTATTCGTAAGCGCGTATCTCTTGCCTGGGGCACCCGCTGTTAGCAGCAATGAACCCATACTTGCAGCCATGCCTACACAGATCGTCGATACGTCCGGCTTAATGAATTGCATTGTATCATATATACCCATGCCCGCAGTTACAGAACCGCCTGGCGAGTTAATGTACAAATTAATATCCTTCTCTGGATCTTCCGCAGAAAGGAACAATAACTGTGCAATGACGAGATTGGCGACATCGTCATCAATCGGGCCACTTAGGAAAATAATACGATCCTTAAGCAACCGCGAGTAAATATCGTAAGATCGTTCTCCTCGATTCGTTTGTTCCACAACCATAGGGACGAGACTCATCACGACCAACCTCTTTTCTTTATTAAAATGAACACCTGTATTCATCCGCTTCCTTATGTCCCATTAAAACGGAAGCAGCAAGCATGAAACGTGAACACCTCACAAAATATTTTAACATGTTCAGAGTCTCGTGTCATATTTGCATGCGCTCATATATGCAGTGCGGGCTGTTTAAAGTACACTCTGCCGAGACCTTCTCATATTTAACCATGTTTCGTATGTATGTGCAAATATACGGTAGTGACTTATGTAAAACAAGAAAACGCGACTCACAGCACTTTCCATAAACGACTAAAATTTGGGTTACCAAAGGTAAAAATAAGGCACGTAACTTTCACTACGTGCCTTATCCCTATCTAATTGCTACGTTGCAGCTTGTTACAGCATACTCCGTATATTTTATCGTCTGAATTACTCAGCAGCTTCAACTGGCGCTTCAACTTCTTTGCTGTTTTCCACCAACAAAGCAATGGTTTTGCGCAGTGAAATTTCTTCTTTCAGGTTAGCGAACGAGCCGTTACCTTCCAGAATGCTGCGGATTTCCTCAACTGAACGTTTGTAAGCTTCAGCCATATTTTTCAGTTCTTCATCAATTTCCGCTTCGGAAACTTCAATGTTTTCTGCTTTAGCCACTTGCTCCAGCACGAGGTTGTTACGTACGCGCTTCTCAGCATCAGCTTTCATTTGCTCTTCCAGGTCTTCCTTGCTTTGACCAGAGAATCCGAGGAACATTTCAAGGTTCATACCTTGGCTACGCAAACGGTTGTCGAAATCGCGAACCATGTTTTGCACTTCGCTCTTCACCATTGCTTCAGGAATGTCGATTGTTGCATTCTCAGCAACTTTCTCCACTACAGCACCCTCGCGGGCTGCTTTAGCTTCGTTTTCCTTACGATCCAACAATTGCTTTTTCAAGTCTTCCTTGAATTCAGCCAGTGTGTCAAATTCGCTTACATCTTTAGCAAATTCATCGTCCAGTTCAGGAAGAACCTTGCGTTTCAGTTCGTGAACTTTCACTTTGAATACCGCTTGTTTGCCAGCGAGGTCAGCAGAATGGTAGTTCTCAGGGAACGTTACTTCAACGTCCTTGGAATCGCCAGTGTGCAAACCAACCACTTGCTCTTCAAAACCAGGGATAAATGTGTTAGAGCCCAGTTCCAAAGAATACTTCTCAGCTTGTCCGCCTTCGAACGGTACACCGTCCACGGAACCGTCGAAGTCAATAATAGCTGTATCACCGGATTGAGCAGCATCTTCATCAACGACAACCAGTTCAGCATGACGTTGTTGCAGGCGCTCCAGTTCTTGAGCCAGTTCTTCGTCGCTTACTTCGAGTTTACTTACAGGCACTTCTACGCCTTTGTAATCGCCCAAAGTCACTTCAGGTTTAACAGTAACCTTCGCTTTGAACTTGAAAGATTCGCCTTTAGCGAATTGATCAATTTCAACGTCAGGGCTGTCAACCGGGAAGATATCCGTTTGCTCTACAGCTTGGCTGTAAGCTTCTGGCAACAGGATGTCAATCGCATCCTGGTACAGACTTTCAATGCCATAGCGTTTTTCAAAGATAGGACGTGGTACTTTACCTTTACGGAATCCTGGTACACTTACTTGTTTTGCCACTTTATTAAAAGCTTTGTCGAGTGCAGCGGCTACACGATCCGCGTCAACCTCAACTTCAAGAACCCCAAGGTTCTTCTCTATTTTCTCCCAAGTTGCTTTCATTTTATGCTTTCCCCTCCAACAAAATCTTCACTTAGTTTTCATTACAATCAACGCACACAAAATAACCACTATAGTATATCTAACATTACTGTCTTTTTCAAGAGCAGCCCTTTGAATGCTTCACAGGTAAACGTTTCCGGTCATTAAGGAGTGTTCATTCCCGCCGCTACGAATAGTCGCATCGACCGATACGCCTGCTCAAAACGGAAGCGCAACGCATCTGTAATACCATATATAGCACGGGTTTCTTCCTCATTATTATTTCCGTTCAAACTTTCCGAAACTGTCTGATGGAGTGCTGCAGCCCAAATATCCGGCATTCCGTCCTCTTCCACCAACATTGATCTATAATCTTTCGTACCGTATACTGCCATCACAAACTGTGACCACAGCTCTTGTGCAAAATAGAATAGTGTAGGCTCGTGCACCTCAGTCTGATCGGCCACACGTTCCAAAATACGCATAATCGACTCTGGGAAATCACCTGGCTGTAACGGAACCGTTTCAATGTCGATTTCCGCTTGTTCATCACCCCGTCTGATTTCTATCGTCCCTTCCATTCCGCGTCGTCGCATTGTCTGTAGAACACGGAATTGAAGTAAAGGATGGATTTCCCGTTCCGTAATCCAGCGAAGCAAGGCATCATCGATTTCTGGCAGTTCCAGATAGGACAACTGCTCCAACGCTAAAATCGTCTGTTCGGATAAGGGTTCATCCATAGCCATCCGCAGCAGCTTGTTGCCGTAGCCTGCATCCTGCTCCTGCTTAAAGCGTGCATGGCGGCGAGCCAGCTCTACTTCACTGACTTCTTCTTCCACAGCGTCCGTTACCGCCCCGCTGTCAGCGTACTGTGGAAATGCAGCTTCCAGCCATTGTAATAGAGCGTTCCATTCATCGTACTGCTTCTGCTCCTGTCCCTGACACTGCATTAAAAAACGCAGCATCGCCATCGCCTCTCCGTAACGTTCGTTTTCAAGCATCACAGTAAGTTGAATTTGATAATAGTCCAGTGTCTTCGGAAACAATACAATATTATTTTCTTTTGTCGTCACCTTGGAGTCCTTTATTCAAGGCACCCCCTCTCCTTCGCAAGCTCAAGTATTTGTAGATTATATGAGAAACAGTAGCCGAAGTCCAACCACTCGTCTTACACATATTCACCTGTATTCTAACATACCCTTTTATAAGGCAAAAAAAACCAAGTCCACTCAGAATTTATGCTGTTTAAAACCTAAATAAGCGATATATGCAAAATAAGACTTGAACTTCTTTTATCCATATGATATATTAATATTCGCTTGAATTTTATGTCCCAGTAGCTCAGCTGGATAGAGCAACGGCCTTCTAAGCCGTCGGTCGGGGGTTCGAATCCCTCCTGGGACGTCATAACAAAAAGCCTCCATTTCCATAATGGAGGCTTTTTTTGTTCTCATGGGTTGATAACCCACCGAGGAACATTGGACCATTGGCATCTTTAGCCCTATACTTCGCAGTCGACCATAGGGAGCGTTCTCTCCTGATGTATTACACCAAAAAAAGCTTCCGCAAGGGAGCTTTTTTTCATTATAAATAATGTAGAAAGAGTAGTCTGTCCAACGCTACTTTAGGCGCTAGTTCCAGGTCATTACTCTTTCAAAAAAACGCAGAAATTGCTATCATCTATCATGTTGCACCATTTTGAAGTAAAGGAGGTAGACTGTCTCCCTTGACTACCAATAAACTGCAAAAGTCGCGGGAAATACATCGTTTTGTTGCCACTTTGCTTTCCATATTAGGTACTGGATTGGGTATGTTTTATCTCGCCATTCCTTCCTATATGATTGGAGGAGCGGCTCTTATCATCACACAGGGAATTCTGATCTATTTTACATTATTTTCTCTCGGATACCTGCTTATTATTTCGGGACCGCTAGCCATTATTCTCCACATTCTAGGCATTGTTTTTACAGTACGATCTTTTCAAATTACAAGCAATGTGGATAGCGCGCCGACAGGTGCATCCTTGCCTTCCAAATGGCGCATGTTGCTCAGTCTCGCTGTGGGAGCTACACTTCTACTTCTTGCAGTCACAATGAAATACGTAGATATTATAGAGCCTTTTACACAAACAGGTGAAAATAAACGCAACGTAGCTGCAGAATCAGAGCAATATCTGGAGCAGAAATACGGAGAGGACTTTCAAATTCAAAATATTAGCTATCATAGTATTCCCTTCACTGAATATACCATGGAAGCGATCTCTAATCGTCATCCTTCCGTCCTTTTTAATATGACCAAGCGTCCTTATGAGGATGTCCCATTTAGAGAAAATTATCTTAGCGCACTTTGGGAGAGCCAACTGGACATGAAACTCAAACCCGTTATACAGAAGCTATACGATGATTCAGCCGCTGTTCATTCTAGGGTACAAGAAGGGAACACGGATAAAATGATCAAAGAATACGACGATTTTAAACTGAATCCCGAAGCGGTCGGCGATCAGTATATTCGTATAATTGTATTCGAGGATCTAACTGACTCAGGACTGCCATTGGAAAAAGAACGGGTATTACAAACCGCGAAAGTTCTCAAGACAGTGTTGGCCGGAAATAAAGCCTCATTAGATATCGAATTTTTCCCTTCGACTATGAATACCAAACGAAGCCGGAAGGCAATAGAACTAAACGATTATATGTTTGGTCAGGACCATTTTGATGAAATGATCTATGAAGTCCAGATAGAAGACATTTATAAGCTTATATCAACAGAGGATATACAAATCATGCCGCTTCACCGCGATGAGTAATAAGGAGATTAATCAAATGAAATTAATATCTTGGAATGTAAATGGCTTAAGGGCCTGTGTGACCAAAGGATTTTATACTTATCTAAAAGAAACGAATGCCGATATTTTTTGCGTACAGGAAACGAAGCTTCAAGAGGGACAAATCACCATGGAGAATATGGAGGAATACACACAGTACTGGAATTATGCTGAGAAAAAGGGATATTCCGGCACAGCTATTTTCACCAAAATCAAGCCGCTCTCTGTGCACTATGGCCTTGAGGAAAATGGAGAGCCGGAAGGCAGAACCATTACGCTGGAATTCGAAAAATTTTATCTCGTCAATGTGTATACACCGAATACCAAACGGGACTTGTCCCGACTGCCCTACAGACTTGAATGGGAAGATCGTTTCCGCAGCTACCTGCAACAACTGGATGCTTTGAAGCCTGTCATCGTTTGTGGAGACTTGAACGTAGCTCATCAGGAGATCGATCTCAAAAACGCCAAAGCCAACTACGGAAATGCCGGATTTACGCCCGAGGAACGGGAACGCATGTCACAGCTACTAGACGCCGGATTTATAGATACCTTTAGAACCTTTTATCCTGACCGGACGGATGTTTATTCCTGGTGGTCCTACATGCCAAAGGTGAGAGAAAGGAATATCGGTTGGCGGATTGATTACTTCCTCGTCTCGGAGAGACTTCGTCCGCTATTGATAGATGCGAACATTGATTGTCATATTACAGGCAGTGACCACTGCCCTGTGATATTGGAGTTGCAAGATATTTCAGCATAGGTCTCCCTGCCTGACACAAGGTTATTTAAACTCATAAAAAGCCGTCATGTCTGTTATTGCAGCATGACGGCTTTAATTAATGGAGCTATGTCCCCAAATATACCTCAATACGGGAAATCAACCGCTCTCTCACATCTTGTGCCTCTTTTTGATCTAATACAGTCTGACTTATCGTCTTCTTTTCGCCACTGGAGTAATGCAGTACATACTGGGTCACTATGCATTCCGGTGCATAAGTATCCTTGCGATCCGTATTAAAATAAGTCACCTGGCAGCTTCCGAGAAAACAGAAAGATAGCATACCTGTAGCTGTGAACAACCAGCCTGGCAGCTTGGGCTCCAGCTTCAAGGATAGGCCCCTATGATCATAGCCAAACGGCTGCCCGCCCGTCATCATCCATATCCACATATGAATAAATTCTGCCGTAGATCCGCTCAGCCTCGCAATATATCCTGTTCCACGCAAACTTGCATCAGGATTAGCACTACTAGCAATAAAGGAGCTGTTCTCCAGCGTACTTCTTCCGTAGACCTCTGGGTCCATAAAAGGCGGTAACGCTTTTTTAATGTCTGAAAAAAATTCAGTGTATAGACCCGCCCTTAAGCATTCAAGTAAATATTTAAATTCCATATGCATAAATATAGATTCATTTTCCAGCCAACCCGGCGTAAAAGCTCTAGAACGACCGAGTTCAAACGGCTGCCCCGCCAGACTTTCATTCACCTTATACATGCCCAGCTTCCTGTCGTAAAGCCCGCTTTGCCTGATTTGCCGATACAGCTTCTGCCCATTTACAATGTCGCCAACCACTTTCATCGCCCGGGTCGGTCCCTCCAGAAAATATGGTGTATCCTTACGTTCGAAGGAATGTATGTTTACGAGCTTGCCCCCGCAGTCATCCTCCTGTACCTCGAATTCTCTGGCTTCATAATAAAAGAAGGTTGGGTATATCCCCTCTCCTATGAGCAGAGCCCTATCCATTCCCTGTTGGAGTTTACGTTCAGCCTGGCGCAAAAACACCAGCACATCATCAAACGCTAGTGGCGTTTCTGTTCCTTCAAATCCAAAACGAATCGTTTCACGATACACTTCTCTAGCTTCCGAAATCTGTGACCAGAAGCTGTAATCCTTGCTTTCATTCCTGTAATCAGCCTCATCAGAATCGTAGTAATATTCCTCTATTGCAAGCCTCAGCTGTTGGATCAACTTAGCAACTTCTCGCGGCAACCGTAGCACAGAATCGCCCGAAAGCTTTACCTGTGCATGTATTAAAAATTTTACGAGTCGCTGTAATTCACACACTTCACTGAATCCAGAAGCAAACAGTCCCGGAAGTCCGTTCATAGAATCATTCCATCCCGGCTTGCCCGCCTCCATCTCAATTCCCAAGCCCTCCGGGTCCAGCGTGGACAGCTTGATGGCTGCCAATGACAGCAGCTTTTCATATAAATTGGACTTATAAATTTCTCCGCTTCCATGTTTGGTTCGAACCCAATGAACATCGCGATCCCGGGCGTGCAGCTGAGCTTCTTTCTCTTTGCTCTCTACGACCGCCCCGTACTGACGGATACGTCCGTCCTTCATCTGCACGTATTTGTTTCGACGTGGCTGTACCCATGCCGGACTGTCGTAATACATGTACTCTCGGGTCGCGAGCAAGAGTTCCTCTTGTTTGTCCGGATAGATACTTAGATAACTTTCGATTAGATCCATGTTATAAGTCCAATGGTCGATCCAGAAACCTTCACCAAAATCAGCCTCATAGCATTGTTCGGAATGCTTGAGAGCTTCGGTCACAAATGTCTCAACTGTTTGCTTTAGCGCGATGTCGCCATGGATGATATGTTGAATCAGCTCACCCGGGGTGAACGACGATTGAAAAAAAGCACGCAAAGACGAGTGATCTGCTACCTCCACCTGTCCTAGCAACGGTTCCAACTCCCGCAGTTGAAAGCTACACCCCTTTACGACAAGCGGATTATAGCCGTCTGGCTGAATCAGGCTCATAAACAAACGGATATTGAAATCTCCTATGCCGGGGTTAAACCACACATCATTTCTCCGGTTCTGGTTTGCATCGCGAAAATTACCATTTCCTTGAGAATAATATCCCGCCTGGAGCTTAAAGAAATTATAGTCCCGTTCCAGATCCCCATGCTTGCGCGAAAATACATGATATACAAATGGTTGCTCTGTGCCGTTGTCCAGCAGCAATGGATAACCACCGCGTAACAGGTTATCTAGATAATTCTGACGGCAGTATTCGTCAAATAACGGAATGGATGTCCGCGTTGCCATTTCATCCGTCAACTCTTCGATCAACGCTTTGGCTTCCTCCGCCTTCCGCTCGATATAAGGCATGGTTGCAATTTCCGTAATCCGTTCATTGATAGAGTGAATATCATTCACATGCCCGATGATCGTACAGTGATTGACGGCAGTACCTGCCGCCAGTCGTGCTGTGTAGCCGCTAAACCCACAGGGCACTTTATTTGTCGTCACAGGCTGCTGTACAACCAAGTCTTCGATCCGTGAATGGATAAAGCGATCAGGGAAGGTCAGTGCCGTATTTTCACCGAATATTAAGGACGGATCGACAATTGGACTCAATAGCCTGGTCTTCCCCTCCTCCTCCACAAAGCTGTACATAAAATGTCCCGCTTCAATTTGATGGATCTCACTTGTATCCGCTGTGCTTCCACGCACCTTATAGTAAGGAATGCTATTGTTGAGATTATACACATCCATCCAGCTCTTCAGTGTATGTCCAAGCTCCTTGTATGCCACATTATCAATACCGAAAGGCAGCACGGCAGGCATGCCATCCAGCACCTCCAGTTCAAGCTCTTGAGTGGAATGATTGACAATCTCAACCTTTCGCACCAAAGCAGCGTAACTTTCATGAGGAAGCGTGAAATATTGCACACGGACCTCAAGCCCTGTGTCTGGATTAGAGCTGTGTATTTCCAGCATATGGCGGGATATCAGCATTTTTTGCTGTTCACGCTCCACAGGATGCACAGCCGAAAATGGCTCCACATAGCTCCACTCACCCTGCATCTTCACCTTTAAAAACGTTCGAAAGCCATGTATCGGCACAAGACTATAGCTGCGATTGGCCGGAAAAAACTCCATGATGGCTCCATTCTTATCCTCTACACCAAAGCTTGCGATTCCTTGCCCACGATTAACATAATACGCCCACAGAGGAATCCCCTGAACACCAGCAATACCGGGTAGAAAACTGGAAAAGGGCTTGACCTGCGCATAATTCTCAATCACAAAACGTCCTTGATCGTCAAAATAATACTGCTGCATCGTATCCCCCTTTTCTATTTAAAACCCGTTATTCGCCATCACTTGTTTGAACCACAGCGCACTTTGTTTGGGTATCCGTTCCTGTGTGTCGTAATTAATGTGTATAATACCAAAACGTTTGCTGTATCCCCAGGCCCATTCAAAGTTATCGAGGAATGACCAGACAAAATAGCCCTTAAGCTGACCTCCCTCCCCAATAAAGCGATGGCATGCCTTTAAATGTTCCTCAATGTAATGCTGACGCCCAATGTCCTCAATCTTTCCATTCACCAGTTCGTCCTTCATCGCTGCTCCGTTTTCCGTAATCAGGATGGGTAACCCCTTGGTAAAATCCTTTTCAATCCGAGTTAGCAGCTTATAAAAGGATTCAGGGTGAATCTCCCATCCCATATCCGTTACCGGTTCCTCTATGGAAACCTGCTCGACCTGTAGCAACGAAGCGTCTGTAGTCGCGCGAATGATGCTGCGGGCGTAGTAGTTGATGCCCAAAAAATCCCCTGGCTGCTGAATCAGCTCCATATCACCAGGCTGTACAAAATCCAACCCGTTCAAGTGCGCCCCGTACCATTCCACCATATCCTCAGGGTATTTCCCGTTAAACAATGGCTCGGCAAACCAACGATTAATAAAGCCATCCCGCCGGACAGCAGCGGCTACATCCTCAGGGTGTTCAGAGGCTGCATCGACATGCTCCATGTTCAGCGTAATACCGATATTGCCTGTCAGGCCCTTTTCCTTGTGTAAGTTCATGGCTATCCCGTGACACATCAGAATATGATGAGCGGCAGTAAAGGCTTCCCTCCAGTTCTCATGGCCGGGGGCATGCTCGCCTGTGCCATAGCCCAAAATAGAGGCGCAATAGGGCTCATTTATCGTATTCCACCAGCTTATACGCTGTCCAAATCGATCCATGATTACAGAGGCATACGTTTTAAAATGTTGGATAATCTCTCGTTGCCTCCAACCGCCTTCGTCCTCAATCCACTGCGGTAGATCCCAATGATACAGCGTCAGCATTGGAATTAGCCCGGCCGACTCAATCTCATCCAGCAGACGCTCATAGAAGAGCAGCCCCTGTTCGTTAACCACGCCGGGTGCGGGAATAATGCGCGGCCAAGCCACGGAAAAACGGTAATGTAAAAAGCCAAGTTGCTTCATTAATTGCACGTCTTCCTTAAAGCGGTGAAAATGGTCACAAGCTACATCTCCGCAGTCCCCTTCGATCACCTTCCCGGGTACTCGACAGAAAGTATCCCAAATAGAAGGCGTTCTTCCTTCCTTATCCACGCCACCTTCAATTTGATAAGAAGAGGTCGAAGTTCCCCACATAAACGTGGTCGGGAATGTATAGGTATTCTCACTCATACTCGGTATCATCCTTTCAGAAATCAAGACTTCACAGCTCCGGCCATTGCACCGCCGACAATAAAGCGCTGGAGGAAAATATACAAAATAACGAGCGGTAGTGTAACAATCAGAATGCCGCAAGCGAGCAGCGGCCAGTTGTTCATGTATTGTCCGTAGAAGGAGAACAATCCCTTGGTCACTGGCTGATAAGCAGGATCAGACAAATAAATAGTAGGACCTATAATGTCATTCCACGCCCCAATAGCTGTCAAAATAATGCCTGTTGCCAACACCGGCTTCATCAGCGGGACAAGAATTGTAAACAAATATCGTGAATATCCGCACCCGTCCATGGCAGCCGCTTCATCCAGCTCTCGGGAGACAGACTTGATATATCCCACAAACATCAGGAAAGCGATGCCGGTACCTGTTGTTTTCAGCAAAATGAAGCCAAGCTGGGAATTGTAAAGTCCCAGGCTATTAATGAGAGCAAATTGCGGAATCAGCGGATTTGGGAGATACATGGATATTAGGAAAAACACATAAAAGAAAGTACTGAACTTAACATATCCCCGCGCCAGCGGAAAAGCCGCAAACACGGATATAATCAGCGTTAATACCGTAGATACGCCTGTATACAAAATACTGTTCCACATGTATTGAGAGAAGTTCCCTTTTTCCCAAGCATCCATAAAATTCTCCAAGCGTATACTCTTGGCTAGAGCTACAGGGTCCATCAGATACTCACTTTGAGTCTTCATCGATACATTAAAAAGGTAGAAAAGCGGGAGTACATATAACGAAAGCATGAGCAGTACAATGGTGTAGCTCACTATTTTGGTTCCTTTGCTACTGCTCATTACATTTCCACCTCTCTTCTACGCAAGTAATACAGAGCAATCATCGATACCGTAAACACGAACACAAACTGGATCATAGCAACTGCGGAAGCAAGACCGTAATCTGATGTCCCAGAGCCAAAGGCTGTGGCATACACATCAAACGCAAGTGTTGTCGTGTTGAATTTACCACCTGTCAGCACATAAATAATGTCAAAGGTCTGCAATGCGCCGATAATGGACAACAGCATATTGACGGTAAAGGACGGCGCAATCATCGGAAAGGTAATATTTATGAACGCTTTCCATCCAGAGGCACCGTCCATATACCCTGCTTCATATAAGTCACTGGGGATGGATTGGAGTCCAGCTAAGAAAATAGTCATCGAGTAACCCATGTACATCCAAATTTGCACAAAAATAATCAATTCAAATGCAATATCATAATCACCGAAGAAGTTGGAGCTGGTTCCAAAAAAGTTCATCAAGGCTTGCGCAGGACCCCCAAGCGGATTGGCAAGCAGCTGCCAGATCAGGCCGGATACCGTCACCCCGAGCACAACGGGCAGGAAAAATACAGAGCGATATAACACATCCCCTTTGAGCTTCTTATTAATAAGGATGGCCATGAACAGCCCCACTGCATTTTGAATCACAACCACCGCTACGGCAAAATATAGGGAACGGCCAATGGAAGCAATGCGATCTCCAGAGTCGGAGGAGGTGAAAAAGGTCGTGTAATTCTCGAATCCGATAAAATTCCACGTCTGTCCCGGAACCCCGGTAGCATCAGTAAAGGAAAAAAGCACGGTTACCATAGAGGGTCCAAAACCAAGAAGCAAATAGAGCAGCACCGGAATACTCAGCAAAAGATAGGGCATTATCCGGGCCGCACCCTTTCCGAAGGGATACATGGGTCTCACACCTTTTTACATTATTATGGGAGCTTTGCAGTTGCCCATTTGTTTTCTTGTAAAATCAATAGATTTATTTAGGGGCTGCCGCATCCCAGTCTGCCTGAGATTTCTGGGCAAGCTCCAAAGGCGTCTTTAACGGACCGGCAGGCGTCAAAAATTCTGCATGTACGCTGGCTTCCTTAATGTACTGTCCAACATTCTTACGATTGATAAACAGCTGATCCCAAGAGAGCTTGAAGTTTTCCAGTGAAGGCTGAATTTCATTCACAAAGTCGCTGCTTATCTTCACATCAGACTGTGTTGGCAAAAATCCAGCAGCGTTTACAAAATCCGTATAGTTCTGCTTCTCGGACAGCATTTCAAGCCATTTAATCGCATAATCCTTATTCGGTGATTTTTCTAATACCATCCAGGTCATATCGTACTTGCCTGCAAGGTTTTTATTTTTAGCCGGATCGTTACTGCCTGGAATCGGAAAATAACCAAATTTCAGCTCTGGATTGGCTGTCTGGATCGTGGTTGCATCCCACGTACCATCCGCAATCATAGCTACACGCCCTGAAGCAAACAGACTTGGCAAGGTTCCATAGTCAATTCCCATAAATCCACCAATGGCGTTATTCATCAAAACTTGTGTTTTTTCCAGCACTTCAAGTTGGACGGGGTCTGTCAGCTTCGTCTTACCTGTCCACAGCCCTTTGATATATTCCAGCTGATCATCATGGATAGAGGCTTGAAGCCCTTGGACAGCAAGGTTAATAGGCCATACATCCTTACCGCCAAAACCAAGCGGTTCTACGCCATTATCCTTGAGCACCTTCATCACATTCACCAGTTCGTCCCATGTCTTCGGCACAGCAAGATTATATTTTTCAAAAATCTCTTTGTTGTAAAACAGACCTGTCAGGGCCACCTTTCCCATGTTTACACCGTATACTTTGTCGTTATAGGTCATGGCATTTTTGACATCTGTAGGATTATAGTTTTTGATAAAAGCTTGATCCGACAGATCTGCAATGAGTCCTCCTTCAATCCATTGCTTCCACATCGGATCAGCTGCTCCCTTAGACCATTCCTGCGGTGCGCCTACGAAGCTGAATTTCAGAGGAATAATGTCTGCATCACCGGTTGAACCCGCATTCATACGCGTTTGCATCAGTTGATCATAAGTGGAATCAGCAGGAACCGTCGTATACTCCACCTGAACATCGGGATACTTCTCTTCAAACTTTTTATTAAATTCCTTTATATAGTTATTAATATTTTCCTGCTGCCAATGAATAATCTTTAACGTGACCTTTTTATTTCCGTTCTGTCCAGCCTCGCTACCTTTGCCGCAAGCGGCCACCACCACAATTAAAGCGGTTACAATAAGTAAAGAAAAACACTTTTTCAGCATTGCAAAATTCCCCCTGTAATCTTAGAATAAATGCTTTTACTTTTACGAAAGCGGTTTAGTTAATTACAGCTACTATTATGTATCGGATAGCCTGTATTTGTAAATAGAGATTTATAAATTATCAAAAAAAACATAAATCAACGTTATTACTCTTTAAAAGAGTAGGAAACCTCCTTTATTCGCACGGTTGACTCACTTCTATGAGGTAGCATAGAATACGAGTAATCATTAAGTTTGAAATGCAAAGTTAATTTAACTAAATCAGTTTAGTTACGGAGGATTCCATGAATATAAAAACAATAGCTAGCATGGCAGGCGTTTCAGTGGCAACGGTTTCGAAAATCATTAACAATTACACGGACATCAGTGAGGAAACCCGGCAGCGGGTACTTAAAATTATGGAGGAAACAGGCTATAGACCCTCCTCCTCAGCTAAAACGCTGGCTACCAAAAAATCTAATCTGGTAGGCGTTATATTTGCCGGCAAGCTGAATGTTGATTTTAGTCATCCTTTTTTTGTAGATATCATTAATGTTTTCAAAAAACAGATTGGCTTGCTCGGTTACGATCTGCTATTTTTTTCAAATGAGAAATTTCTGGATAATGGAGAGGACTATTTGGCTCGCTCGAAATATTTTTCAGTGGACGGGTGCATTATTATTGCTGGAGATGAAGTGGAGAAGAGTGTTTTTGATCTCGATGCTAGCCCTATCCCCTGTATCGGTGTCGATATTGAGCTAACCGGAGCCAGTTCCTGCTACATTATGTCCGACAATCAGAAGATTTCAATGAAGGTTGTTGAGCACTTTTACATGAATGGATACCGTGAAATGGGTTTTATAGGCATTGAACGCCCCTCCTTGGTTATTAAAGAGAGGGAGGAAGCCTTTATCGCTTCACTAAAACGGTTTAGTCTTGATGTCAGACCAGAATGGATCGTGTATGGTAAGGACTACGCGGCAGAAGATGGATACCAGATCGCGAAGGCGTGGATACAGCAAGGAAATTTACCAAAAGCTATTTTTGCGGCGACCGACCTGCTTGCTTTTGGTGCCATACGTGCTTTCAAGGAAAGCGGCTTGAGGGTACCCGAGGATATCGCTGTAGTGGGATGTGATGATATAGAAGCCTGTCGTTATACCGACCCTCCACTGACGACTGTGAAACAAGACAAGCAAAAAATAGGCCGTCTAGCCGCTATGGTGCTGTTTGACCTGATGAATAAACAAATGGATACCAAATGTATTAAAGTAGAGCCGGAACTAGTTATTCGTAGCTCCTGCGGAGCCCGGCAACATTGGAACCATACGAAGGCCAAGAGTTAGCACATGCCTTAAAAAAGATGACTCCTGATAAATTCAGAAGTCATCTTTTTGCAGTTTAATATTCAGAGATCCATCGCTTAATCTATTACTTGTAGGCCATCGTCGCATTCACAGCCTTTTTCCAGCCTTCATACAAGCTTTCACGTGTTGCTTCATCCATATTCGGGGCAAAAGAGGTTTCCACCCTCACCCGCTTGCGAAGTTCATCCGTACTCTTCCAATATCCAATAGCCAAACCTGCCAGACATGCAGCCCCCAGTGCCGTCGTCTCATGGATCACTGGCCGCTCCACTGTTGCATCCAGAATATCGCTCTGGAATTGCATCAGAAAATTGTTCAATACAGCTCCTCCATCCACCCGCAGCGTCTTCACCGCAATACCTGAATCGATCTCCATGGCAGTAAGCACATCCTTGGTCTGATAAGCGAGTGATTCTAATGTGGCGCGGATAAAATGCTCCTTCGTGGTCCCCCGTGTCAGGCCGAACATCGCTCCGCGCACCTCGCTATCCCAGTAGGGGCTGCCCAGTCCGACAAAAGCGGGTACAAGATACACTCCTTCTGTAGACGAAACACGGGCGGCATAAGGCTCACTATCCTTCGCTTCACGGAACATACGCAGCCCGTCTCGCAGCCACTGGATCGCCGACCCCGCTACAAACACACTCCCCTCGAGTGCATATTGCACTTTGCCTTCCTCCAACCCCCAAGCGATGGTCGTAATCAGACCGTGCTTGGATTCCACTGGTTGATCCCCCGTGTTCATCAGCATAAAGCAGCCTGTGCCGTAAGTGTTTTTGATCATCCCTTTTTCGTAACATGCCTGACCAAACAAGGCTGCCTGCTGGTCACCTGCTGCACCGGCGATCGGTACATTCTGACCAAAGAAATGATAATCCACGGTGTGCGCATATACCTCGGAAGAAGGTCTTACCTCAGGAAGCATGATTTTCGGAACACCCAGAATGTCCAGCAGCTCTTCGTCCCACTTTAGTTCATAAATGTTGTACATCAGCGTCCTAGCCGCATTCGAGTAGTCCGTCACATGTGCCGTTCCGCCGGATAGTTTCCAGATCAGCCACGAGTCAATCGTACCGAATAACAGGTCACCTCGTTCCGCCTTTTCCCGTGCGCCCTCCACATGGTCCAGTATCCACTTTACTTTAGTGCCTGAAAAATACGGGTCGATCAACAGCCCTGTTTTGCTGTGAAACAGTTCCTCGTGCCCTTGCCGCTTCAATTCTTCGCATATATCCGAGGTTTGGCGTGATTGCCATACGAGTACGTTATACACGGGCACTCCTGTATTTTTATCCCACACTGCTACCGATTCTCGCTGATTGGTAATACCGATGGCAGCCACTTGATTTGCTTTTACACCGGATTCGGAAAGACAGGAGGCAATGACCCCGAGAATAGAGCTCCAGATTTCATTCGCATTCTGCTCCACCCAGCCGGGATGAGGAAAATATTGCGGAAATTCTCGCTGAGCCGAGTACACTACATCTCCTTCGCTATTGAACAAAATCGCTCTTGAGCTTGTCGTTCCCTGATCTAGTGACAAAATATATTTTCCCATTGTTCATCTCTCCCCGTGTAAATCCATCGTTTTTACGCTGTAAGTTTGTGATCCGGTATATGATTTTTATAAGTACGACTCATACGGAAGGCAATCAAGAGTACAATCACGATGATCCCTAGTAAAATCCAGAAAGCCGGAGTCACACTGCCCTTAAAAACAGCCTGATAAAATAGCCCTGCGAAAGATCCGCCCAACAGTGGCCCTACAATGGGCACCCAAGCATATTTCCAGTTGGATGCTCCTTTACCGGGAATCGGTAGTAAATAATGCATCAGACGCGGCCCAAAATCTCTCGCTGGATTGATGGCATAGCCCGTTGTGCCTCCAAAGGATAAACCGATACTGACAACTAAAAAACCCACAATCAGCGGTTTCAGGCCCCCTGTAAATGAATTGGCACCAAATGACTGCAGAGCAAGCACAAAGATGAAAGTACCTATCATTTCACTAAGCACGTTGGCAAACGGATGATCAATCGCGGGTCCTGTCGCAAATACGCTGAGTTTGGTTGCTGTGTCCTCCGTCTCTTTCCAGTGAGCCCAATAATGCAAAACGACGATGATCGCACCCGCCATGGCCCCGAGAAGCTGAGCCACAATATAGCCGGGAACATCCTGCCATGGAAAAACACCCTGAAATGCCAACGCCAGTGTCACTGCCGGATTCAAATGCGCTCCGCTGATTTCACCTACTGCATACACCCCAACAGCAACCGCGAGCCCCCATCCCATTCCAATCACAATCCAGCCGGAAGCGTGAGCAAATGACTTTTTCAGGGACACCCCTGCGCACACTCCGCCACCTAGGGCAATAAGAATCATTGTCCCTATGAATTCGGCTGCGTATGGCGACATACAACCTACCTCCTCAATAGATCATCCGATTTCGATCGCTTTCATCGCGCAAAAAAAAGAAAAGCCCTCACAAACCAACCCTGTGCTGTACCATGGGATGTCTGCGTGGCTCTCTTGTCTCCGTCACGATTATTAACTTAAATTTGATACTATATAAGCATGTAAGCGATGTCAACTGCGGATTTACGTCTTTTCATAGCTTAAAATAATCGTTGACCATGTTAGATTCTCCGATTTATGATGTAAAAAAATGGTCGAACATAAGGATTTCAGGTGAATACGACACTCCCAAACTCGATGAAGAAGGGAAGAATGTTATGCTGAAATTTCTGCAAAAAATCGGCAAGTCGTTAATGCTTCCAGTAGCCACTCTACCCGCCGCAGGGATTTTGCAAGGATTAGCTCTGATTAATTATGAAACGGATATACCGCTTGGTCCCGGAGTTGGCGGATTTCTGAATCATTATGTCACTCCTTTTTTGAACGAGGGGGCGGGGGCCATCTTCGGTAACCTTGCGCTCATTTTCTCCATCGGTGTTGCCATTGGTCTGGCAGGCGACGCAGTAGCCGCATTATCGGCAGTCATTGCCTATATGGTGCTGACCCGTATTTTGGCGGCAGTGCCGGGTATATTTGCATATATTCCAGACGACGTCAAGCTGGACATGGGCGTATTGGGTGGTATTTTTATCGGTGGATGGTCTGCTTTTCTGTTCAGAAAATATCATAATATTCAGCTCCCAGATTGGCTTGGCTTTTTCTCTGGCAAACGGTTTGTCCCTATGATTACAGCCTTCACGACCATGATTCTGGCCATTCTGCTCGGAATGATCTGGAGTCCGATACAAGACGGGATTGCAGCCTTCGGCAACTGGATTGTCGGCTTTGGCGGAATTGGATCAATGGTATTCATGATTGCCAATCGGCTGCTGATCCCGCTCGGTTTGCATCATGTGTTGAACTCCATCGCATGGTTTCAAATTGGTGATTACACCAATGCTGCCGGTGAGGTCGTTCATGGTGACCTGACGCGTTTTTTCGCAGGCGATACATCGGCGGGTATGTTCATGTCCGGCTTCTTTCCCATTATGATGTTCGCTCTGCCGGCAGCAGCCCTCGCATTCATCCATACGGCTAAACCGGAAAAACGTAAAGCCGTCGCTTCCATCTTCATCGGTTCTGCGCTGGCATCGTTCCTGACCGGGATCACCGAGCCTCTCGAATTTTCGTTTATGTTCATTGCACCATTGCTTTACGGCGTTCATGCTCTGCTGACAGGCCTGAGTGGCCTGGTCGTATACCTACTGGATGTCAAACTTGGCTTTTCTTTTTCGGCAGGACTCATTGACTATTTGGTCAATATGAAACTCTCCACCCACCCATTGCGAATGATCCCGGTCGGGCTTGTCTTCGCCCTCATCTATTACTTTCTGTTCCGATTTATCATTCTCAAATTCAATCTAAAAACTCCTGGGCGTGAAGACGATGTAGAAGACGGTCTCCTGTCTGAGACTAATGAATCTGTACCCAATGGAAAAGCAAGCGCTACATCCGACACTCCGTCCAGTCAGGCAGGCAGGGTACTAACCTATCTCGGCGGTTCGGACAATATCCTAAGCATTGATGCCTGCATCACACGGCTGCGTCTTGTCGTTAAAGACGACAAAGCAGTTAACGATCAAGCTCTCAGGCAGCTCGGAGCTTCGGGAATCATCAGGCTTGGTAACGGTACCCTGCAGGTTATTTTCGGGACTCGGTCCGAAATTCTGAAAGATGAAATACAGCGGTTGATGTAAGTAAGTTCAGGTTCACAAAAAAGGGTATCTCTTCAACATCGAGATACCCTTTATGATTGCCGTCAATACGCCAATAACTTAGTTACACTTAAATTATAGTGTCATATATACCCTGTTAAATGCATTATTTTCTTTTAGGCACTTATCTTAGATTGGTACTGTGCGCTTTTTTTTGTTTCAACAATAACCATTCACGACATACCTTTACCTTTATCTGCGCTAAGGCATAGACGATGCCGAAGGAGCAGGCCACAGTCGTCAGATAAACCAAAAGCAGCGCCATAAATAAAGGAAGCTGACTTATCAAGTCACTGAACAAGCGCAGCACGATGACCAGAATGAATACGTTCGCTGTAAAGGCCCGGTACGCATAAGTAGATAACCATTTGTAATAGGGAAGTGAACGGGAATTTACGCTGATCAAATGTCTTGCCAGCATGTAAATCAGGAAAATCACTACCAAACTGTACAAGGTCATGGACGGCTTCAGATAAATCAGATTGCCAAATGACATATGCTCGAATCCAAAGCTGAAAAATTCGCGATTTGTCCAAATGAGAATAAGCAGCATTACCGGGATGAGTATGAACTGAATCCGGCGAAGCACTCCGTCGAACTGTTTCTTATATACCCAAGCGATTCCACCTAGTAAAGCATAAATAAAATAACTGACGAAAAAGCGGTCAAGGTAACGTAGACTAATCGCATATGCTCCTTGAAATACGAAGGTATCGTACATCCATAGCCATGCTCCGAAAATCACGAAGCTCACAACAAGCAGCGGAATGACCCGCTTAGGCTTAGCCAAGTATTTATAGCAAATGAAGATAAGGACTGGCATCAGCACTTGAAATTGCAGCATCATCACCGTGTACCAAAACTGTGATGATGCATTACCGAGCACAAATGACTCGATGAGCGTCCGGAATGATGTAACGTGCTGATTAACCTGAATTTCCGGGAAGAAAATTAAGCCAGCCGCTGCCCACAGTAAATAAGGGATCACGAGCTCCCCGAATTTTTCCTTGTAAAAATGGGATACCTTCGTATGCTGATTATTTTTCACCATCCCATATACAATGGCAAAAATAAAGACTGGCGCAGTATACTTTACTATATTGAAAATGACGCCTAATAAGGCTAGGTTATCGTTAGTGTGTGCATACTTCAGAAACATCCCCAGAACGCTTTGCAAGATCGCTCCGCTGACGGCAAACACCTTTAAGATGTCGCTCTCATTAATATTAATATTCCGCTCTTCAGTGTTTTCCATAATACGCACTTCCCCTTTGACAGCTTGCCTGAAGCCAAATGGTCGTGCATTCCTCCCTTTTGCCGTTGATTATAGCTCCTTATTGCCAAGGATTACGAACGAGCTTGGGACCCGAAGAAGTTCGCAGCACCACAGTGCTGGCCCGTCTCTCAAGAATTTCGCGCAGGACGTAGGCACCGTCTCTTGTCTCCAATTGAATGTCAATTCGAACACCAAGATGCTCCAACTTGTGCACAAGTCTTTCAGCTGCTGTATAATCAATAACCTCTGAACCATCTATAACAAGGTCAAGATCACTCGTTTCCTTCACAGTCGGGTATTGCGTTACTATTTCGAATCCTGCGCTCCCCGCTGGCCCCCAGCGCCAATCCGCCATCATTTCTGCTAACAAGTCCATCAACTGGAGAACAGGCTGCTGCCGTCTCTCTGTAGACAAGGAGTTCCACATCTGACGTTTCACTATCGCATAGGGAGACACGATCTGGCACAACCCTTTCGGGTCCAGAAATGCAGCTTCCCGTTGATTCCGTTCCTGTCCCCGTACTCCGACGGGAATACAACCATCCGCCGACGGATCGGCTCGGCGAACGACCACAAAGGGGGTCCGCCTCAGCGAGGCGGTTACCCACTCCTTGTCTTCATATAAGGAGAGATATTTCAAATTGGACACTTCAATCAGATCATGTGGACTGATTACCATTGCTCCACAAGCGCATCTCGAACGCTACGGGTTGCAGTCCGCCCGCCCGCCATAGCTTCCTTGGTCTGCAATCGGAAGCTGAGGTCACGGGGCGCTCCTTTCGTACTCTCGATAGCCTCGGAAACGGTCTTTTCCACGATGGCTACATCGCTGCTCTGTGGATCGTCTGCATGGATACCGCTCAGCATCTGATATAATGCCCCCAGAGTACTGTAGCTACGAACATCGTAGGCCATAGCTGGAACCTTCTTGGTAGCTTCTTCAAGCTCGGCAATCGTCCGCTTGGTAATCCGAGCAGCAGAAGCCTTGGACATGGCCTGAATATTGACCTTGCTGTCATCCAGTGCGATCAAACGATTCGATTGCAGCCCATGCGCGAGGAAGCCCCCGGAAATCGCGTTACCGACAATTACACCGATGACCGGATGACCTTCTAGTCTAGCTGTTGCGTAAGCATCTGCACTTGCAGCAAGGGCAAGACTGATGCCGACCATTTCTTCCTTATAGCCATAGGCTTGACTCGGTACATCAATGATGGCAATGATCGGACGTTTGGTTTCTTTTTTCTCATCTTGACGGATTGCGTCCCTGATGATTTGAGCCACCGTCCAGCCTTCAAGCATACCAACCTCACCGTTTCTGACACGCGGGAATCGGTTGGAGGCATTCGGAACAATGGCGATATATCTGCACAGTTGTCCGTTCTTATCCACGTCTGCCGCAAGCACTGAAGGAACATCGCTGATTGGGTGAGCAATGCCCGTCAAGCGGGAGAACCAGCGATAACCTCTACTATCCGACATGTCGGCCGCACCCTCTTTTGCCAGCGGGACAGGCTGCTGCACAGGCTGTATCTGCGTGTAAAATTCGCGATAGCGCTCAGGTGTCCAAGCTTCTGTTGGATCAAGAGTGTTTAACAGGGTCAGATAGAAATCGATTTGCTCCGTTTTAGCAGGCTTCGCCGGTGCCTTGAGCGCGGCATCAATCGCTTCGATAACTGCATCCGTCGTATCTTCCACCATTTCGTCAATCATTCCGGTTTGGAAGCGCTGGTTGGCTCCGATTGTGTTCCAAATCAAGGCTTTGTCGCTTGCATCGAACTCCATGACCCCTGCTTCCTGCTCAATGACCTCCGGCCCGTTCAGACCGAGACGCGCTTTCTTCGTAGCAATCAGAGTGGTAAACAATTCTGCAGTAATGGACATTCCCCCAAATGCCCCTACACGGCCCGGGATCAGTCCGATAACAGGAACGTATTTACGCAGAGCAACGATCTGGGTAGCAATCTCCGAAATCGACAACAACCCGTAGTTCGCTTCCTGTAGCCGAACACCCCCTGTATCGAAGATCATGATGGGATGTAGTTTGTTCCCTCTCTTATTCTCTTCCAGTGCCAGTTCGAGCGCTCCGGAAATTTTGGCCCCGCTGACTTCTCCAATACCTCCTCCTTGAAAAGCGCCTTCCATCGAAATGATCAAGACCTTCAGTTTGTGTATTTCGCCAAGAGCCAGAATGATCCCGTCATCGCTCTGAGGAACAATGCCTTGCGGCTCTAAGTGGGGGGATTGGATTTTGTCCAACGGCCCAAGCATCTCCCGGAAAATCCCTTCGTCCAGCAACGCTTTAGCTCTCTCGCGTCCATTCAGTTCCACAAAACTATTCTGCATAATCTAGCACCTCCAACACTTGCGTAAATCTAAGCGTTACTACACCCGGAGTAGCTCCGAAGTCATGAACTGTAATATTGGCAGTAATCGGATAACGGTTAAAAAAACGGATCAGAACATTCTCCCATACTTGTCCAAATCCTTCACTGCCTGTTAAAATGCTGACGTGGGTGGTCTGGCCTTCCACAGGCTCTACAATAATCTCCAAATCCCCCGAACCGACAACACCGATATGTGCCGGCTTACGGATGGGCTTCGTAGTCTGGTATTGAAACTGTAATTTTTCCATCCTTCAGAAACACCTCCAATTAAAAGTATCAATCGATAAGAAATAATGTCGCAGCTAGCAGGTCGGCACTGCCTCCGGGTGAAAGTTGTCTAACATTGCAATACTCGGACAAGCGGTAGAGCAACTTTCTGCCCGACTGGGTTCTTAATCCGTCTGCTGCAAGGAACGCTGCGGACATTCTCTGAATCGCCATCAGATCCGACACCTGACCGCGGTGCAGGATACAAGTATCATCCACACTTGCCATCAAGGCCAATAAAGCTTCTATGCGTGCTTCCACCTCTGTCTTCCCACAAGCCCTGGCACGCAGCAAAGCAGGCAAAGCTTCGTCCCGGATGTGCGGAAAGCCTAGCTTCGCTTCTTCCTCTGCCCCCACTACCGCGTATTTCTTTTTAACCGATTGTCCATTCGTCTGCTGCATCGGGCGGTACCGGTCATGGAACGATGCGATTCTTCCTGCAATACTCATTATCTGATGAGGGTCCCGCTCCCTTGGAAAGGCTGCCCGTGCACTCGTTAAAAGCCCCAGGGCCCAAATGGCACCCTTATGTGTATTGACACCGTTCGTTGCACTGAACATCACCTTCTCGCCTTCCCGCCCAATTAGAGCGATCTGCTCACGCAAGGTCTGGTCCACCGGGTGAAGGTATGACACAATGGCTATTTCCCGAAATGTATCCTCCAATACTCTTGCGGATGCAAGCATTAGATCGATGGACATATCTGTATGAGAGCCATTGTCTCTGGCATCGACAAGTCCAGGCTTGGGCGTAAGAAGGGCCTCTTCCATCAGGGCCTTTACAGCTTTGGCAGCCAGAGAAGCCGCGAAAGCTGAATGCTTCATCGTGAGCATGGCTTTAAGACCAGCTCCGGAATTTAGCCGGCGGATCATACAATCCGTCTGACCAATCTACCAGGTCGTTAACCGTCTGTGCTGCCAGCAGCGAGCGCTTGGCTTGTCTGCGCATGATCCCAAGATCCTCCGGATAGGCCACAATCCCTCTGTCACGCAACAGGCTTACATCGCTCTCATTACTTTCCATTCCTAAAGGCGTTACGCCTCCAATTGCCGCGAGAGCCTTCTTTCTCTCCTCTATGCTGTCCGTCTTGTAGAGGTATGCAATGCCTTCCTCGGTAAGGACGTGGGTGACATCATCCCCGTAAATCATGACCGGCGTAATGGCGAGGCTAGATTCATCCTTCACCTTGATGGCATCTAGCGAATCCACGAATACTGGCTTTTTGTTGGCACCGTATGTTTCAACCATCTGCACGACCAATTTCCGGCCTTTGGAGAGTTCCGTCGGGCGCTCGCTCATGTCAAGCCAGGCAGGAGTCGCATGTCGCCGTCCCCGAGGATCATGCCCCATATTCGGTGCTCCTCCAAAACCGGACAGTCTGCCGGAAGTAACGGTAGACGAATTGCCCGCGCTGTCCATTTGTAACGTTGATCCGATAAACATATCTACTGCGAATTGGCCTGCAACCTGACACATCGCGCGGTTGGAGCGCATAGATCCGTCCTTGCCGACGAAGAACACATCTGAACGAGCCGCAATGTATTTCTCCATACCGACCTCGCCTCCAAAGCTGTGAATGCTTTCGACCCAGCCGGATTCAATCGCCGGAATCAAAGTCGGATGCGGATTCAGGGCCCAGTGCTTGGCAATCTTCCCTTTCAGGCCAAGCTGTTCACCATAGGTCGGCAGCAAAAGCTCAATCGCTGCAGTATTAAAGCCAATGCCGTGATTAAGCGACTGCACCTGATGTTTTCCATAAATGCCCTTGATCGCCATCATGCCCATCAGAATTTGCAGTTCAGTAATATTCTGTGGATCACGGGTAAACAGTGCTTCTAGTGTGTACGGTTTGTCGGCTTGTACAATGATGTCGACCCAGGACGCTGGAATATCGGTTCGCGGCAGCTCGTCCACGATTTCGTTAACCTGTACAATCACGATCCCATCCTTGAAAGCGGCCGCTTCCACGATCGTCGGAGTTTCTTCCGTATTGTTTCCGGTATACAGATTGCCCTCGCGATCTGATTTGTCTGCCGCTACCAGCACCACATCTGGAATAAGGTCAATGAAGAGACGTCCGAACAATTCCAAATACGTATGGATGTCACCGAGCTTAAGCGTCCCGTCAGTAATCATTTGTGCAACACGCAGGCTTTGGGAGCCACTGTAGGAGAAATCCAGCCTCCCCGCGATGCCCTTCTCGAAAATATCCAAGTGTTCGGGTCTTGAAATGCTGGACATAATCATATGCAGATCATGCACCTTGCCAGGATCGACTTCCAGCAACTTCTGGGAAAGGAAGGACGCTTGCTTCTGGTTGTCTCCTTCCAGGACGACCTTCGCGCCTGGCTCAATTAGCGACTCCATCAGGTCGACGATTCGGGAGGAGTCGATATATTTTCCGTCCAGCCACTTTTTCACCTTTTCTAACTTTTCCTGCTTTTTATCACGTTTTTGTGACCAGGATCGCTGTACTTTATTCATTCTTCTTGCTCCTTCCATTTTCTAATCAGATACTGAGTCGCTTCCAGACCGACTTCGTCCACGGCTATTTGCCGGGTACTCTTGTGGGCTTGCTTGACAAGTCTGGAAAGAGTATGGCCCGGCGGCATTTCGATGAAACAATCAGCTCCCGATTCGACGCAGACAGCCGCCATATCCATCCACTGGACGGGATATGCTACGTTTAGGGCAAGGTCCTCCGCAATTTTTTCCTTGGCTTTCGTCTTTCTGCCCGTATGATTTACCAAATATGGTATTTGAGCGTCCCGCAAAGAAAAAGTGTGTATTTTCAGCAATAGCTTATTGGCTACCTCTGACATCAGCGGGGAGTGTGAAGGAATCGGAACCTTCAGAAGCGCCGTTTTAGCGCTCCCAAGCTCTTTCACATGCATAAATGCTTTATTTAACCCTACCAATGATCCGGATACGACGATTTGCTGCTCTGCGTTTACATTCGAGAGGTAGACTGGCGTCGCCTCGCTATGGGAGAGAGTCACGACTTGTTGAACCTCTGCCTTCGTAAGTCCAATAATCACACCCATTCCATAGCCTTCAGGGAAGGATTCTTCCATCAACCGGGCACGTAGCCATACGATCCGAAGCGCATCCTCGAACGAGAGAACTCCCGCGATGACCGCCGCAGGAAATGCACCAATGGAATGCCCTGCCACGAATTGGGGCCGAATCCCCTGCTCGATCAACCGGTAGGCTATTGCCGTCTCCTTAACGAAGAGTGCCGTCTGAATCCAGACCGTTGAGTCCATAGCCTTCTCATCATCACGCAGTTCAGTTCCAATGATACTTGTTGCCTTTTTCACATACTCGGGCACATCTTGGAGCATTCCGGCAACCTGTGACCCCTGGCCGGGAAATGTAAAAACGATGTTCAGAATCTCACCACCTTTAGCGGATTGATTATCTTACATTGTCAATTGTAATAAGTGAGCAAATACCTGTAAAATATATATATTCACATATAATTGATAACCTAATGGTTATAAAGGGGATTTTTCACTATGGATTATTTGCAGCTTAAGTATTTTCAAATGACCTCAAAGTATGAGCATGTCACACGTGCCGCGAACGAGTTGTTTATCTCACAGCCTGCCTTAAGTAAAATGATTAGAAACCTGGAGACGGAATTGGGTGTGCAGCTATTTGACCGCGAAGGAAAACATATCGTGCTGAATGAATATGGCAAGAAGTTCCTGAAAAGAGTGAATCAGTCGCTCTCAGCGCTAGAGCAAGGCATATCCGAAGTCAAAGAAATGAAGAACGAAATGGTAGAGGTCATCACGTTATACGTTGCCGTCGGCTCTATGCTTTTGCCCAACCTTGTCGGCAAGTTTCGCGATCTCTATCCTCAAATTAGATTCAACCTGACCCAGCACCCTTCGAAGATGAAGAAAGGACCGGCGTACGATTTTGCGATTACGTCCGAAGAGTTGGCGGACAACGAGCATGCGATCCTGCTGGAGGAGGAAATTTTGCTTGGCGTACCAAAATCTCACCCTCTGAGTGTTCAGGACACCGTATTCCTGAAAGATCTAGAGCATGAGAAGTTTATCAGCCTTACACCTGGTAATTCGCTTAGGAAAACAACGGACCACTTTTTTACTCATATCCCTTTTGAACCGAACATCGTCTTTGAAAGTGATGATCCGGCTACGGTAAGAGGGTTGATTCAAACAGGACTTGGCATCTCCTTTATTCCTTCTATCCTGTGGAGGAACGTCGTAACCGAAGACATCAAGCTGCTTCAAATCAGGGAGCCTCGATGTATGCGAACAATCTATCTGTCCTATCCTACTGGGGAACTGCACACCGATATAGAGAAATCGTTCTTCGAATTCATCATTAGATTTTTCCAAGATATTGCTCAGCATTGACGATTTAGATACCTTTTGACATAATATCTGCCTTATTGTTTTATCATTCTTCGGATTAGTAGGATTAATATCTTTAGAGTATTTAATTTCTATAAATGCTTTGTTTCAATTTTTTTGTTTTTGGTTAAGTCAATGCACATAAATGGGTAACAGCTTCATATGATGGAGCTAAACCATTTACAACTTATTTAGCAGGCAGATTATCTCAGACAGCAAGGAGGGAAATGATGTGAAGACAGTACAATGGCTGGTATTATGTCTTGCTTTTCTCACTATGTTTAGTGCTTGTAGTGGACCCTCATCCTCTCAAAGTCAATCATCTGAAACTAATTTGTCGAACGGAAAAAAGATAACGCTTACATTGTGGTACTGGAATCGTTCTATTGACGATGAACTCCTCGCCCAGGCGGAAAAACAATTTCCCAACATTGAATTAAAAACTCAAAAAATAGGCGGTGACTTCAAAGCCAAACTGAAGACAACACTCGCAGCTCGTTCCGGTGAACCAGACATCGTGGCTCTGAACGATTGGATGGTGGAGCTGTTCCCCAGTGCGGATCGTTTTTATGACTTAAGGGAACTCGGAGCAGACCGCTTGAAGGATCAATATTTGGAATGGAAATGGAATCAGGGGATCACTCCTGATGGTAAAATGATTGCATTTCCCATGGATACAGGACCTACCGCCCTCTTCTACCGAAGTGATCTGTTTGAACAAGCTGGCTTGCCTAGTGACCCTGAAAAGGTTAGTGCCTCCATCCGCACATGGGATGATTACATGGCAGCTGGAGAACAACTTCAGCAGAAATTCGGAAGCCGTTCGTTTTTGGCCGACAATATTGTAAACGTTTACAATCAGGTGCTCGCCCAACATTCTAACCTTTACTTCAAACCGGACGGAAGCTATATCGGCAATCAATCTCCTGACATCCGTCTGGGCTGGAAAACCGCTGTTGATTTCCACAAGAAGCATCTGCTCGCCAATGCAGATGGCTGGACTCCTGAATGGAACGCTTCGGTCAATAACGGCAAAATTGCCTCTTTTGTAGGGGCTGTTTGGATGAAGCAAGTTCTCACAGAGGCCGCGCCGGATACAGCTGGCAAATGGAGAGTCGCCCGTGCTCCTGGAGGAGACGGTAACCTGGGTGGTTCTTTCATTTCTATCCTCAAATCCAGCAAACATCCCAAAGAAGCCTTTGAAGTCCTGACCTGGCTGCAAAACCCGGAACACCAGTTGGAAGCCTACCACAAAATCGGACTGTTCCCGTCCACTCCCGGTGTCTTTGACGATCCTATCATGGGAACACCCGAGCCTTTTTTTGGGGGTCAGGCCACCGGACTCATCTTCGCTGCTTCCGCACGTCATGTGAAAAGCAGCTATTTCGGCGAGCGCTATCCTGTCATCCACGGCATTGTGACCCGTCGCCTTGCTAATGTCGCCAAGCAGGATGCTAATCCTGATGCATTATGGACGGAAACAATGGAACGAATCGAACGGGAATTACAGCGATAAAAAACAAAATTTAAAAAAGGCGTGTGGACAATATGCTGAGAGAAATCTGGAAGCACCGTGCCGTTTATGCTGCGATCTCGCCGTTTTATCTGCTGTTTGGCATCTTTGGACTGTTTCCGATTGGTTTTTCATTATACCTGGCGTTTCACAAATGGGACGGAATCGGAGACATGACCTACAACGGCTGGGGCAACTTTCGCTACCTTGTAACAGATCATGAATTTTGGCAGGCTGTAGGCAACACCTTTGTGATCTGGGTGTATGCAACGATTCCAATGCTATTCTTCGCACTGATTATTGCCTTTCTGCTTTATGCCCCTTTTGTGAAAATGCGCACCTTATGGCGTGTTGGATTCTTCCTGCCAAATGTGACGTCTATTGTGGCTGTTGCCATCATATTTGGTGCCTTATTTGCCAACAATTTCGGATTTCTCAACTATCTTCTGCAACTCTTGGGACTGCCCATGGTTCAATGGCTGAATGTGCCATGGGGTATCCAAATTGCCATTTCCTCAATGGTCGTATGGAGATGGATGGGCTATAACGCAATCATCTATCTGGCCGGACTCCAGAGTATTCCACATGTGCTGTATGAGGCCGCCAAAATAGACGGAGCAACCGGAGCACAAGCTTTTTTCCGCATCACTATCCCCATGCTGCGCCCAGTCATTCTGTTTACGGTCATTACGTCCACCATCGGCGGTATGCAGCTCTTCACCGAGCCACAGGTCCTGGTCGGTAATGACGGCGGTTCCGGGGCAAGTGGCATGACCATCGTTTTATACCTGTACCGCGAGTCGTTCATTAACAACTATTTTGGATATGGTGCAGCCGTCGGATGGGGCATGTTCCTCATCATTGCTCTATTCTCCATCATCAACTGGAAACTCGTCCAAGGTAAAAAATAACGATGGGAAGGAGCTAACAGCATGATGCAGACACGCGCAAAATCCTTGGTTTTATATGCCGGATTGTTGGTGGGAATCATTCTGTCGATGTTTCCATTTTACTGGCTGATCGTCATGGCAACCCGTACAACTTCAGACATCTACCGTTTTCCACCGCAATTGTGGTTTGGCAGCCACTTTTTGGATAACATAACGAGAGTATTACAGCAGATTAATTTTGCCGGAGCCTTTTTTAATACCCTTTTTGTAGCCGGTTCTGTTACCCTATTGGTTCTGTTTTTCGATTCACTGGCAGGTTTTGCATTCGCCAAGTTTGATTTTCCGGGCAAAAAAGTGCTATTTATCATTCTGCTAGCTACAATGATGGTCCCTTCACAACTTTCGCTTGTCCCCTCCTTTGTCATGATGGCCTCCTTTGGATGGGTAGGTACGTTCAAAGCGCTTATTATCCCGGGGATGGTAAATGCCTTCGGCATTTTCTGGATTCGTCAATATGCGGAAGAATCCATTCCCAAGGAGCTGCTGGATGCTGGACGGATGGACGGATGCAGCTTTTTTCGACTGTACTTGAATGTAGCACTGCCAATTCTACGTCCAGCGTTCGCTTTTCTCGGCGCGTTTACCTTTATAGGAGCCTGGAATGATTATTTATGGCCGCTAATCGTCTTAACGGATGAGCGTAAATTCACGCTCCAGATTGCACTGTCACAATTGAACGGGATTTACAATACGGATTATGCGATGGTCATTGCGGGCACCCTGCTTGCTGTACTGCCACTTATTATTTTGTTTCTTTTCATTAGCCGCCAGTTTATTTCCGATCTTGCCGCTGGAGCGGTCAAAGATTAGATTTACTTGAATTCCCTTATTCATTTCATGTATAATGGTCAATCGTCATTTCAAATAGCTTACATGATGAAGTCAGGTATCCAACAGGCAATCAGGATAAGCGGTTTACGATTTGAACATGAACTATGAACTGAGGGGTACTTTCCAGATGAACAAATTCACATATTATAACCCTACCAAATTAATTTTTGGAGACAATCAAATTGAAGAACTGCAGCAGGAGCTGTTGAATTACGGCAAAAATATTTTGCTGATATATGGAGGCGGAAGTGTCAAACGAAATGGTCTGTATGACCAGGTATTAAACGCGCTAGAGCCGCTACATCTCAACATTCATGAATTGTCGGGCGTAGAACCGAATCCGCGCTTGTCCACCGTTAAGAAGGGCATCGACATTTGCCGAAACGAAAAAATCGACTTCTTACTTGCAGTAGGCGGCGGAAGCGTTATTGATTGTACCAAAGCCATCGCAGCAGGGGCTGAATATGACGGCGATGTGTGGGATATTATCAACAAAAAGCACATGCCAACCCAGGCTCTGCCATTCGGTACCATCCTCACACTCGCCGCCACCGGTTCAGAAATGGATCCAGATTCTGTTATCACCAACTGGGAAACAAACGAAAAATACGTATGGGGCAGCGCGGTGACGCATCCGAAATTCTCCATTCTGGATCCAAAAAACACCTTCTCTGTGCCACGTGATCAGACGGTATATGGTATGGTGGATATGATGAGCCATGTGTTTGAACAGTATTTTCACAATGTTAAAAATACACCGTTGCAAGATCGCATGTGCTTTTCTGTGTTGCAAACCGTGATCGAAACTGCACCTAAGCTGCTGGGGGATTTGCACAACTACGAGCATCGTGAAACGATTTTATATGCCGGAACGATTGCTCTTAACGGAACACTGCAAATGGGCTACTTCGGGGACTGGGCTTCGCATACGATTGAACATGCATTATCTGCTGTATATGATATTCCTCATGCTGGTGGTCTGGCGATCCTGTTCCCCAACTGGATGAGACATACAGTGGATCAGGATGCTGCACGTATGAAGCGGCTGATGCTCAGCATGTTTGACTTAGACACCGTAGGTAAAACAGATAGAGAAATCGCCTTGGAAGGTATTGACCGTCTTAGTGCATTCTGGACAAGTCTCGGTGCCCCTTCCACCCTGGCCGATTACAATATTAATGATGAGCAACTGGAAAAAATCGCAAACATTGCAGCCCGTGAAATGGAATACGGAGGCTTCGGTAATTATAAAAAGCTGAATCAAGAAGATATTTTAGCAATTTTGCGCGCATCGTTATAACATTCAAAAGGGAGTGTCCTCAAGCCTATGATGGCTGAAGACACTCCCTTTTAGAATTTATAAATTAACCGTTTGCCCCTTTTCTTCTACTTGAATAGCTGCCCCTACACCGGCACCTGCAAGAATGCCCTTTTTCTTACTAGAATTCAGAGAATCCATATAGGTTCGGGTTTCTGCAACTACGATTCCCGATAAGCCAAGCAGTGCAATCAGGTTCGGGAAAGCCATCATTGCGTTAAAGATATCTGCCAGCAGCCAAATCGCATCCAGTTTAATGAACGCGCCCCCGGCAACCAGTAAGATGAATAGATAACGGTAAGGTTTAATCCACTTGACCCCAAGCAAATATTCAACACAACGTTCCCCGTAATAGTTCCAGCCGAGCATGGTGGTGAACGCGAACATAATCAGAATGATGGTGAGCAGCTCCGCCCCCAGCGGGAATGCACTGGAAAATGCTTGCTGAGTCATCAGGCCTGCATCGGTAGGCCCGCTCCACACACCGCTAACCAGCAGCGTCAACCCAGTCATCACACAAATAACCATCGTATCAATAAACACGCCTGTCATGGAAATTAGCCCTTGCTCCGCAGGCCATTTGGTTTTGGCAGCTGCGGCTGCAATCGGTGCGCTTCCCAATCCGGCCTCATTGGCAAAAATACCTCTGGCTACCCCACTTCGCATCGCCAGCATAATCGTAGCTCCGGCAAATCCGCCCGTTGCAGATGTAGTTGAAAATGCCGAATGAAGCACCAGCGCGATTGCGGCAGGAAGCTGGTCAGCAAACCGAATCAGTACGATGAGACAGATCAGTACGTACAAGCCTGTTTTAAAAGGAACGACCTTCGTCGATACCTTGGCAATGCTTTTAAGTCCTCCAATAGTAACAAGTCCTGTAAGGATCGCAATAATCAGTGCCGTTACAATGGGCGGAACGCCAAAGCTGTTTTCGGTCGAAGATACAATCGCTTTGACCTGCGGAAACGTTCCAATCCCGAACAACGCTACCAGCATGCCCGAAAAAGCAAACAGCATCGCCAGTGGTTTAAAACGGCGTCCAAGACCTTTCTCAATATAATACATCGGGCCGCCGGAAAATTGTCCATTCCGATCTTTCACCCGGTATTTTACCGCAAGTACACCTTCCGCATATTTCGTCGCCATCCCAAAAAAGGCTGCAACGACCATCCAGAACAAGGCACCCGGCCCGCCCAGCTTAATAGCTGTCGCTACGCCGACAATACTTCCTGTGCCAACTGTAGCCGCAAGCGCCGTACTTAAAGCCGCAAAACTACTTACATCCCCGCTGCCTTCATTCGGGGCCTTACCGATCAGCTTGATCGCCAGGGGCAGGCGGAATACCTGCAGCATCTTCAAACGTATGGTCAGCCACAACCCCGTTCCCATGACAAGAATGATGAGAGGCGCCCCCCATATCCAGCTACTAATCGCTTCTAACACATGTACCAAATTCATTTCAACCCGCTCCTCCAGCATATTAGAAAACAAAAAAGAGTCAAATCCGCTGATTCGACTCCTGGAGAGGTTAAAGGCACGAAAAAATACAACCATCTTGTGCAGATTTCCGCCTCTAATAGCTCATAAAAAAGCCTAGGGCATTCCCTGTCACAGGTTATTCGCGTCTCTGTCCTTTTGCCTGAGAGTTTAAGCAGATGTTCTCTGCGGTGCACCTTCGGCGCCCAATTAAGGGTCTCTCCAGAGTTCTGTCCGTTTACGGTCCCCGCTTGTTGCTGTAATCAGCCTAAGCACCTGAGAGTTTTGCCCCTTCGGTCGGAACTTTCGTTCCATCTCCCGCAAACATCAACCAGACATATGAAATTTTTATTCATTATACAGAAAACTTTCAGCTTATTACAAGTGAAAAGTTTGTGAAGCCCTTTGAAATATTATTGTGTCTATCAAAAAAGCGGGTACAGCAGATTGCATCTTAGGATGTCCTCTGCTATACCCGCCCGAGATGATATGGAATTACAATTCTTCACCATTGGTTGCTATCACATTTTTATACCAGTTAAAAGAGTCCTTTTTGGAGCGTTTGAGCGTTCCGTTACCGTCATCATCCAGATCAACGTAAATAAATCCGTAGCGCTTGGACATTTCGGAAGTAGACATGCTCACAAGGTCGATAGGGCCCCAACTGGTGTAACCAATCAGATCAACACCGTCGGCAATCGCTTCCTTCATTTGGGCAATATGCTGACGCAAGTAATCAATACGATATGTGTCATGCACCGAGCCGTCTTCTTCTACCTTATCATAAGCACCTAGGCCATTTTCCACGATGAACAGCGGCTTTTGATAGCGGTCATAAAACGTATTCAGCGTAACACGCAGGCCGATCGGATCGATCTGCCATCCCCAGTCGGAGGACTGCAGATACGGATTTTTCACGCCGCCAATCAGGTTTCCTGCTGCTTTCTCGCCTTCTGGACCTGCAGATACGGTCAAGGTCATATAGTAGCTGAATGAGATAAAATCGACCGTGTTATTTTTCAAAATTTCGGCATCGCCGGGCTCTGTGTGTATCACAATATTATTTTCTTCAAAATAACGGTTCATGTAGTTGGAATATTCCCCACGAGCATGCACATCCGTAAAGAACAGGTTCATTTGATTTTCATGCTGGGCTTTCAGTATATCCTCTGGGTTACACGTATGTGGATAGCTTTCAATACGTGCCAGCATACAGCCGATCTGAGCGCCCGGGATGATCTCATGTCCTCGTTTGGTCGCCAGTGCACTAGCTACAAATTGATGATGCAATGCTTGATATATCGCTTGTTGTTTGTTTTCTACACGGTCAATAACCACACCGCCACCGGTAAATGGGCTCATGGTCATTACATTGATTTCATTAAAGGTCAGCCAGTATTTCACTTTATCTTTATAGCGTGTAAACACCGTTTCGGCATAATTGACGTAATGCTGTATGACTTCGCGTCCCAGCCAGCCATTATACTTCTGAGTCAGACCTAGCGGTGTTTCATAATGTGACAATGTTACCAAGGGCTCAATATTATACTTGCGCAACTCATCAAATACATTGTCGTAGAATTGCAATCCTGCTTCATTCGGCTCGGCATCATACCCATTCGGGAAAATCCGCGCCCAGTGAATGGACATACGAAATACCTTAAAGCCCATTTCAGCGAACAATGCAATATCTTCTTTGTAGTGGTGGTAAAAGTCCACACCTTCACGTTTTGGAAAACGGGCATTGACTTTGCCTGCCAAAATGTCTTCGAGTCGCTCGGACGAAATCTCTATAGCGTGATCGTTCTTACGTTCCGCTTTGGGTACATAGGCAATCATGTCCGCACTGGACAATCCTTTTCCATCTACGTCAAAAGCACCTTCCAATTGGTTGGCTGCAGTTGCCCCGCCCCACAAGAAGTTTTTCGGAAATCCTTTTAGCGCCTTCGTCATGGTATAAGAACCTCTTTCCATATTTAAGATTTTTACTTTGGCCAAGTAATCCCATCAAGTGCTGCAAATGTGAATCAATACCTAACGGTAACCGTTCTCCTTTGAAATGCATTGACGGATGCTTTAAAATAAACGTAATGCCTTCATAAGCATCCTAATCGTTGAAACGCGTTTCATGTCAAGTATTTTTTTCTTATGTGAGGAGAAGCACCATGTCGAATCTTGATCAAATTGCAAAACTGGCGGGCTTTTCCAAAGCTACGGTATCCAGAGTATTAAATCAGTCCCCCCATGTCAGTCACGAAACAAGAACTAAGATTTTGAAAATCATGCAGGAATTAGATTATGTTCCTAATCGGAATGCCATTTCTCTATCCAAGGGTCAGACGCTTCAGATCGGTATCATTACTTCAACTATTAATGAAATTGTTCTCGCTTTTCTGGACAGCTTTGTAGAAGTAGCGGGCCAATATGAATTTCAAACCATTATTTATACTTCAGGAGAAGACAAAAAGAAAGAGCTTCAAGCCTTTGAGGACTTAAAAAGAAAAAGAGTCGATGCGCTGGTCATCATTTCCTGTGTGAATGATACTAATTTTTTGAGTACCTATTGCAAATATGGCCCGATCGTGTCGTGGCAACGAATGGAGCATACCGATATTCGCTCCGTTGCTATGGATCAGTATGAAGGATATATGTTAGCGCTCAAGCATTTGATACAAAAAGGCTATACTCGCATAGCCAATGCTTTTGGCCGTCCGAGCAGCATCAATACCCATAGCAGACAACGAGCCTATGAACAGATCATGAGTGAGCACAATCTGCCAGTGTTGCAACACTGGAATCACTCTTCTATTTATAATATCCGTGATGGCGAACAGGTCGTAAGGGATTTGTTACAGCGTCGGAACGAATTCCCAGAGGCTATTTTATGTGCTAACGATTATGTAGCAGTGGGCATTCTCTGTGAAGCACGCAGACAACGGCTGAATGTACCGGGGGATCTGGCGATTGTTGGTTTCGATAACACGGAGCTGGCGCATACATTGGGGATTACAACGATTCAAAATCCTATCATGGCTCAAGCACAAAATGCCTTTTTCATGCTTTCCCCTCAGCTGATTGGACGCCAAATGGAGCTTCATTCGTTAGAATACAGTCTCATTGAACGTACGACCACGTAAGGTAACGATGTACTTGCAAATTAGGCAAAAGGGCCTTGATATGAAATATTTTTTGTCGAAACAGAATAAAATATGTTGAAATCGCTTTTTTTTGTGCTACAATAGCACTATATCGAAGGATTGTGACCGGTGATGCGGGCAATGCCTGAGTTCAATTGAGTGCTATTGCTAACAATAGTATTGAATTGTGCTTAGGCATTTTTTATTGGTAAAGGATGGGAGGGGGAACTTCAATGATTATTGAGAAGGTGCTCAATAACAACGTCCTATTGACTAAAAACGATAAAGGCAAAGAGGTCATCGTGATGGGAAGAGGTATTTCCTTCAAAAAGGTGGCTGGCGATCAAGTCGATGATGATAAAATAGATAAGATTTTCATGTTAAATGAAAACGAGTTCACGGCCAAACTAACCGAGCTGCTGAACGATATTCCTGTATCTCATCTGGAGGTCGTGAATGAAATTGTAACCCATGCAGCAGAAGTGCTGGATACAGAGTTAAGTGATAATATTTATTTAACATTGACCGACCATATTCATTTTGCCATACAACGGCAAGAAAAAGGACTGGCACTCCAAAACGCGATGCTGTATGAAATTAAACGCTTTTACAAAAAAGAATTTGCAGTTGGACTGGATGCTCTCCAAAAAATTGAAAATACGCTCGGAGTAAAATTGGGCGAAGATGAAGCGGGATTTATTGCATTGCATATGGTGAATGCACGAATCGACGGTAACGAAATGAAATCTACGCTGAAAATGACTGAGATCGTCCAACATATCTTGAACATTATTACGTACCATTACGGGATTGTGCTGGATGAGTCTTCTTTTAGCTATTCGAGATTTTTGACACATTTGCAATATTTTGCGATGCGAGTGATTCGCAAAGAAGTCATTCACAGTGGCGAAGAATTTTTGTACAACCAGGTGAAGCAGACGTATACCGAAGCTTTTGCTTGTGCCCAAAAGATCAATGAGTATCTGGAAAAAACATACGATCAATATTTAAGCAAGGATGAATACGTATATCTAACTATCCATATTCATCGGGTAACTGAGCGTAATAACATATAAGACTAACAACTTCATACCCCTCATCGTTCATGGATTGTGACTGGTAAGGCAGGCAAAACCTAAACTGATGGTGAAATCGACGTTCCTCTATAGGAGAGAGTGCGTAGTTTTCACCACGAGTTTAGGTTTTTCTTGTTTACGAGTTTAAAAAGATGCACGCCGGCGCATCTTAGCAACAGATGTAAACAGTAAACCCTATCAGTAGCAAGAATAACCCATAAGGAGTTCTGAATATGAGTGATAAAGAACTATCTAAAAAAATAGTGACCCTCGTTGGTGGCGAAGAGAATGTCAATTCGGTATTCCATTGCGCTACACGCTTGAGATTTAAATTAAATGATCGTACCAAAGCAGACAAAGCCGCACTGGAGGCAACCCCTGGTGTCATTACAGTAGTGGAAAGCAGCGGCCAGTTTCAAGTGGTCATCGGCAACAATGTAGGTCAAGTGTTTGAGCATATGATGGCAGAAACGAATTTGCAGGATGCAGACAATCCTAATGCCAAAAAGGAAGAATCTTCAGAAAAAACGAATTTCCTTGGCAAAGCGGTCGATATCATTTCCAGCATTTTCTCTCCTCTCTTGGGCGCTCTAGCCGGAGCAGGTTTGCTCAAAGGGATTTTGGCATTAATTTTGTCGCTTCATTGGATTAATGATAAAAGCGGTACGTATATGATCCTAAACGCAGCTTCGGACAGCGTATTTTATTTCCTTCCGGTATTTCTAGCTGTTACATCGTCCCGTAAATTTAAGACAAACACCTTTGTATCGGTGGCAATCGCCGGAGCTCTGGTCTATCCAGCAGTTATAGCGGCGGTAAGTAACCCAGAAAGATTGGCGTTCCTAGGTATTCCAATTATTCTGATTAATTATAGTTCTAGTGTCATTCCCATTATTCTGGCGGTCTGGGTACAGTCCTATGTAGAGCGCTGGTTCAATTCCTTTATCCATCAATCGGTTAAAAACATTATCGTACCGATGCTTTCACTACTGGTCGTTATTCCGTTAACATTCCTTGCCTTTGGTCCAATAGGTAACCTGATCAGTCAAGGCCTGGCAAACGGTTTTACATGGGTATACAACTTAAGTCCATTAATCGCCGGGGCTGTGGCTGGTGCATTCTGGCAAGTGTTTGTTATTTTCGGTGTACATTGGGGCTTCGTTCCGGTCATGCTGTCGAATATTGCAACATTGGGTTATGACACGATGCTTCCAATGCTTACAGCTGCCGTACTTTCTCAAGCAGGTGCGACACTGGGGGTATTCCTGAAATCACGGAATACTCAAATGAAGGCTTTGGCTGGTTCCTCTACACTGGCAGCTGTATTCGGGATTACTGAACCAACGATTTATGGTGTAACTTTAAAATTGAAAAAGCCTTTCATTTATGCTTGTATTTCCGGTGGTATTGGGGGCGCTATTATCGCTTCTGGCGGAGCGACTGCAAAATCCTTCTCCCTGCCTAGTTTACTGGCGCTGCCAACATATTTTGGAGCTGGATTCTTGTGGGTAGTCATCGGTTTACTCGTTGCCTTTGTACTCGCAGTTGTGTTGGTTATGGTTTTAGGCTTTGATGATCCAAAAGAAGAAACTGCAAAAACAGAAGCTGCACCTATAAAGAAAGAAGTGGCAATCGAGAAAGAAATTCTCGTAAGCCCACTGCAAGGTAAAGTGTTGCCTTTGGAACAATCTTCTGATGTAGCTTTTGCTTCAGGTGCTATGGGGAAAGGAATCCTCATTGATCCTACAGAAGGTGTGCTGACATCTCCTGTCAATGGAACGATTACGACCGTATTCCCGACCGGACATGCCATCGGTATTACTTCCAATGACGGAGCAGAAATTCTGATTCACGTTGGTGTGAATACAGTGAAGCTGAAAGGACAATTCTTTGACAAGCGCGTCAAGGAAGGCGATGTGGTTAAGCAAGGACAACTGTTGCTTGAATTTGATATCGAGCAAATTAAGGCGGCAGGCTATACTACGGCTACACCAATTATCGTAACAAATTCCGCTCAATACCTGGATGTGTTGAACACAATGGAAACTGAAGTGAAGCGTGAGGATTACTTGTTGACTGTTGTGGTCTAACATTTAATTTTCAGACTAGAGCATTTTGCATACATCCCAGAGCGTTTTCAAATCAGCAGTATATAGATCGAAACGCTTTAGTTCGTCTATATACTGTACTTACAAGCGTTGGGAATCGAATTATGCAAAATGCTGACTAAAGAAGCTTTCCCAATGGAAGGCTTCTTTTTTTAACCATAATGAGACAAGTGTTACAGCGAAAAATGGAAATATCATTTATTGTAAGTGTAAGAATGTAAAAAAAGGAGGATTTCTGTGAAAAAAGGATATATCGCCGGGTTAAGTGTGATTGTGTTACTTGTCATTGGTATAGCTATTTCAGCTGTAGTTAAATTTCAAGACCTGGAGCAGGTTGTTCAACAAAAAGACAAAGAAATCCAAGCGAGCAAAAGCAATTACCCCGAAATATATGACCACTTGAATGCGGTTACAGTTGATGGCTTTAAGAGTTTGATTCAACAGGATCAAAGTGTATTTATCTATGTTGGCAGACCGAGTTGTGGCGATTGCAATCGGTTTGAGCCTAACTTTAACAAGATGATTGAGCAGTATAATCTAGGCTCTAAAATCACTTTTTTGAACGTTCACAAAATCCATAAGGACAAGCCCCAATGGAATAAATTCAAAGAGGACTACAACGTTAAATACACCCCCACCATTGCAGAATTCAGAAACGGCAAGCTGGTTGATAAAATAGAATGGACGCCTAAAAGGGACCTCAGTACGGACGCCGTAAAAGAGTGGCTGACTTCCAAGAAAATTATTTTATAACTCTCTTTTCTATTCATTTCATTACAAACACAAAGAAATGTTTATGCAAAAAAAGGTATTCATCCATATATCGCATGAATACCTTTTTTTAGGAATGTACAGGTCATCTAAGCTCTAATAAAAAATAGTTCCTACTACTCTTCATTGCCATCTAATAAACCTCGTTCGTATCTATCAGTCCCTATGTTGTAGACAATTCATACAGTATGGCCGTCAATCGAATCGGGAAATTCATATCGGATAATATCCGTTTCGGATACAATATGTCCGATTTGTGACTCAATGAATTCTAAATCTCCCTCTACTGCCCCTATAAAATGCTTTGTACCGGGTTCTATGACGATGACCTCACCAGGGCTGACTGTCTGTGTCACGCCATTGATAGAGACACTTCCGGTTCCAGAAACTATGGTCCAAACTTCTTTACGAAACTGATGCTCATGATAGCTGATAAATCTCCCGTTTGAAATGACCACGCGTTTGGTCACTGTCTGCAATCCACTTGCTGCCTGCTGATGGGATAATACCGTTTGCCTCCCCCAGAAGCGCTCCTCAAAACGCGGACCGATTTCAATTTCCGCCACCATATCCTTAATTCCAGTTGACGACTGTCGATCCGTAACCAGCACGCCATCTGGACCAGCAACGACGATAATGTTAGGGACATTCCAGATACTGACCGGAATCTCCAGTTCATTGATGATATGCGAGTCATGTGAAGCTTCTGAGATATATCCTGGACCACTTAGCTTCGAACTTACTTCCCGCACCAACGAATCCCACGTCCCCAAATCCCTCCACTCTCCATGATAAGGAAGCACGGAGAGCTTACGAGTATGCTCTACTACCGCAATATCGAAGCTGGTTTTAGGCAAGTCTGCGTAATTTGTCGAAAGAGATTCATAGTCGACTGGTAAACTCATTTGCTTCAGAATATCCAACAAAAAGCCCAGCCTAAAAGCAAACACCCCGCAATTCCATAAGGCCCCTTCACGGATCAATGCTTCCGAACGGATCAGATCCGGCTTTTCTACAAATGAACTAACCCTATAATATGGCTGGTCAAGTGAAGGAGAGGCTGAAGGCACAATATATCCGTATTTATCTGAGGGTTCCGTTGGAGCAGCCCCCATTAATGCGATATGGCATCCTGATTGCTCTAATATGGAAGGAAGCCTGCGCAGATGCTCAAAAAATTCATCCCCCGCATACCCGTCCACGGGCATGACCCCTACGATCTCGTCGCGTGATGCGCCTGCAACGTCATGCAAGTAGGCCGTAGCCAGGGAAATGGCCGGGAAGGTATCCCGTTGAGTCGGCTCCTCAATCACTACAGCATCTCCGCCAATTTGCCCCCGAATCAGCTCGGCCTGAGTTCCACTCGTTGAAAAATAGGCCTCATCTGCCAAATTTGCCTCATCTAATTGCCTCCATATTCGTTGCAGCATGCTTTCCGGCCGTTCATCATGACGTAGAATGGAAAGAAACTGCTTGGGGCGGTTCACATTGGATAGGGGCCATAGACGTTTACCCGAACCTCCAGATAATAAAATCATTCGCAAAGATGCAACCTTCTTCCTGTAAATTAATATTTTTCTTTCATTATAGGACTGTTCGATTTTCGCATTTCTGCCGAATACATAAGTATGTATTATCGTGGCAAATACATGATTATGCAATGCTATTGTATCTTTGTCTGTACAGGAGATGTCAGTCATGTCCATAAAAATACTCATCATTGAAGATCAAAAAGGTTTGGCAGATATGATTGCTCTTCATCTTCAGGAGGAAGGCTATCATACCGAACTTATCTATGACTCTAAACTTGCAATTCCTACACTTATGCGTTTTAAGCCGGATATTATTGTGACCGCTCTGATGTTTTCCGGTAGAGTCGAATGTGCGCTGATCAGCCAAATCCGTCAATTTACCACGGTTCCTATGCTGGTCATCTCTAATAACACCCTGCTGAATATAAGAATAAAGGCTCTGGATGACGGAGCGGATGACTTTTTATGCAAGCCTTTCAGTCTAAGAGAGTTAAATGCCCGCATCAACGCCTTGTTGCGCCGCTGCGGCCGCAACTTGCCCACTGAATCGCAAACGGTCATGCAAAAGCTTAAAAAGGTAAGAGTTTGGGTTAATGATTACCGTCATAGCTTGTTAGTCGATGACCAAGAAATAGAAGTCACTCAAATCGAATTTTCTATTATAAAAGAGATGTCCTGCAATCCAGGTAAAGTCTTTACCCGCAGTGAGCTGATGGATCGGATCAAAGGCGGAGATGGCGCTTATCTGGATCGCACCATCGACGTACATATCTCCAGCCTTCGCAAAAAAATTGAGCGTGACCCTAAAAATCCTCAGCATATCCGTACCGTCTGGGGTAGAGGCTACAAATATGAGATGTAGCCGTATCATGGCTACTCATTTCCCCACTGAGCAGCTTGCTTTTTATGGAAGATTTCGCTTCTTCCATCGCCGATAAGGAAGAAAACAAGCTGCTCCACCCAGTATCCCTATGAGGAACAATCCCCATCCGAAACGGTAGGCAGAGGCTAAAATAATAACAACCTTACCGTTTCCGCTGCCATTGGTAATGAATCCAGTAGTTACTCCATTCACAGACAGACGGGCTCGCTGATTTTCGCCACCCAGCCTGAACTCCCATAGTGGATTGGGTGATTCGGTCTCCCGGATCAGCACCTGCTGATGCGTTGGATTATATAGCGTAAAACTACGTTCCATGGAATTCTCACGAGTAGCCTGAATGCTTTCCGAAGTATGTGGTGCCGTAAAAAAGGTATCCATATCCGTTCCCTCAAACAACGTAAATTGATCCACTGTAATCATCGCTTGATAAGGGATAATGGAATATTCCTTCATTTGAAATAAGCCTGACTGCTTCTTGTGCGCATGCGCCAAAATCTGAAACTGCATCAAGGCAGTTCCTGCCGGAGCCTTCACAATTTGATCATAATGATTCCATTGTTCCTTATCTCTCTCCTCCACCTCATCAATATAGGAGGTTTGGAGAACCTGGGACGCTTTATTCAAAAAAATGACCTTCATGTGCCGACTTCCAACTTGTTCTGATCGCGCATCCAACTGAACGGCATACTCTTGCAGCGGCTCTGCCTTCATTTTCTTGGACGCATAAATATTCCAGTCACAGGAATAGCTAGGTGCGTAACGGATAGACAGTCCTGTGTCCCTGATTGACAGATTCGTCTGCCCAGGTCGAATATCCGCCACACATCCGACATCCGTCGTGCTCAATGATTCCTTCGTGTTCTCCCCAGGCATTACCGTCACTTCCTGCGCAGCCATTCGATGAATATCTCCAAAACTACTCAATGACGGTACTTGGCTGTCCAGCACAAGGGTTAAGCGATACTTTCCCTTGGTTAGGAACAGATTTTTAAATTCTACTCGGCCGTAGTCATTCAGCAGACCGGGAATTTGTATGATTTTTTTGGCAAAACCATCCTGATCGGACACCGTTTCAATAACCAGCTTTTCGGATAAAGAGGTAGCGGGTAGCCGCTTATACGACTCCTCCGTGCGAATCGTTCTGGTCAGCACCTTTCCTGTCTCTTCATTCATCAACTTTATCGTTAATGACCCCTGATACCCGGCAGGTAGATTAGCCAAAATAGCTGTGGCATAGGTTCCCGTTTTGGCGACTTCCACATCCCTGCTTAACGTCCCCTTCTGATAGCTGATCCCTCGCCCCATACTAAGTCTGGGTAAAGCACGTTCCGTCTGCACATTTCCTTGGGCGTTAAAATCGTTTTCTGCCTCCAAGGTGAAAAAGAGCTTGCCCCGCTTCAATGCCTGCTCCACTGGAAAAGATAGCTGATCTAGCTGATCCACAGGCACAATCGCAAATTGATTAATCGCATTAAAGCCTTGCAGGTTATTAACCGTGACCGGGGTATCTCCTTTAGGAAAGGCATGCACTCCCAGATCAACCCATTGGAATTGGTTCAAGCCATCATCCTGAGTTTTGATACTTACTACTTTGTCCGGCAGTGTGACTTGTAATTTCCCGCCTGCCTTATTCATAAACACTCTAGCATATACATGCGAGGTTTGAGGTTGATCCAGTTTTTTGTGCATCGTAAACATGTTAGGCTTGCTGTATTGCCCCAAATCACGCAGCTGGATATCATGAATCCACCAGTAATTTTTTTGCTGTGGACGCTGCAGGGTTAACAAATCCATTCGCATCCAATAGCTGCCGGGCGGCGACACATATTCCCCGTAAAATTTCACACTGTCAAAATTATATCCTTCCGAAGGCGCCACGACATAGCTAACCCCCAGCTCACGCATTTGCTTATCGTAAAATCTCATTTTCACATGCATTTTGTTCGTTCCACGACCGGAAACGGTAATTTGGAATTGATACGGATTATTTTCCTTGGCTTCCAGCAAACCTGATCTAGCGACCTGCCATATATTACTCGGGTCTCCCTTCATAATTTCGCCGTGCAGAGTTGGCACATCATTCAATTCCTCACGGGGATTAGCCTGCACACTGAACAACTGCGGATTATCCGGCTTGAAGAAGGTTTCGGTCCGCAACATAGAATCAAAGTCCACGACCGTCTTCCCTTCGATACTGCTCATCTGATACGGGGCCACATCCAGCTTCTTACTGGCAAAGGTGACTGCAATCCCTGCATCCATTTCCATATCGAACGGAAAGTTCCGTATATTTTGAGAGGATAAATACCATAACCAATCGTTGGTCGAGGCAAAGGTTTTGGACCATTTTAAAAAGGCGTTACCATCCTCAATGGCATCAAAAGGCCGTAAGTAATCCTCTGCTGGAAGCTGTGACAACAGCAAATCATTAAAGGACGCCGCTTCCACATAATCCCCTTTGTTAATCGTCTGGATGGTTTTTAGCTCAGGCTTTAACGCACTGAACAGCACTCCAAAGCGGCTAAAATCAAAACCAGGCAGATGACTGTAGCTCTCCAGTCGGCTAAAACCGTAAGGTGTTACAATTTTACTCGCAAGGATGTTCATATAGGGCGGTGCCTGTTCTAGATTGAATATGGAAAACAACCCGTTCTGGTACGTACGTTTCAGCCCGGTCTGACCTTCCAGCTGAGACAGGTGGAAATCCTGACGTTTCTCCTGCCCCACATATTCATCATGGTAGACCAACTGGTTGACCCCAAAGGTAGAGAACAGCCAGCCTAATCGGGAGCTTAATCCATTGTCCATAACATACTGCAGAAAATTCATATAGTATGTAATACCGGGATCATTGCCTTCATGATGAAAGATCGTATTTTTAGGAGAAGAGTATACCTGAAAATCTCCGGTTGCCTTCTCGTTTGCGGTCTTCCCTTTATTCCATTTGGGCGTGGCTACTCCGTTATAGCTCTGAATCATATTGTCAGCAATCGGAAAGTACAATGCCTTGCTATCGAAACGATCCGGGTCAGTCAGCTTTTCAGCCATTTGACCATAGGCCTCCGGCACTTGTACCGGCTTGTAATACCCCTCAATGAATTGAGTACGCAAGGGAGCAAAATATACCCCCAGGCACAAGACGACGATAACGACCGCCAGCTTTTTATATACACGCTGCAACGGGGATGATCCGAACCATTCCATAAATTGAATGACGCCAAAGGTCAGCAACACGCCGAAATTAAGGGCAATCAGTCCAATAAACTTGTTAGGATCACGGAAAACCGAACCAATTACAGGAGTTTTCGTAACCAGAATGACAAACCACTTGGCAATGGACGGAAACGTCGTCCCTGTAGCTGCAACCAGAAACAGCAGCGTAAGTAGCGAAAAGATTAGAATAATCGGATTTTTATGTGAACGTGTCACCATCGCATATCCGATCAATAGCAACAAAAATCCCCCTCCTACATAAAACATGACAGGCAGCGAGGACAAGGAAAACATGGGCCACCAATAGCTCAGTAAATAACCCACATTATTTAAACTGCTGTTGCGGCTGAACAGAGACAACGTATCCACGACATTGATATTATGCTGAGACGCTTGAGCGTCCATCAACATGCTACCAACATATAGAGACAACCAATAAAAACTGAGCAGACTAAAAAACACGCCAAATATGATCCCTTTACGCAAAAAATTGCTGTATAGCGGCTGCAAATAGGTGCGACCGGCTTTACGGTGGGTCCAGGTCAACTTGATCAATAGCAACATGGTGAACAAGCCCAAATAAATCATGCCGAAGAAAAAATAATGAATTGCCGCAGCACTAACGGTGAATACCGCAGCCAACAGGAACAGGTCGATCCAGTTCCGCTGATACAGCTTGTGGGGATGATAGTTTTTAATTTGTTGAATTTGAAACTTGGGGTCCACCGCACTGAAAAAGAATCGCAGCATTAACGGAAACAAACTATATCCACAGAGCAAATAAATATGCTGAATGCGGAAAATAACCCACGGATTCAGCGCATAAAACAACGAGCCGACCATGATGGCAAAAATACGGGTCTTTGTAAAGCTTGGTGAATAATACACGCTAACCAATCGCTTGGCAAAGGCATACATCGAAAATGCCGAAACAAATAACAAGCCTGTAATAAACGACTTGAGCAAGACCGGGCCGCTTTCGTCAAATAAGAGTGACAGTCCATAGAAGGGCAAGATGTACAGGATACGTGGAGCATTGAACAAGGTCGAGGTAGACCAACGCTCGTTCCATACCCCGGTTATTTCCTCCAGATACCGATGAGAGGTGGCTCCAAAAGCAATGTCGCTAAACACAATTTGCCCTGGTCCATAGATAGGTGCAAGATATGCAACAATCGCAATCAACATCAACATCATTGCCGCCATATCGTAGCGGTAGCGAAATATCCATTTTTTCATGCTTGTCCCCCTCTCTTGAACTTCTCGTATATCTGTCGGTTATCTTGGGCCTATCTTCTCAAACGAACGATTGCCTGCAAGCCCTGATCGGTATTACGCAGCTTTAAACGACCGCCTATGGTCTTCAGGTATGCATCCATTTGGTACAGGCTGAACGCATGCTCCTGCGAGTTTTGGGAATAGTCCGGCTGGAAATAGCTCCAACGCATTTTATCATCAATCCCGCCGCCTGTGTCTTCAATGTTAATAATAATTTCTCCTTCTTCCAGCCGTGAACTAACCTTAAGCACTTGAGATTTTCGCTTGGACCGCAGACCTGTTCGGCCCTGTTCCTGATCCTCAGGCAGTTCTCCGCCTTGGCCCATGGCCTGCACTGCATTTTCCAGCAGCCCCTGAATCGTTTTGTACAGCATAGGTGCTTGTGCTGCAATGGATGGAACAGGCTCTTGCCGCAAGACCACTTGAATGTTCTTCATGTTCAACGAACGGTTCGCCCATTTCAGCGACTCAGACAATACTTCATTCATATCTGTAAAGCTAATTCCACTATTATCATGCATCTTCTCTTCCAGCTCATCGCGCAGGCTACGGACTCCTGTCAGTAACTCTCCCAGTGAGGATTCCTGTCTGAGACGACCCTGGATGAAATTTTCATTCAACTCGCGAAAATACTCCAGTTCCTCATGGGAGGCTCCTTTTCCCTGACTGGAAGCCGCTTCAAAGCGGTTTGCTAGATCATGATAAAATCCGAGCAGTTTCAAATCATCACCGCCCGTGAGACGGCTAGTCTGCTCTTGCAGCTCTTGCAGCTGCTGCTCAATCGTCTGCATTAATGGCAAATAATACGTGTCCTGCTGCTGTCGCATATCTTCATCACGCCGTTGGTCACGCACCTGATTGTTCACGATGGCATCCTTTACAATCCGTTTGCGGAACTGTACGAGCATGGCCCACAGAATGAACAATATCAGAACCATGACCATCCACAACTGTTTGCGAAAGGAGCTGATTCGCTGAGCTGTATCCTGACTGACATCCTTAACCGATATGTAAAGGGCCTCTTCCCCAATGCGGCTGTATCCTATTCCGTGTTTCTCTCCGCCATCTTCGATGATACCTGTATTGCCCTCCAGCAGCCTACGGGTGACGCCCGTGATGTCCGTTCGGTTAATATCCGAAGTACTTCGGGAAGCTACGACCTTAAATTGACCGTTATAAAATAAGGTCTCATGCTGGTTAACCGGTTTACTTTTAATAATCCCGCTGAGCATATCAGCGTCAACCGTGCGCACCATAAAACCGCCCATCTGTGCTCCTTGAATCCTGCATGCTATATACTGGGCAGGCTGATGATCCTCTGTCACAAAAGAGCTTACTGCACAACCATTTTGCAGCCATTTAATCTGCTGGACCGCACTTTTCATCTCGCGATTGTCTCGTCCGACCATAACATGATACTGCTCATCCAGCACATAAAAGGTACCGCCTTCACGCTTAAATCCCTCAGGATACTGGCGTGTTCCCTGATTCAGCATATCTCTGCCCAGACTGGACGACAGCTCCTTCAGCTCAGCCTGCCATGCGGCATAACGCTCGGTTATGCTGCTAGAAAGTTCCTGTACCTCATACTGGAGCTGTTCGTTCTGAATCTCCGCCAAATGATTACTGAATTGTCGCACGACAAACCATTGAAGAACAGCGGCCAAGAACACTATCACACCCAGAACGATCAGGTACAGGATCAGCTTTTGCCAACCTGGTTTCAACAAAGCCCATTGTTTCATGCTTCCCTGTCCCCTCCATTTTGTTCAAGACGGCTCAAAATAGCCTGCATCAGGCATTCCAGCTCATAGCTGACCAGCGGTATCCGTGCGCACAGCAACCGGGGAGTGCGGCGCTGGAGGGCAGCAAACCTCGCAGCGGTTTCCGTTGCCCCGTCCGTCAGTAGGATCAACTCGCATGTTTTTGCGATATATAAGCGATCCAGCTCTTCCTCGCCGTATTCTCGCAGATCAACAACGTAAATATCATGACGATCGTCCATATGCTGAAGTGCGCTGGAGACAGCCAGGGTCACCCCTGTATGTCGTGCAGCATGATACTGATGAAGGAGACGCATACCTTTTTCCCAGAGGGCATGCTCAGCCGAATCAAATCGTTCACAAAAAAGACGCAACGCCCGTTCTGTATTGACATCTTTCAAAAATGCCAAAACGCTGATATTATACATGTAGTTCCTCATTTCTTACTTCCTGATTGGAGTTGCGCAGTTCTTATGACACCCCAAAACATTCTATTTGTTGACGACAGCCCTATGGTTCTGTCCCTGCTTGAACGGACCTTGACGCAAGAAGCATTCACCTTACATACCGCTCACACGCCCAAAGAAGCCCTACAAGTGCTGGAACAGCACCCGATTGATGTGGTCGTTTCCGATCTGCTCATGCCTGGTCTGGATGGGATTACCTTCCTTCGCATGATTAAGAAAGATTATCCACATATCGTACGAATCATTTTGTCTGGTCACCTGCATACGCAGTCCATTTTATCGGCGATTAATCAAGTCGGTGTGTTCCGTTTTTTGACGAAACCGCTGGAGCTGGATGATGATACGCTAAAAAAAATACTGTATGAGGCGCTTGATCAGGCCAAACTCAATCGAAACAGCCTGCATGCAGAGCAGAACGTAGCTTCCGACCTGTCAGTATTTATAGACAGCATTTTGAATGCTCCGTACAGACCCTATGTGCTGCTGAATGAACAAGATATCGTAACCGCTGTACACTTTGCACTCGCTGAGCTGTATCCTGTCGGCCGCTCACTACGTCATCCTGACGGAGAAGGTATTCAGTTAACCACGCATTCATTATATATACCGTATAAGGAGTCGGAATCTTCCGATCCCGACCTGTACACGCTGGATACGCTGACTCTCGGCCATTCATCGTTACGCCTTATCCGCCTTAGCGAGATCGCCTGAGTGACGGGTGCCGCCCTTTAACACGGCGGCCGCCCCAATCACAGTCAGGCATACATACATCCACAACATCCCCATCGTCAGCAACGGGTGACGGATATAGTTTTTCAAATTCCCCCATGTATACAGCACCGGACGGAAGAAATACCAACGTTCCAGCGCCTTTCGCAATCCGCCCTCTTCAGATGACATCGTACGATCCATCACCGAAAAGTAGTAGGCTTTTTTACGTAATACATCCTGCAGATACACCTGTTTTTCATCATGGTATACCCGTGTAAATACCGCCCGGCGAATGACTCCACCAGACTCTATATAACGCAAGGTCGGCTGTATTTCTTCAAAAGCAATCTGCTCCGCATTAAAGCCGCCCGTCGATTCGTAAGCGCTCATTCGCCAGAAGCGTGCCGCTTCAATGGAGCGTTTTCCCAAGGTCTCACCCGCGTTGTTAATTACATTTCGCTCAAAAACTTTCACTTTGGAAAAAAAATTGTCCGCTTCCGAATACGCCTCCTCCGGAACGACCAAGGCGCCAATATCCTGATGATCGTCAAAAAAGTCGATGCTCTGCTGAATCAGATGTTCGGCTAAAATCATATCGGAATCCAATACAAATATGTATTCGGCACCCAAGCGTTTCGCTTCCTCAACCGCCCTGACCCTAGCGACTCCCCGTTCCCCATGGGGAAGCTCCAATATCGTTACGGGTACTGCACTCCCTGCCGACAACATGCGAATCGTCTCGACGGTCCGGTCAGTGGAGCCATCATCAGCAATTACAATATGCAGATCCTTGTAATTTTGCCCCATACAGCTTCGCAAACAAGGCTCTATCGTCCGTTCATTGTTGTATGTGGAGAAGAGAATGACCACTTTGTCCACTCTGTTCCGCCTCCTCTACCCAATCTTTCATCAACTGCTCAAACGCAGCAGCCGTATGATCAAAATGGAATCTTAACGCATATTGATACGCACGCTCACGGATGGCCATGTAATCCTCGCCACCCTGCGCTGCTCTTTCCATTTGTTCAGATAATCCCCGGATGTCGCCGTGGAAGCATAGATACCCGCTTTTCCCAAAATCCGTGGCATCCACCAGACCCGGTGAATTGCTGACAATGCTGGGAGTTCCAACGGCTGCCGCTTCGGTAATCGTCAACCCCCAGCCTTCACGTAAGGAAGGGAACACCAGCGCGTGGGCACGACTCATTAGCTCCAGCTTATGCTCTGCTGAAACAAATCCGTAAAAGGTAATATCGGCTTGCGATCGTCCCTGTTCATCCGGTTCTCCGTATGTCAATCCATATCGTTTCATAATCGGCAACAATTGTTCTGCCACATAGGTTTTATCGGTTTTTCCGGCAATCCATAACATAGCCTGAGGGAACTTTTCCTTGAGCTGCCCAAAGGCCTCAACGACCAGATCAATGCCTTTATATTTGACGAAGCGCCCAGCGTACATGAAGGTCGGATTCGGCTCCTTCGATAAAAATTGTTCGCGCGGCCAATGATCAAACTCAATGCCTTCCGGTAAAAGATGGACACGATCCGGGTGAAAGCCCAGCTTAAGCAGATCATATCGAGTAGACGGAGATACCGTAAGCGTCTGATCCTTACGAGCCAGCTTAAGCATCAAGGGCTCCATATGAAACCCAATAACATTTAGCGGGAATTTGGCATTTTCAAACCATATTTCCCTTGTTAGCTGATGTATAAAGAAAATCCGCTTAGATGCCTCCACCCAAAATCGGGTAAAAAATTGATGCGTATTCGCCTGGTTAATTACATAGTCGATCTTCCTTCGATGACGACGGTAATAGCGCATCGCATAATAAATAACACTGTATATGTTCCCTTTTCGAATATACGTAACACCGTCGATAATTTCATGCTCAGGCATCCCCTCAAATTGGGGTGAAAAATGAATGAACTGGAAGCGGCCTTGCTGTGAGCGTTTAAGCATTTCGTGGGTGAAAATTTCTGCTCCCCCACTTTTAGGTGAACGAATGTCACGCCAGGAAAGCAATAGAACTACAGTTTTACCGTCCTGTTCATGTATGGTATTCATGGGGTAAATCCCCCTTTATCTTTATTTTGAACAAATGCACATAGGCGTCTATCACAAAGTAGAGAGCCATAGCTCCGTAAACCATGAACTCAGATAGCAAAAAATCTACCGGCTCTGTGTGGGCAATATGAAAGGCTACTAATAAAGCCGCGGCTCCTGCCATCAGACTGAACATAAATTTGCGTCTACCCACCAATACGTGCACATGCACAAAAAACAGCACGATGGAAAATAGCCAGTACACCCATCCCCCCCATGGAATATAGGCCTCGGCCGATTGGTAAGAGGCTCCGAATAATATGGGAATAGAGGTTGGGAATACAAAGGTCGTGCCCACGTATACACAGATCGCAGCTACTGCCATTAATCCGGCATAGACGGCAATCAGCTTGCCCAAAGCTTGGCGGTCATGCCCCTGCGCACCGATCTTTGGAATAAAGGCAGCAATTAGGCTATACGAAACGTAATAGACCAACTGGCTGTACTTCAGCGCAATGGCATAGCTGCTGGCCTGCTCGGGAAAGTAATGCTGTACATACAACATGTCGATGGAGATACAAAACAAAATGAATAAATTCGTCATAAGGCTATCGGTGAAATCCTGACCCAATGATTTCCATAGCCCAGAAGGGATATGTTCTCCACTATATGTGAATAAGGACAAGCCACGAGCCGAAACGATCCAGCCGTGGAGCAGCGACAGCAACATTCCCCCACAGCTCGCTAACAGTAGGGCTTCCAGCTTTAACCCCAGTGCAGCCAGAACAAAAAACAGGCTCAGCTTCCCCAATACCTCAATGTAATAGTTCACATTGAGCGCCAACATGCGTTCCCTGCCCTGTAAGTCTCCGCGGCACGAACTCACCAGAATATGCAGTCCGATCAAGCCATACAGCATGAACAGCGGGCTGGATTCGACGCCTAATAGCGAGCGCAGTAACGGATGAAAGATGAGTAAAATGATCATGGCAAGCACGGTTAGTATCAGAGGAGCTTTTAGTAATAGAGAACCGAGCGGTAAGCTTCGTAGTGCAAGTTTTTTGTCTCCCTTAGAGACCAGTTTGGCGGTTAATAGCTGAATGGATAAACCCAAAACGGATAAAAGTGCAAAAAGTGCCAGCAGCGCATTCGCCTGGCCATAAGCTTGTCCGGTAAGATACCAACTCGCTGCAATGTGGAAGAAAAAATTAAATCCGTTAAGCAGCACATTAAAGAGAGGAAACATCAACGATCGCAATCGGTTGTTCACGTTGTTATCTCACCCGCCGATCCAGTCGCCAAATATCAATGATGGAGCGTAAAAAACGAATAGAATCCTTCCAGACATGGATGTGCGATCCATCCCGGTCAATACATTTGACGGGTAATTGCAGCACACGAAGCTGGAGTCGCTTGGCAATAAACATCATTTCTAGATCCAGCGCCAGTCCGAGCTGTTCCTTTAAATGCGGAAACATCCGTTTCACTGCAACCGAACTCATCACTTTAAGCCCAGTCTGGGAATCCACCACACCTGTTGGTAAAAAAGGACGGGAAATGACCCGTTTACCAAAGCTGACAACAGATCGCAATAAAGATCGATTCTCGGCGGTCATATCCTTGGTTCCGATCACGACATCATAATAGCCCTGCTGAACAACATTAATCATTCTGGCAATATCCTCAATAAAAAAGGAGTCGTCCGCGTCCACAAATACATAGTAATCCGCACCAATGGTTCGCATCCCTTCCAGATACGTCCCTGCCTTACGTGTATTGCGTCCCAATTCCCTTGTTTGAAGCAGCGGACTAAGATTCTGATTAATCCGGTTTACGGACAAGTCCGTTGCTGCCTCCAGCGCTTTAATCAAGGCATTGGTACCATCGTGGCTGCCATCATCAATGAGATAAATCGAACCTTCAATAATATGGCTGCGGATAAAGGCTTGCAGTCGTTCAGCAAAGGTTTTGACATGAACAAAACGTTGCTCTTCGTTATATACAGACAAGATAAATGCAATATGTTGGCTTTTGGTCGAATACTCGGGATAAAGCAAGCTTTGTATTTCCGAAAGCATCTCTTCGGTGTTATTGGCTTGCCAAAATAGCAGGCGCAAACGGCCTACTCCGGTGATTTGCACCATATGCTGATCACTGAACGGAAATGTTACATCCGTTACCAGTAACAATGGCATTTGCGGAAATTGGCTACGGATCTGATTGGCTTTCCGCACCGCCTGCCCCGGCTCCCTATAATCAATCAAGCAACAACATGCGTTCTCGTAGACTGAAGCTGCCTCCGTGTCCTTGCACTGTATATATTGGTAAAAACAAATCACATTGGGATAATCAATAGCCCTGTCGTTATCGCTAAAAATGGCTATAGGTCCCTGCACACAAACCTCTCCTTTTCCTCCGAATAGTTCTATTTTGTTGAAAAAGAATTAAGAATGTTTGTTTATAGAGGTTAAATTAATGTCCAAATACTTCATATTTTCTTAACAAAATAGCTGACACTCCATGATATATAAGGGAAGAAGAGAAGAAAAACTAATTTTCATATTTGATAAAAACAGAGTATTTGGACCTGATTCATTAGAACCGAAATCATCAGCATCAGTTAGCAAATCCATATCGAAAATTAGTTCTTCTAGACCGATAGGGAGAAATAAATATGGTTATTTTGTCATAGATAAATGAACGAATAAAACAAATTGGCACGTCCATACTATGGACAACATGTCATCTTTCATTATGAATAATTGAGGATTTTGCAAAAATCCGATAAGCGACTTTCAATGAACAAGATATAGATCGAAATGGTTTAGTTCGTCTATATCTTGCACTTCGGAGCGACTGGAATCGAATTTTGTAAAATCCTTACAATATAAAAAATGAAGAGAAGGAAGGTCTTTCTATGGAAGCATTTTATGTCAATCGCGATGGGTCATTATCTACTCCTTTACGGGGGAAGGATGTGTTGGCAAATCCCCTACTGAACAAAGGTGTCGCTTTTACAGAAGAAGAACGCAAAGAACTGGGTTTGGATGGAATCCTTCCTCCAACCGTCCTTTCATTGGAGAAACAGAGCGTACGAGCATATCAGCAATTTCTCGCACAACCTACCATGTTGCGTAAAAATGCTTCTCTCAACGACCTCCACAACCGAAATGTCGTCCTCTACTATCGGCTACTAACCGATCATTTAAGTGAAATGCTACCCGTAGTCTATACGCCGACCGTCGGAACCGCGATTCAAGAATATAGTCACGAGTACAACCGCCCTGGGGGCGTATATTTGTCGATAGATAACCCGAACGGTATTGGACAAGCGTTTTATAATTCCGGTTTGAGTGGTGAAGATGTGGATCTGATCGTCGTAACGGATTCTGAAAGTATTTTGGGCATCGGAGACTGGGGTGTCGGGGGGATTAACATTGCTATCGGTAAGCTTGCTGTGTATACAGCTGCGGCAGGCATTCATCCAGGGCGGGTGCTGCCCATTGTACTGGATGTAGGCACGAATAATGAAAAGCTGCTGAATGATCCGCTGTACATCGGAAACCGCCATAAACGGGTTCGCGGAGAAGCCTATAACCAGTTTATTGATACTTTTATCAGCAAAACGTTAGCTCAATTCCCGAAGGCGCTTTTACATTGGGAAGATGTGGGTAGCGTAAATGCCCGCCATATTATAAGAAAATACGGACAAAGCATTCTCACCTTCAACGATGATATACAAGGCACAGGTGCGGTAACCTTGGCTGCGATTCTTTCGGCAGTAGGTGTCACCAAGATTCCGCTGCGTGAGCAAAAAGTAGTTGTCTTTGGCCCGGGGGCAGCAGGAATCGGCAACGCTGACCAAATTCGGGGAGCCATGATCGCGGATGGTCTTTCGGAGGAAGATTCATTCAAGCCATTTTGGGCTTTTGATTACCGCGGACTGTTAACGGACGATATGGAAGATGTCCTGGATTATCAGAAACCATATGTACGTAAAAAAGAAGAGGTCAGCTCATGGACGCGGTCGGATGACGGCAAAATACCACTGCTGGAGGTCATCCGTCAGGTGAAGCCTACTCTATTGATTGGAACTTCCGGTGTAGCAGGTGCCTTTTCAGAAGAGATTATCAAGGAAATGGCCAAGCATGTGGAACGCCCGATCATCATGCCCATGTCCAATCCTACAAACCTTGCCGAAGCGGTACCCGAGGATTTGATACAGTGGACCGATGGCAAAGCATTGATCGCTACCGGAAGTCCTTTTGAGCCCGTTACCTATAACGGTACGGAATTTGAAATTGGACAGGCGAACAATGCCTTTGTTTTCCCGGGACTAGGTCTGGGTGCGATTGTAGTGAAAGCCAAAAGGATTACGCCTGCCATGTTTTCAGCCGCAGCAGATGCCGTTGCCAATGGCGTGGATTCGAATAAGCCTGGCGGTGCGCTGCTCCCTCATATCCGAAAATTACGTGATGTTTCGTACGCTGTTGCGGTTGCGGTTGCGAAAGCCGCGATTCAGGATCAGGTAGCTCAAGCACACATTTCAAATGTGGAACAAGCTATACGAGATGCAATGTGGAAACCGGAATATACGAAGGTCAAAGCAGTGGAAAGTGTAATTCATCACCCTCACTAATGCCCCGTTTAGGAAAAATATTGCCTTGTTCAGACAGGCAGAATACGTCAGTTCAAGCGAGGAGAATCGATCTATGAGTGTCGGACATATCTTGTATATTTTGGTGCCGATTTTTTTCGTAATTATTTTAGGGTGGTTAGCGGGGCATTACAAAAGCTTTGATGCCTCTTCCTCCAAGGCCCTAAATGCACTGGTTACCAAATTTGCACTGCCTGCGCATCTATTCATCGGTATCACGACAACGGACAGGAAAGCACTCATCGAGCAATGGCCATTCCTGCTGGCTCTGTTCATTGGCATTGTCGTTTTTTTTGCCGTTCTCCTTCTACTGTCCCGCTTTGCGAGGAAGCAGTCAGTGAAGGATGCCGCCATGTTTGCTTTGAACTCAGCACAGCCTACCTTTGCTTTTATGGGTATCCCGGTGCTTGGAGCCATCTACGGTTCCTCTGCTGTCGCCATTCCGATTGCGCTTACGGGAATTGTAGTCAATGCCGTCCTTGACCCGGCGGCTACTATTATAGCTACCGTAGCCAGCCGGAATTCAGGCAAGGAACGGAACGGTCACCTCGGAAGGTTAATCTGGGACTCCATTCTTCATGGCTTAAAAGAACCGCTGGCGCTGGTTCCACTGATTGGTGTAATTTTGACCTTGTTCGGCTTCCATTCACCGGATTTGTTGAACAAATCGTTGAATCAAATCGGAGACATTACGTCCGGGGCCGCTTTATTCGCGGTCGGAGTGACCATTGGCGTACGCAACATTAGTTTTAGTGTAAGTGCCTTTGCCATCGCACTGTTAAAAACAATTGTACAGCCTTTATTAATGCTGCTGATCGCCTACCTGTGCGGTCTGTCGTCTGCAGATACTGTGAAGGCAGTTCTGCTCGTTTCCTTCCCGGGTTCAGCAGTCGCCGCTATGATCGCCACCCGTTTTGAAAGCCTGGAATCAGAAACAGCCTCCTCCTTTGTCATCAGTGCTGTCATATCGCTCGTTACACTCCCAGTACTGATTTCTCTTTTGGTATAAATTCTGATTTTTTAGACACTGGAGCCTGCCGCGAACTCCTTCGTGTAGACGGAACTGACCTTCTCCAGCACCTTTTCCCCTCGAAAGCCAACTTCAGCTCTGTCACTTGACCTTTGACCAGATAGACGTATGTTTGACATAGCGTATGAACGAATGTACAGTAATAGTCAAAAGAATAGAAGTCCACTAGGGGAGCCACTATGGCTGAGACAAGAACGTATCTTGGACCCTTTGAACCTGATCTAGTTCGCACTAGCGTAGGAAAGTGGAGCCTTTATATATAAGGTTTCAAGCGTTTTTTTTGCGTATTGGGCCTATTGTTGAAGCCGCTCCATTTTCCGGGGCGGCTTTTTAGCGTTGTTCCGGAATTGTATCCTTACAGGACTTCTTGCTCTTCAATTTGATGGAGGTGGGGAAATTGAGTTTTACACAAAAACTCCGTCGGCAGGCGGACGGCATTTTTCAAGCGATTTTTGAGCATCCCTTTGTGAGAGGTATTGCTGAAGGAAGTTTGACAAGGGGACAGCTGATTCACTATGTAAAACAGGACTTTGAATATTTGAACGCCTACATGCGGATATACGGCATCGCAATCTCCAAATGCACGAATCGGGAGGACATGGCTGTATTTAATGAACAAATCTCTTTTATTCTACACAGCGAGGTTCATCCGCATCAAAATTTCTGTGCTGTCGCAGGGGTGACCTATGAAGAGTTGCAGGGATATCCACTCGCTCCGTCGGCCCATCACTATATCCGTCACATGCTAACGGTCGCGCATGAGGGCAGCCTGGGCGAGATTTTGGCTGTGCTGCTGCCATGTATGTGGACGTATGCCGAGATTGGTCGCAGGCTGCTGGATGAAGTAAAGCCGGATGAGTCCCATCCGTTTTATGAATGGATGGGCTTCTATGGAGACCAGCTTGATGATACAACACTCAAGTTCCGAGAACGTGTAGATGCTTGGGCGGAAGACGCAACGGCTGCTGAGCGGGAGCGGATGATTGAGCATTTTATACTGAGCTGCCAGCTGGAATATAAGTTCTGGGACATGGCTTATAAGCAGGAAGAATGGCCGGTCCAGATGCAGGCAGCGGTCTTGGAATAGTCAGCCTGGCAATTCGATACATGAAGTACGGTTAATGCCCTGTTGAACCACCAACTATAGAGAGGATAATCATGATGAGTACATGGGAACAAAGTTATTCGGATCTCCTGACGAAGGTACAAAACAGCAAACCCCTCGTTCACAATATGACCAATGTGGTAGTCACCAACTTTACGGCCAACGGCCTGTATGCATTGGGCGCCTCCCCGGTGATGGCCTATGCACCCGAGGAAGTAGCAGACATGGCAAAAATAGCGGGTGCCGTTGTGTTAAACATCGGTACGCTGAACCGCGAACTGGTGGATGCCATGATCATTGCTGGACAATCAGCAAATGCACACGGTGTCCCAGTCCTGCTAGATCCGGTCGGTGCGGGAGCAACGAGCTTTAGAACTGAGTCGGCACTACGAATCCTGAGAGAAGTCAAAATCTCATTGGTGCGAGGCAATGCAGCCGAAGTCGCGCATCTTGTTGGAGAAGCCCGTGAGATTAAAGGCGTAGATGCTGGTGACAGTGCTGACAACGGCAATGTCGATCTGGCAATTCGGGCTGCTCGAACGCTCAATACAATGGTAGTCATCACTGGAAAAGAAGACGTCATTACCGATGGGGCCGAAGCACGAATGATTAGCGGTGGAGACGCGCTGCTCACGAAGGTAACCGGAGCAGGCTGCCTGCTGACCTCTGTGTTAGGTGCCTTTGCAGCTGTTGAACCCAACCTGCTGCTCGCAGGTACAGCAGGCTTGGCATTTTACGGTGCAGCAGCTTCCCGAGCCGCAGCATGCACCTCAGAGCTGGGGCCCGGCAGCTTCCAGATTGCCTTTCTCGACGAGCTCGCCAAACTACATACAGGTTCGCTGGAGGGGCATGTCACTGTCCGTGAAGCCGGAACAACCACAGCAGGTGGTGCTCGATGACAGACGTTCGTGTACCCAGAGCACTGACGATTGCCGGTTCGGACAGTGGCGGCGGGGCAGGAATTCAGGCCGACCTCAAAACCTTTCAAGAACTTGGCGTGTACGGCATGTCAGCTATTACGGCCATTACCGTACAGAATACCTTAGGGGTTCACGGCGTATATCCGCTGCCACCGGAAGCAACAGCGGAACAGATCAAAGCTGTAGGATTAGACCTTGGAGTGGATGCCCTGAAGACTGGCATGCTGTTTAATGCGGGCATCATCCGACTTGTGAGCGAGCAGATCCGAAAGTTCGGCTGGAAAAAGGTCGTCGTCGATCCCGTGATGATTGCCAAGGGAGGCGCTGAACTGCTGCAACTGGAAGCGGTGCAAGCTTTGAAGGACGACTTGCTCCCCTTGGCCCTGGTCGTTACACCGAATATTCCGGAGGCGGAAGCCCTGACCGGGATCAGTATCCGTACGATGGAGGATCGCCGCGAGGCTGCAAGACATATTAGCAGTATGGGATCAAAATTCGTTGTGATCAAGGGTGGCCACTCTGACGAGAGCGAGAGCAGCGAACAGATTGTCGACCTGCTCTTTGACGGAACCGCCTTTACAGAGCTGAGCGGCAAGCGAGTACGGACTGTCCATACACACGGAACTGGGTGCACCTTCTCGGCAGCGATTACCGCGGAATTAGGGAAAGGGATGTCTGTACCGGAGGCTATCTTGAATGGCAAAGCCTTCATCCAGGCGGCGATTGAGGAATCTTTGCAGCTTGGACAAGGACATGGGCCCACCAATCATTGGGCCTTCCGTCGTCGTCAGGAGATGCTTCTATGAGCGGCAGAATGTTGTCAGAGGTGGTGCGCCGCCAGCTACAGATGTACCTGGTGCTTGGAAGCGTGAATTGCCTCGCGGAACCAGGCTGGGTTGTGCAGGAGGCTCTGGCTGGAGGCGCAACCATGGTCCAGTTCCGGGAAAAGGGTCTTGGCGCGTTAACGGGCGTTCCTATGTTCGAACTTGCGTGCCAGCTACAGGAACTGTGCCGCCACGCTGGTGTCCCCTTCATCATCAATGACGATGTGGAGCTGGCTCTTGAACTCGACGCTGACGGTGTTCACATCGGTCAGGACGATGAATCCGCCGAATCTGTCCGCGAGCGAATCGGAAATCGAATTCTAGGCGTCTCCGCCCATACCATTGAGGAAGCACGTCGTGCCATCCTGCAGGGTGCTGATTATCTTGGCGTCGGGCCAATCTATCCCACCATCTCGAAGGATGATGCCCATGCTGTACATGGACCGGCAATTTTATATGAGATGCGTAAAGCGGGAATTGATGTGCCGATTGTTGGGATCGGAGGTATTACAGTGGACCGTGTTGAGGAAGTCGCACGTGCAGGTGCAGATGGTGTGGCGGTGATTTCAGCCGTGACACAGACAAAGCAGGTTAGAGATGCGGTTGTGGAATTCAAAAAAAATATGGTCTCATTTTTCAATGATCCGATCTACGCGTTTGATAATGATTCAACAGATCATCCAGCTTTTTAGATTGTTCGACTACTTTGGGATGTGTTAAAAATCCATACTTTTTCTGGACCTGGTACAGTTTCTTCCTAGCTCGTTCGACACAAAGTAAAGTCACACCTTGGTTCATCAGCATGATCCCTCCTATATGTCATATTTTATAACAAAAAGACGTTTTTTGGATTTTTAAATAATGCGCCTAACAAAAAAAGAACATCTCAAAAGTTTGCATAAACAAAGATGTGCCTAAATCCACGTTAAAGAGCCTCCGTTTCCACTAATTAAGTGGAACAGAGGCCCTTTTTCATAAAATGAATATTAGAGCATACAAACCAAATTTGACTTAGAAATTAACCTTATGTTGTTTGATCTCATTATTCTTTTTCTCAGCAATAAGTAATCCTAACAAAGTGTACCCTCTGTACAATACTCCTATGATTAGAACAATACCAACAATTGAAAGAAGAATAAGTAGAATATTCGCTATAAGTAAAATGACCGCCGTAGTCAAAAATAACACATCCTCCAAAATATACTAATACTTTAAGAGTTCCTATTTACAATGTGCTCCCTTGATTACAGGAGAAAAATCTCCACTAACCTTAACTGGTCGTCGAGGATTTATTTGTTTCTATCGGTTTAAGAGCCCCCAATTTGTACTTGAGGTTGAATACTCTGATTATGGCTATAAGACTGAACAGGTATAGCTACAATAAACAAAAAGCTAGTCGCGACGATCAGCAGTACCATTTTTTTTAACATTATTTAACCACACCTTTTCAATGATATTTGAAAACTCTAGTTTTGTTTCATCCATTGCGTATCCTTTAAAATGTTCGAATAGTCCCATACAGTTTATAAAATAAGTTTCGTTATTTAGTATAATCGCTTTTAGCGTCGCAGACTTCAAATATTTAAAGCCATCACTATACATTCCTTTATATAAATAGTAATAGGCCAATTCATAACCAAAATATGCAAGATAATTTGGTAAGACCTGTTGAGTGTACATATCAGTAGATGCTGATAATTGAGTAAAGGAATCAATGTCTTTTTCAAATTTTGAGAGTACATCATCGATATCTATCATATATCGGTTAGCTGCTATCATAACGTTCAACAGCTTTGAGAGCTTTTCGTTTTCGTCAGTGATTGATGTTGCTGTAATATATTTAACATAATTTGGAAGCACACTTGTATCTCCAGAGTGAAGTTTATTTACAAAAGTATTACCTTTTGCCCAATGTTGATACAAGTTAACCCAGTATTGAGTATTTTCGTCCGTTTCTATGACCCAATCTAAATCAGCGTAGGCGTACGTAAATTGTAAAGCTTGTTGATAATCACCTTGGGCTTCACAGACACTCGCACATAGTAAATCGGCATAAGTGATATACACAAACATGGGACGACTCAGCTTCTCGGCAGCTTCCTCACGCTTCCTGACTTTCTGTCGATGTTTCAAAGTATATTGAGTTTCCGCTTTATCTCTCATTTTTCGAGCCGTCCCATAAAGCATGTCCCATTCTTGTAAAGAACGGTATACGTTCGCCAAATCTTTTAAAGCATCAAGCTGTTCTATTTCATCCAGACGTTCAACAAAGGGTTCAAATCGGGTGGCTGCCTTGAGATTTCGATTCTGATCGTCTCCAACCTGAATCGTAAAGATTCGATATTGACAAATGGCCAATCTTTCGGAGTGTTGGTACTTTTCCGCTTCTGCAATCCCCTCATAGAGTAACAACGCAGCAGCATGCTGGCCCTGTGCAAATAATTGTTCTGCCGCCTCAAATAGCTTCGAGGAATAAAGTAGATTTTCCATAATATGTCCCACTACAAGCTGGATAGCATCCAACTTGTCCAGTTCCGCACAGCGAAACAACAACGGCTCAATTCGCCTCCAATCCGGGGAACGCTCAATGATGTAGTTATCTATGTATAGTTCGTAAAAAAAACCTTCTGGTAGTCCCATAGCCCAAGTGATTCGATCTAGCTGATGTATCGCAACAGGACGATGCTTGGCAATCCAATTATTAAGTGTTCTTTGATGAACACCTGAATATTCGGCAAATTGTGCCAGCGTCAAATTATTTTCCCCTAAATAATCCTCTAACTTCGCCAAAATCGTAGGTGTATGTCCCAAGTCATAACCACCCTTCATACAAAAAATCCAAATTTTGTACTTTCACTTCACATTATTCATCAAGCATTAACATGTGTCAACATTTTTCTTCCATTATTCCTACTATATAAACTTGAATATGGTAATTAATAACCACTAATATGAAATCCCTTTTAGAATTAAGTGGTCGCTCGCTCTACTAATTTGAATTCCAGATGATGTATCGTTTCATCCAGCCCTTCCAGGGCATTGCGAATCATAATGAACGCATTCTCAGCTTGCTTGTCTATCGGGTAATGAATCGTTGTTAAATCAAGCAAATGTGAGATTTCGGTATTATCAAAGCCTACTACTGCAAAATCGCTTGGTACAGAAACACCGAGTCTCCGTGCTTCAGTCAAAAGACCTGCTGCCAAGTAATCGGTAGAACAGGCAAAGGCATCCGGTCTGTCTGTTGGTGCTCGTTCTGCCCACCAATGAGCTATTTGTTCACCAGCATCTATTGAATTTAAATCATAAAAATGCGGGAAGGCCTCAGCATCCAAATCATATTTTTCGCAAAAGTCATGATAAGCTCGAATGCGTTCTTTCGTATTCAACCCCCGCATGCTGCCGTACACATTCACAATTTTCCGGTATCCTTGGGCGTACAAATGCTCCAACGCCAGCGTATAGCCTTGATACTGATCCATAAATACAGACGGGATTGCCTCAATGTTTACACGCTGCCAGGTCACAATCGGACCATATTTTGTATAATGCTCAATCACACTCCACTCATTGACGCGAATCATGCAGACCAAGGCGTCCAGTTGCTTTCTCCGCAACATTTCCAGCGCTTCAAGCTCCCGTTCCTTCTCCCCATTCGTAATAAACAGCGCGATATTAAAGCCATGCTCCTGAGCATACATTGTAAATCCACGCACAAATAAACCCAATGAATCATTAAAAGAAAGTGAAATAATCCCTATGAGTTTGGTCATCCCCTTTTTTAAAGATACCGCATTTAAATTGGGAACATAATCCAGCCGATCTATGACCTCCTGCACACGCTGCCTTGTCGGTTCACTCACGTACGGATGGTTGTTAATGACACGGGACACCGTAGCCGAGGATACCCCCGCCAGCTTTGCAATTTCATGAATATTCGCCATTTTTCTCACCTCGTTCTTTCTATTTTAGCATGTTCGTGTTTAGCATGTTCGTGATGCCCGCCCTATAATTGTCACCTTCCCAAAATAAGTTTTTTAAAAGCGCTTGACCTGTAATGCATTACAGGGATTACAGTGAGTTTGTGCTTAAGAAAGCGGTTTACAAAACATACTTAGGAGGCACTAACCATGAAAAAAGGCATAAAGATTGCAACCATTGGCGGAGGCTCCAGCTATACACCAGAATTAGTAGAAGGCTTCATCAAACGTTATGCAGAGCTTCCCATTCGGGAATTGTGGCTGGTAGATATTGAGGCAGGACGTGAAAAACTGGAGATCGTAGGCGCCATGGCCAAACGGATGGTAAAGGCCGCAGGCATTGATTGTGAGGTACATTTGACCCTGGATCGTCGGGAAGCGTTGAAGGACGCTGATTTTGTAACGACCCAATTTCGGGTAGGCTTGCTGGAGGCCCGGATTAAGGATGAAAGTATTCCGTTAAAACATGGCATGATTGGTCAGGAGACCAATGGTGCCGGAGGAATGTTCAAAGCGTTTCGCACCATACCCGTTATCCTCAGTATCGTCGAAGATATGAAAGAACTGTGTCCGAATGCATGGTTGATTAATTTTACCAACCCTGCGGGTATGGTCACCGAAGCCGTGCTTCGTTATGGTCAGTGGGATAAAGTCATCGGATTATGTAATGTTCCAATCGGCGCGATCAAGAGTGCATCGGCCGTGCTGGACAAACCGGAAGAAGAGCTGTTCTTTAAATTTGCAGGGATTAACCACCTTCATTGGCACAAAGTTTATGACAAAACCGGAGCCGAATTAACAGAGCAAGTCATTGAAGGATTGTATGCTCCTGGCGCAAAGCCGGAGAAAGTCGTTGAAAATATTAAAAACATGCGCTTCCTGTATGATCAAGTTCGTCAATTGAAAATGCTGCCTTGTCCTTACCATCGGTACTACTATATGACGGATAACATGCTCAAGGAAGAATTAGAGGAAGCCAAAAACGAAGGAACTCGGGGCCAAGTGGTCAAACGTCTGGAAGAAAGTCTGTTCGAACTGTATAAAGATCCGAATCTGGATTACAAACCAGAGGAACTATCCAAACGCGGTGGTGCGCATTACAGCGATGCAGCCTGTGAGATCATTAATTCCATCTATAACAACAAAGGCACATTGATGGTAGTTAGTACACGTAACAATGGTGCGATTGATGATGTTCCTTATGATAGCGCCATCGAAGTGACCAGTGTCATTCGCGCCCATGGTGCCGAACCTGTCAACTTTGGCAAATTCCCACCTGCACAGCGGGGCTTGCTGCAAGTAATGAAGGCAATGGAAGAGCTGACGATTGAAGCGGCAGTCACCGGTGACTATGCAACCGCACTACAAGCCTTTACCCTGAATCCGCTCGTACCAAGCGGTGACATTGCTCAAACCGTGCTGGATGAATTGCTAGAAGCACATAAAGAGCATCTGCCTCAATTCTTTGCTCATAAGGAGAAAGCGACGGTATAAAAAGGCCGCCTATCATCCCACTAAAACACAAAAAAGCTTCCTACATGTAGGAAGCTTTTTGCTATACGTCCCAGGAGTACTTGCTGGGACATTGGTGTTATTGGTTTGTACTTGGCTTGACAATCCGTCATTAAGCTTATTGATAATTTTGTTAGACTTTTTTAAAGTATCATCTCCGTTGAAAAAGCAATAACCGCTTTCCCCGTAATTTGAACTAATACGGGTTTTCCCTGTTCCTTTTTCACATGGACATGCATTGTTCCCTCCCTTTTGATTGCCTCACCTTGTAAAATATTAAAATCAAAAGACTGCTCATTCTCATTTTGCAAAATGTTATAGTGTACCAAATAGGCTCCAAGCGGTCCGTTTGCATTTCCTGTCACCGGGTCTTCAGCTATTCCAATTGCAGGAGCAAACATTCTTCCGTGAACCAATATATCCTCTTGTGGATTTAATGTAAAAACATAATATCCATTACATCCAATATGCTTGCTGATTTCTGTAAGCTTCTGCAAATCAGGTTTTAAACTATGTAGTATTTCATTGGAGTAAATCGGAACCATTACCTTAGAATGACCTGTTGAAGATATCGCAACTGGATATTCCATGCAAATATCTTTACAAGAAATACCTAACGCATTTGCAATCTGACTTCTTATTTCATCATTTAAAGGCTCTGATACAGAAGGTTCTCCCTGTGTCATTACAATAGAATAGTCATCTTCATGCTTTATAACATCAACAGGCAATATACCTGCTTTTGTTTTCTGAATAATTCTTCCAGTTTCAGCTTTTCTCTCAATTGCATAAACATAATGTGCTGCTACTGTTGCATGACCACAAATTGGAACCTCTGTTGTTGGAGTGAAAAATCTTACTCCAACATCATAATTTGAAGAATTTGTTTCAAAAATAAATGCAGTTTCCGAATTATTTAATTCTCTTGCAATTCTCTGCATCTGCTCATCTGTAAGTCCATTTGCATTTGGAACAACTCCAGCAGGGTTGCCATGAAATCTATTTTTTGTAAATGAGTCTACTTGATATATTCTATATTTTTTCACAATTTCGCCTCTATAAATACTAGTTTGTCTGTCTGTTAAATCTGATATTAGCATACTTTTTAGGCAGTTTCACTTAAATTAAAAGATATAATATGACACTTTAATGAAAACGAACTGATCCTTATTATAGAATCGCGCTCTTTTATGGAAGATTGTTATTAAACTAAAGCCGCAGTTAGCTGAAATGGTCTTCTCAATCCTTATCTAAAAATGGAATAAATCTTTTATGATTATAGATACTTTTAGATTCTGCCACGCCTGTTGAGTAACTCAATTCATAAAACAAGAGGTGCACTGAAGAAGAACGTGCTGAATCTGAATCAGCCATTCAACAGGTAAGTTTTGAAGAAGAAATAGACGAGAAAATCGCGCAAAGGAAAGAACGGCATGTTGGGGCCATGAGGTCTGAGCAGCAACAAATAGCCAATTGAGCAGGACATAGACGATTAGAGCACAGAATAATTGCCCATAGACCGCATTTTCAGTCATGCCCAACAGCGTTGGAATATTCAAATGTTGCTTGATCCAACGAAAGAAGACTTCAATCTGCCATCAAGCCTTTTGATCTGTTTTGCCCCCCTGAAGGGGTTGCCCATTTTCTGCTCGTAAAGCGACATGAAGTTTAATACCTGCACGCTCTCCGTGATAAGGAGCCCAATGGATCGATAGCTACCCCATTGTTCCAACGCAGCCATGCACCAGTATTGGAGTAAATGGTACACCGTAAACTTGCGGGCTTTGTCTTCATAACCTATTAACTTCACAACCCTTTGAACTTCTTCAGGAGTCAGCATGGATTGAAGGATAGATGTAATCGTGATAGAATTTCTCATAAGATCGTCTTCTTTCGGATTCGTTTGGATGGTACCAACGATTCTGCAGAAAAGACGATCTTTTTTCTGCCATTTTGTGGTTATTCAACAGGCGTGCTACTATATAGGGGTATTAGTTTATATAGCGTGTAAAAATCGTGTGTATAATTTGAGTAAACAGGTGTATTAATCACACCTTTTTCTAACGTTTTCTATCGTAACCCCAATAAAAGAAAAAACGCCCCAAACCCTTATATATCAAGGATTTGAAGCATTTTTAATTTCGTTCAAACTTTACATATCTGAACGCTTCGACGTCCCAGGAGGGATTCGAACCCCCGACCGACGGCTTAGAAGGCCGTTGCTCTATCCAGCTGAGCTACTGGGACAAAATGGTGATCAATAAAACCTTATGTATTCAGCGCATTGATTATTATATCACATTTCGGGCAACTGTCAAAAGCATTTTTTCATGATATAGGGAAGCTGGCTACAAAAGGAATCATTTGGACGCTAACGGGGTATTATGTACAAAGAACCATGCATAAAGGAGGGGTTGAGCCGTGAGAGGTCTTTTGTCGTCACTTTGTTATTTCAGCATTTTCTTCGCACCTTTTCTAGTGCCTGTCATTGTGTGGATTGCAGTACGGGACGAATATGTTCAGGGACATGCAAAAAAAGCTATTTTATCGCATATTTTCCCCATTATTGCGGCAATTCCGCTAGTGTATTTTATAATAACGTCGAATCATGCAGGTTCAGTGATCGGGTTTGTACTGCTATTCGTAGTGGTCTATCTCGGGGTTTTTGTGTATAACATCTACAAAGGGATTATGACGCTGCGTGAAGCGGCTTAGTTCAAAAAGAAGCCTCCTACATACCGCTAATGTGGCGGGATACGGAGGCTTCTTTAGGGTCATTTTTGATAAGTTGCTGCTGCTATTTGGTTCAATGGCTGCTTATTTATTCCCAAAGCGTTTAGGACTTCTCCGTACTTCATGTCTTACGTTTTTCTCCAGCACTTCTTCCGCGAACTCATTGTTATGAATATAACTGCTACCTTTATTTTTCTTATAATTCGCTTTGCCGTCTATGATTTTCCCCTCCTTTCACGCTGATCCGGCGATGGCGCCGGGGCCCAAATCAACAAAAGCCGAGGCATAGCACACCATATCCTCATGCCCCGAACTCCTTGGCGAACTCTGTGCTGAGCTGCCCATAGGAGAGCAATTCTTTTTTAAACTTCTCTCGCTCCTCACCAGCAGTAATGTGTGTAGAGTCGGTAAAAGCCTTGTCTGTCACTTCCTCAAATGCCGAATGCAGATTATTGTCGTACCAATCCAGTTCCAGGTCGGCGTCATTGCGGATGATCCTTACCATGTCATAGTCATGGTGACCATCCTTCTGATCCGTGGCCGTGATATAGACCAGCAGTTCCGGGTCATCTGCGGCACCAGGCCGCACCTCTACTTCAGCGCAGCGCACTCCGTCAAGTTCAGTGAAGCGGCGTATTTTGGCATCCTTGATGTAGTACATTGTCTCCCTCCTTCCTTGCGAGTAGACGGGTTGCCCCATCTGTAGTTTTCGGAACGGACAGACATTTTATGCTTCTTTTCGGCATATATACTGATGAACTGGGGATTTAGTTTTTGATTCATTCCAACACTGGATGAACACGACAAAGAGAGGATGAACAGACATGTGCGGAATTACAGGTTTCATACAGTGGAACGGAGACTTAATGCATCAATCTGAGCTGCTGCTGAATATGACGCAAACGCTCTCCGATCGCGGACCGGATGCTGCGGGTACCTGGATATCCAACCCGTGTGCCTTCGGACACCGAAGACTGAGCGTTATGGACCCGGAAAATGGCGCTCAGCCCATGATCCGGCAGCTGGAGGATATCACTTATACGATTGTATATAACGGGGAAATATATAACGCGCCTGAGCTAAAAAAAGAGCTTCAACAACGCGGTCATTTTTTCCGTACACAATGCGACACGGAGGTGCTGCTCGAATCCTATATCGAATGGGGCCCTGAATGTGTGGATCGGTTGAACGGCATTTTTGCGTTTGCGGTCTGGGATAGTGAGCGGGAGCAGGTGTTTCTGGCACGGGATCGGCTGGGAGTGAAGCCGTTATTTTATAGCCAAACTGGAGATGTATTCGTATTTGGCTCAGAACCCAAAGCACTGCTCCAGCATCCAGCGGTAGAGGCAGCAGTGGATGCCGAGGGATTGGCCGAAATTTTTATCATCGGGCCTGCACGTACCCCCGGACACGGCGTCTATTCGTCCATGAAGGAGCTACGCCCCGGGCATACGCTAACCTACAGCCGCGACGGTGTACGCATTCAAGCCTACTGGACACTGGAAAGCATCGCGCATGAGGATAACACCGAAGAAACGGCGCTTAAGGTACGAGAACTATTGCTGGATACGGTGGAGCGGCAGCTCATTTCGGATGTTCCAGTGTGCACCTTATTGTCTGGCGGGCTGGATTCAAGCGCTCTATCCGCATTGGCTGTCGATTATTACAAACGTACCGGGCAGGGACAAGTTCATACGTATTCGGTCGATTATGTCGATAACGACAAGCATTTTAAAGCCCATGCGTTTCAACCTGGAGCCGATGCCCCCTGGATTCAGCGAATGGTGGATGAATTAGGGACAAATCATCACTGGATTGAATTCGATACGCCAGAAGTCGTAGCAGCTCTGAACAACTCCACGCTAACACGGGATTTACCCGGAATGGCGGACGTGGATTCGTCGCTGTATCTCTTTTGCCGGGAGATTAAAAAAGGAGCTACGGTCGCTATTTCTGGTGAGGCTGCGGATGAAGTTTTTGGCGGATATCCATGGTTCCACCGGGAGGATATGCTGAATTCGGGCACATTCCCGTGGGCAGTTGCACCCGACATGAGAGCCAGTCTGTTGTCTCCCGAGGTGCGGGACTGGATCAAGCCGCTGGAGTATTTGAATGACCGCTACTCCGAAGCGGTAGGAGAAGTGCCGAAGCTACCGGGGGAAACAGGAAAAGCTGCGCAAATGCGCGTCATGTCCTATTTGAACATCACCCGCTTTATGCCTACTCTACTGGATCGCAAGGATCGGATGAGTATGGGAGCCGGACTCGAAGTACGGGTGCCGTATTGCGATCATCGATTGGTGCAATATGTATGGAACATTCCGTGGAGTATCAAGATGACAGGCGGACGTGAAAAAGGCATTTTGCGCAAGGCGCTGGAGGGTGTACTGCCGGATGATGTGCTGTATCGCAAAAAAAGCCCATATCCCAAAACGCATAACCCTTCCTACCTTGAGGCTGTGAAAAAGCAGGCGCTGCAGCTGCTGGATGATTCCTCTTCCCCACTGCTCAAGCTGATTGATGCGCAAAAGGTACGCGATATTGCCGCCTCACCGGAGGCATCCACCAATCTGCCTTGGTTTGGTCAACTGATGTCGGGTCCGCAGTTGTTTGCCTATTTGGCCCAAGTGGATAACTGGTTGCGCACTTACAAGGTAGCTATTCGATAAGCTAAAAATACCAAAAAGGCTATCCGCAGCTCATGACTGACGGATAGCCTTTTTTACGTTATGTGAATGGGGGATGATTTCGCCCCTGTTACCAAGCTATACCTGTGGATTACCCAGCTTTGTTGCCAAATCCCGCAGAGCTATCCCTCGGTGGCTGATAGCCTGCTTTTGTTCCAACGTCAGCTCGGCCATTGTCTTCTCAAACTCTGGCAAATAAAACAGCGGATCGTACCCAAACCCGCCGCTGCCGGCGGTTTCAGTAGTAATCCAACCCTCCACGGAGCCTGTCGATTCCAACGTCTCGCCAGTCTGCGGATTATACAGAATCAAGGTACAGACGAATTGAGCCGGGCTTAGCAAAGGCTGTCCCGTATCATCACCCAGCTGCTTCGATTCCAGAACGTCGAGCAGCTTAATATTGTTTTCGTGATCGCTGGCACCTTCTCCAGCATAACGGGCAGAGTATACCCCCGGAGCACCGTCCAGCAAGTCCACGCAGAGGCCAGAATCATCGGCCAGCACGGGCAATCCGAGCACATCTCCAACCGCTTTAGCTTTTTTCAGTGCATTTTCGGCAAAGGTTTTGCCATCTTCAACGACATCAGGAATGTCGGGATAATCGTACATGCTTCTGACTTCCTTGCCAAACGGCGCAAAAGCATGCGCAAATTCCCGCACCTTTCCTTTATTTTTCGTAGCGACAATGACGACCGGGCCATCCAGCCGCATTAGGCGCCAGCTCCTGTACGTCCAGCACCGATCTTATCAGCAATCGGTCCAAGCACTTCTTTTTGGCGCTCAATCATTTGCAGAATCCCTTGTTCGCCCAAGCTAAGCAGTTGATCCAATTCGTTACGGTCAAATGGGCTTTCTTCACCTGTACCTTGCAGCTCAACATATTTTCCACTGCCAGTCATGACAAGATTCATGTCCACTTTGGCCTTGGAATCCTCTTCATAGTTCAGATCCAGCAACGCTTTTTCACCAACAACCCCTACGCTGACGGAAGCCAGGAAATCGGTAATTGGAAAAACAGGCAGCTTGTGCTGGGTGGCAATTTTATTGACCGCAATCGCCAACGCTACGAAAGAACCGGTAATTGAGGTTGTGCGTGTTCCGCCGTCCGCCTGAATGACGTCACAATCCAACGTAATCGTACGTTCACCAAGCGCCTGCAAATTGACCACCGAACGCAACGCTCTTCCAATCAGACGCTGAATTTCCATGGTACGGCCTGTCAGCTTGCCACGAGCAGCTTCACGCTGATTACGGCTATGAGTCGCACGCGGAAGCATGGAATACTCTGCGGTCACCCAGCCTTTTCCTTGTCCCTTCATAAAGGGTGGTACGCGTTCTTCTACAGTAGCCGTGCAAATGACTTTCGTCTCGCCAACCTCTATAAAAACAGAGCCCTCCGCGTATTTATTTACTCCTGCTGTCAATTTCATCGGGCGCAGCTCATCACCGTTTCGTCCGTTAGATCTACTCATGCTTTTTCCTCCTACGTCGTATGCAACCTGTTCTTATATGTTTATTTTACCAAAGTGTGCAGGCAAAAGCACCCCAAGGACGATTCCCGCCCTTAAAGAGGGATTTCGTTAATATGTTGCGGCTTGGCTACAGGCTCTCCGTAATTTTGATTATTTTGTCCAATTACGCTTTTTTCACCATTCAGTTCAATCCGAATTTTTGTTTTGACCGCATCATCTGAATTGTCTGCCGCTGTCAGCACAACCGATTCCAAAAATTCAGCAGGCACGGCTTCTCCCTTAGCAAACATATCATCCGAGAGCGATACCGTAATTACGTTGTCTTTGGAGCGTTCTACAGATTTTAGCGCCGTCTCCCCTGTCATTACTTCTTGTAACCCATCCTTGGTCTGCGGCCCTTGAATCAATTGATGCAGCGCTGACTGAACACGATCTTTTTCAGGGCTGACTAACCGTGTTACAGGTACATAGTATTGAACTCCAGCAGGAGAAGATGAAGAGAAATACACGGTGACTGGACTAGAATCCAGTGGTGTTACGCCATGACCGATCTCCAAGTTAATGCCTACTGCACGTGTCAACGGATGATCCAGCGGTGTGCCGCCAACAGGCATTTCGTTCAGCTTTTTGCCCTCCACCCAGATCTGTACGCTCTCAATATCGGGACGGTCGGTCAGGGTCCAGGTCAAGCTCTCCATTAATTTTCGTTCTTCCTGTGGCTTATAGTTGGCGAAAGATTTGTTGAATTCGACAACAGCCAGCTTGTTGTTCTTGTCCACCGTCACACTTTTCACTTCCGTACCTTGGGGTATTACACCTTTAAATCCCTCTGGTAATAATCCGGCATATGGCCCGCCCTCAACTAGTGTTTCCAGCGCTGACTTGGCATCTGCCTGTACATCACCTGTAGCAATCGGTAAAGATACCGGAGCCAGCAAACCGTTATGATCTTGCAAAAAAACAGCCCTCAGTTGTCCTGTACTGGCAGGTGCTTTTCCGGTTACAGCCTTAATCATGGACTGCTCTGTCGTGGACGGCGGGGGGTCAATGGATGCCGATTCGTTGCCAAAAAGGCTGCAGCCTGACAACAACAGGGGTAGGGATAGCAGTCCAGCTACAGAGGTCATACGCCATGGGTGTTTTATATTCATAAGTGAAGTTCCTCCCTAACAATTTTGTACAGATTGTACTAATATGTATACGAGCCTCGCGTAAAAAATAACTACTTTTTCAGCAGACTGGACACACTGGTCATAATTGCAGTAGAAATCAGGATCTATACGAGGAGGAGAATTTCAACTTTATGGACAAGAAAAAAGCACCATACAGCCTGAATAGTAAAAAGGTAGCCGATGCCACCCGCGAGTGGCTGCACAAGCGTGGTGTACACCTGACTGAAATCGCAGAACTGGTCATGCTTTTACAAAAGAAATATTACCCGACCCTAACGATGGAAGAATGTATGGAGAATGTGGACAAGGTGCTAATGAAGCGCGAGGTTCAAAATGCCGTACTCACGGGCATCCAATTGGATATCCTTGCTGAACAGGGCGCTCTTCTTCCCCCATTGCAGGATATGATTGAGAATGATGAGGGATTATACGGGGTGGATGAGATTCTGGCCTTCTCCATCGTAAATGTGTACGGTAGCATTGGATTTACCAATTACGGTTATGTCGATAAGCTGAAACCGGGTGTGCTGGAACGCCTGAATGATAAAAGCCTCGGACCGATCCATACGTTCCTGGACGACATTGTGGGCGCTATCGCAGCTTCGGCCAGCAGCCGTATCGCCCATCGCAAACAGGCAGAGCGCGAGCAGGAGCTTGGGGAAGAAAGCGCACCGAATACAACACGTTAAACAACAACACGCTAAATAACAAACAACGCTTGGAATACAACAGATATATACAGGGTTAGAGGAGAACTAGACATGGCAAACGTAACTGAAGGATATACATTCCGTACGATGCAGGCTGACGATTATGATCAGGCCATTGACCTTTGGAATGGCTTAGACGGATTGGGATTAAGCGAGGCCGACTCACCGGAACGGATTGCACGCTTTTTACAACGAAATGAAGGACTTAGCTTTGTCTGTGAGTACGCTGGAAACATCATAGGCACGATTTTAGCAGGCCATGATAGTCGCAGGGGGTTTTTGTATCATCTGGGTGTAGCCACAGCACATCGTGGTCAAGGGATCGCGCCCAGACTGGTGGATAAGGCGTTATCTGCTTTGCTGAGAGAAGGCATTGATAAATGTCATCTGTTTGTGATGGAGCATAACGCAGGGGGTCAACGCTTCTGGTCAGCTAACGGCTGGGAGAAACGGGATGGAATTTTACTATATTCCCGAGGGCTGGAATAGGATTTAAGCGCTTGATCTATACAAATAGGAACGCCGGGTCTGATTCAAGTCGAGCTAGAGACGATCAGACCCGGTGCATAATACTCACAGCCTATTCATTGGCAATCCTAACCTTTCAAGCTCAGACTACCTTCATTCATAAATTACAATCCATTTTGTGGACGCAGTGCACGTTCTACAATTCCCAGCGTGGATTGACGAGAGAAGAGCCGGGATACCTGAGCTACCCAATAGTTTTGGCGACCGGAAATGATGTGACTACGCCCCTTTTCAAATGCTCTCAACGCGTTCTTCACAACGGTTTGGGGAGTTTCCCTAATTCCAATTGACGCTTCACTTGCGCCAACAATATCAAAAAACGGCGTTTCTGTTGATCCTGGACAAAGGGCCAAAACTTTAAGCCCCCGTTTCCGATTCTCGGCCCATAGCGCTTCAGTAAAAGAAAGCACAAATGCTTTGGTTGCTCCATATACGGCCATATAAGGATCGGGCTGAAATGCAGCTGTGGAAGAAACATTGATTAATCCACCATCCCGCTTACGCAATAAATCAGGCATAAATGCATGTGTGATGTCGACTAAAGCAGCCACATTGAGCATCACTTCCTCATGCTGTCGTTCCCCTGAAACCTGCTCAAAGTATCCATAGGTGGCAAAACCCGCGTTGTTAATCAGGAGATCTACCTTTAGCTGTTGTTTTTGAACCTCCTGATGCAATGTTTGAGGTGCTCCGGGTGTGGAAAGATCCAGCGCAATCACTGTTGCTTTTACGTTATATTTAGCTATGAGTTCCATGGCCAGCGCTTCTAATTTGGTTTCATTCCGAGCTACCAAAATGAGGTCACATTTCTTAGCTGCGAGCGAATAGGCAAATGCCTCGCCAATCCCGGATGAAGCCCCTGTGATCAGAGCTGTTTTGTTTGCGTACATAAACATGATGATAACCTCCATAGTATCGTTGTTTTATTTCGGAAACATTGTTACCACTACTCTATAATGAACTGAAGTCATCTATTATGACGACCTCAGCACACTTCATATTTACGATGGGGATGAGGATGTTTTAAATGCTACGAGCGTATTCTTCAGTGTAAATGCATACACCCCTTGAGCCATATCTACATCTGAAAAATGACCTGCAAACTGAAGATGTATGACTCCATGTAAAGCAGACCAAAACATCCGGACAACCAGCAACGGGTCATGCTCTTTCAATGCTCCCTGCTCCATAGCGTGTATGACGGTTTGCAGGATGCGTGACAGTGCCGTTGTAGTACCCTCCAAGCTCTGTTCATCCGGCTTGAAATCAGATAATGCTCCGCCAAACATCATTTTATAATAGGCTGAATGGAGCTGCGCAAATTCCCAATATGCCCAGCATAGAGCTTCCAAGTCAGCGATTACGCTTTCGGTAACAGGTACTTGCTGGAAGGTTTCAGCCAATAGCCGACATCCATCCAGGTACATCTCATTGGCAAGACCATCCTTACTGCCAAAAATATTGTAAATGATCTTGGTGGAACAGCTTAATTTCTGCGCAACTCGCCGTACGGTCACAGCCTCAGGCCCTTCTTCCACAAGAAGGATGCATGCGGCATCGATGACATTTTTACGTAGCAATTGCTGCTGCTGTAGCTTCACTTCCGAATAGGTTTTATAGGGATGCGATGGCTCGGACATGATTCAATGCACTTCCTTTTGCTTGAGGATTTTTCAAAAATCCCATAAGCGACTTCCAATGAACAAGATATAGATCGAAATGGTTTAGTTCATCTATATACTGCACTTCGGAGCGACTGGAATCGAATTTTACAAAATCCTGGCTTATTAAAAACTGTTGCTTCTTACTACTATAAATAGATTAAAGATCTACGCAAGATTTTAGGTAACAGTGTTTCCGTTAAGAACCATAGTATTCTAAGCCTGAGTATTTGTCAAATAAAAAAAGGACGCCATAAGTAGGGACACTTACCGCCCTCTGGTTGAATACTTTAAAAATGAAGCTATGTTTGGCGTCCACGATCAGTAGGCAATGCCTATCCGTGTACGGATAAATTCGTAACTCTTGCATTGCCGATAAGTAAAATCTGCCGTATCCGCGGTGGTAATTTGTGAGCCACCTTCAGGCAGAAAATCTTTTTCCACGCGATAAATACCTGTCCGCGCTCCATCTGGCAGATAGGTTGGACATACGATTGTCCAGTCTAGTCCCGATTCACGCAGCAATTCGTACACTCGCCGATGTTCCTCGGCCGCACGAGTGCTGCGTCGCTGGGTCTCGGAGGACTCGTAACGATACAGGTCCGGTTCGGTCCGGCTTTGCAAAATCCCTGCCGTTCCTACCGTAATGAGCCGGGAAATGGACTGCTCCTGCATGAGCCGGACCAGCAGGGCTATATTAACGGATAAGGTAGTCGTTCCATCCGTATTCAGCGCACTGATCACAGCCGTTGCCCCGCCCTTCAGCGCTTGTGCTACGTCCTCTGCATTAGTGGCATCGCCTTGTATGATTTGCAACTGATTCCCGTACCCGGGTGCATAATTCTCCAGCTTGTCCGGTGAACGAACAAGGACCGTAACGGTATGACCGTCCGCTAATGCATAAGCTAATATATACCGTCCTACGCGTCCGGTAGCTCCCAGCAGCAGCAAATTCATAAAATCCTCTTTTCTGGCATGCATGCCGCTTGTCATGTTGCTTCGTCATGTCACTTGTTGGGTAACTTTCCGCGACTATTGACGGCAAAGGGGATAGAAGCGCGTGATGGGGTCCGTCTCGCTCATAGATACCCGTTCACGGCGCACCAGCTCCACCAGATGAGCCAGCGTCTCGGACATGGCAAACCTTAGCTGGTGAATACCCAGCTTACCACCGAACATGGCAATGCACAGCTCATAGGCTGTGCTGCCCTCCGGTTGGATCAGCTGCTGGAATTTCTCCAGCCGTTCTTCATGATGCGCCAGCAACCCTTGCGTCCGCTCCCGAAAATAACCAAACGGATTGCGGTGCCCCGGATAGGCCCACGCTACCTCCAGCTCGCCTAGACGCTGCAAGCCGTCTACATAAGACTTCAACGGCTGGATATCACTGCCTGGCAGCAGACTGATATTAGGAGAAATCTGCGGCAAAACTGCGTCACCGCAGAGGATAACGCCGCTATTCGGGTCATATAAGGACACATGTCCGGGCGCATGCCCTCCTGTCTCAACGGGTAGCCAACTGCGTCCACCCCATTCCAGACGAGTGTCCATTCCGGTAGGAATAACAGTAATCTCAGGTTGTGGATTTACTTGCAAATAAGCCTGCCGCATATGTAATTCCAAGGCCGACACTTGCTCCAAAGGAAAGCCATGCTGGACAAAAAAGCTGGGAAGCCTGTTCTCCATAGCGACCGTCGATTCTGGAGCGTCCCACATCATCATCGCTTCCTTATGGCTTCGAGCTGACATATGTACACGAGCCTGACTTTGCTGCTGCATCCAGCCCGCCAATCCGTAATGATCGGGGTGATGATGAGTGACCACAATGTCCGAAATATCCCCAAAGGACATCCCCAGCTGTTGGAAGACATGCGTCCATTCTGCCTCGGTATCCATATTGCGCGGTCCCGGGTCTACAATCGTAAAACCGTGCTGTCCCTTGAGTACATAGCTATTCACCCAGCGCAGCGGAAAGGACATGGATATTTTGACCTGAAAGCCTCCGTCTATTCGCTCACACGGTGTAAGCTCTGGCAATTTCATGGCTTCCATCCGCCTTTCTGTTTCAAGCCCGCACGCCGACAAAAATCATTCGAGGCGAAGCATCTTCGATATATTGATCTTCATTATAACTTCCGTGTACCTGCTCTACGGATAGTCCGGCTTGCTCTAGCAATCCACGAAACTTTTCATATGGATATAGCTTCACTCGTTCATGATACACGCGCGCAGCTTCTCCCTCAGTAGGAGTCGTTCCCGGAGCAGAGGCTGCTTCAGTGCCCGTAACGGATGCAGCTGACCGAATCGCAATTTGTTTTTTCACAAAGCCATCTTCAATGACCCGATGCTCCTCAATCCAATTACCTTCATCCTCCCGTGACGAATGCGGTACCAAATGAGCGGTTACATAAGCAGGGTTCAAATAATCTATGATAAAGCGTCCTCCCGGCTTCAACAGCCGATATATTTCCTTTAGTACTTTAAGCTGCTCCTCATCCTTTTCAAAATAACCGAAGGAGGTGAACAAATTCATCACCGCGTCATAGCTTTCATCCAGCGGCACCTCTCTCATATCCCCTTGATGCCAACTTACCCGCCCTTCGGAATCAGCTGCACGAGCCTCTCTCAGCAGCACATTAGAAAGGTCCACACCTGTCACCTTATAACCTGCATCTGCGAGCGCAAGCGAATGACGTCCCATCCCACAGCATAAATCCAATACGCTGGAGCCTTGCGGTAATTTGAGCCAGGAGATCATTTTTTGCACTTCCTGATAGGCTCCCTGAAAGTCGCGATGCTTGTATACCAATAAATAATCTTCCCCAAAGCTTTGCTCGTACCATTCTGCCATATCGTTTCTCCTCCATGAACTCATTTCGCTCTATTACATACTATATTAGCTTTTTCAAACTGGAAACTCAAAAGCATTACGAATAAGGATTTTACAAAATCCTGAACAACAAAACATGTTACAATAACCGTTATTTGAGCTTAAATATTCATAGGAACTTCATACCAACTTCATGTGATTCACCCCATTTTATCATTAAAATGATTCATGGGAACGCCTTTAGAAGTATTCATAAGAGAAAGGAGCGGGGAAGTTATGATTCAAATTGGACTTACGGGTTGGGGCGATCATGATGACTTGTATCCAACGGGCACCAAAGCTAACCAAAAACTAAGCGTCTATGGAAGCCATTTTCCGGTAGTGGAGATGGATAGTTCTTTCTATGCGGTGCAGCCCACAGATCGTATGGCACGCTGGGCGGCGGAAACCCCTGACTCTTTTTCATTTCTCGTCAAAGCCTATCAAGGCATGACTGGACATACCCGCGGCAAGCAGCCTTACTTCAAAACAATAGATGCCATGTACGAAGCACTGCATGCATCCATACAGCCTCTTCGCGAAGCGGACAAGCTCAAAGCCGTACTGTTTCAGTACCCGCCTTGGTTCGACTGTACACGTGAGAATGTCGCTGTACTGCGAGACACGAAAAAAAGGATGGGCGAGGTCCCATCCGTACTTGAATTCAGACATCAAAGCTGGTTCACACCCGATTTTCGGAAACAAACGCTGGCATTCATGCGTGAAGAAGGCTGGATACACAGCGTATGCGACGAGCCGCAGGCAGGACCAGGGTCGGTTCCCATTGTGCCGTTGGCTACAGACGGTGATCTGACAGTCGTACGTCTCCACGGGCGGAACATATCGGGCTGGAATCAAAGCTCCGCGCCGAATTGGCGGGAGGTTCGTTATCTGTATCGGTATAATGAACAAGAATTGACCGAATGGAGAGACAGATTGCTGAAGCTGGAGCAGCAAAGCTGTGAGGTGTGTGTTATTTTCAACAACAACTCAGGTGGAGACGCCGCTGCTAACGCCAAGCAGCTCATGACCATGCTTGGCATGCAACCTAAACCTTTTCCCCCTCGCAAGCCACCCGAAGAGGATAATGGGCCGGAACAGCTTGAACTATTTTGAGGAACGGGCTGAGGGTGGGGAGTTGGATATAGCCTCCCTGAGCTTGCGTGCATTATCCAGCAAATGCGGGTCATCAGGTAAATAGCGTAAAGCGGTTTGGTTATGCTCATACGAAGCGTCCAGCTTACCTACATGGGCATAGCAATGGCTAAGCCGCACATAAGGTAACCAGGAGTAGCATGGTAGTGGAACAGGTCGCATACCCGGAAGGTGATGCTGTTGCTCCAATGCCTTTTCGTACCAGTATGCAGCAGTGCTCCATTCGTTTCTTGTGAAAAACCAGTCACCGATCATGCAGCACAAGTCTGATTGCGGTACACCGTATCGAAAGGAGCGTAACAGACTATCCAGCTGTTGCTCCGGCTTCCCGAGGTGAAGATAGCATTCCGCCGACCGCGCACAAGCGGTAATCCGATCCTCACGGTAGCCGCTCGGCTCCTCCAACAGATGGCTGAACGCCTCTGCCGCCTCGGCATATTCTTTACGGTCAAAACATTCATTGGCGTGCAAATACAGCAGACGCCCCTCCAGCTTGCCGCTTTCGCTGATCCACCGGGCGAGAATACGTTGGTTACGGAGCGTGTGGTCGTGCATTCGGCGGTGAGTTACTGCCACATCCGAATGCACGATTTGTCCCTGAGGTATCACCAGATCCTCATGTAGACGCCCTTCCCAGCGGTATTGTCGCTCACGCTTCACGAGACGGATACGGCGTGAGGTGAACAACAGTTCACCCTGCTCCCCCTCTGCCAAATGAAGTGGCATTACCACTGCGTCGATATCCATAGACAAACGCCTCTTCAAGGCACGCAGGCGCTTACGGTCCGGCTCCAGCAGCACATCGTCCGCATCCAGCCACATAATGTAGGAACACGTCGCCTTGTCAAACGATTCATTACGGGCGGCTGCAAAATCATCCCTCCATTCAAACGTATATAGCCGATCCGTATATCGGGCTGCTATCGTCTTCGTCTGATCCGTCGATCCCGTGTCCACAATGATGATTTCATCCATCAGGTCTGCGACCGAATCCAGACAGCGGGCCAGTGTCTGCTCCTCGTTTTTTACGATCATGCACAAGCTGATAGTCATTGGATGCTCAGTCATGACTTCACGTCATCCCCTTTACCTTTGGCTGAATCTGCCGTCGTTTTTCCGGTAGACTCGCCATCAGTATATGCACCTCTCCTTTCAGCCTGCCTCTTGTCTAGCTGTTCGACACGTGCATACCTTTCCATCGACAAAAGTTGTTCCTCCATATGCCGGATTCGCTGTACCGCCTTGTCGAGTGCGGCCTTTCGCTGATTCATTTTGCGAACATGCTGCTGCTCCACCAGTCGAAACTGCTCCTCGTCCAGTTTCATCCACTCATTCAGATGCTCTGCCTCTGGTTTGGCCTTACGCAGTTCTTTCGACTTCTTGTGGCCTGCAAAGCACAAATATTTGTGATGCACCTCCAGCGCTTGTTCATCAAAATAAGGATACAATACACGGGAGAGGCTCCCGGCATAGTAAGTCCGCTTGTGATCATGAAACGGATGGTATCCATAAGGTACAGATAGGACGAGCGTTCCCTTTTTATTCAACAAACGATAAGCATGAGCCAGCAGGGTATCGGGATGCGCAAAATGTTCCAAAATCTCCCCTAAAATAATGGTGTCAAATCCACCGGGAGGACGCTCAAATTGTGAAATGTCCTTTAACTGAAAGTGGACTCTTCCCCGGACGGGTGCGGATTCCTGACGAAGTTCTTTTTTTGCATAAGAAATGCTGCCCTCTTCCAAATCAATGGCCGTTACCTCAAATCCTTCCCGCCCGAGCAAAATGGATGTTATGCCCTGACTGCACCCAACATCCAGCACGGTATGGCCCTGTACATGGCGGCAAATCCAGTGAATTCTATTGCGGGTGGCTTCATGGGACTCCTCCGAATTGATTTGCCCGTAATAACGTTCGTTTACCTGATCACGGTTAGCCAACAGCGGCGCCCCCTCCATCACCGGGATGCCCCAAGATCACGACATGTCCACCTGTACAATGTGCAGTCGCATTACGTGTATCGAAGACCAGCGGGGCATGGTCGACCAGTTGTTGGTAATCCACCACAGAATGGTCTGTCGTGATGACTACGATATCTGCACTTTCCCATAGCTGGGCATTTGCCGTTCGAGATGGGATTGCTTCACCGTTCAGCTTAAAGCTCGATACATACGGGTCGGTGAAGCTCACCGAAGCTCCCATTTTTATTAGATGCTCAAACAGGACAAGAGCTGGGGATTCCCGAACATCATCAATGTCCTTTTTGTAGGCCACACCTGCCAGAATGATTTTGGCCTTGTTTACGGCTTTACCTTCCTGAGCAAGCATAGCTTCAACTCGCTCCGCGATATACAGCGGCATACGCCGATTCATGCGATCTGCCAAGTCCACGAATTCCAGTGGAAAACCATGCTGCTCGGATTTCCATGACAAGTATAGCGGATCAACCGGGATACAGTGCCCCCCGATGCCAGGTCCCGGATAAAAAGGCATATAGCCGAATGGCTTGGTTGCCGCTGCATCCAGTACCTCCCATATATTGATGCCAATTTTCTCACAGGCAGCAGTCAGCTCATTGACCATTCCAATGTTGACACTGCGAAACGTATTCTCGAACAGCTTGGCGGCTTCCGCCACGGTTGTCGAACTGACCGGAACAATCTGATCCAAAAAGGACCCATAAAAACCTGCTCCCGCTGCCAGACAATCCGGCGTGCAGCCACCGATCACCTTGGGTGTGTTGCGAATGTTAAAATGAACGCTGCCCGGATCAACACGCTCCGGTGAAAAGCACACATAAAAATCCTTACCTACTGTCCAGCCCCTGCGCTGCTCTATCACCGGACGAATCAATTCCTCAGTCGTTCCGGGATAGGTGGTGCTTTCCAGAATCAACAGTGTTTGTCTGCGCAAATGAGGTATGGCCTGATCAATAGCCGTTTCAATATAGGACGTATCCGGCTGGTGTCCGTCCGTCAGTGGCGTAGGCACGCAGATTACAACGACATCCGCATGCTCCAGCACCTTGATATCCGTAACCGGATGCAATTGCTGCCCGATCAGACCTTCCAATGCATTATCGCCAATGTCTATAATGTACGATTTTCCTTGAAGCAGCTTGGCTACTTTGACGGGATCGGAATCCACACCATATACATCATAACCAGCCCTTGCCATTTCCACTGCCATGGGCAGTCCTACATAACCGAGGCCGATGACCGCAACCTTTACAGTTCCTTTAGTTATTTTTTCCATAAGCTGCAAAATACCCACCTCTTTCATCGTTACTCCATGCCTCGCAGTAGCTCAGCAATTCCAGCGCGATCCATTAACTCATCGTCCGAGCGATATTGATCAAAGCTCACTCGTTCCAATCCACCATATTGGCTCAATAAGCGCTCGTCTGCTTGCTGGGGAAGAATAACAAAATAACGATCATCATAGCGATACGTGTGCGGCACCTCATAGGGTGAAATCAGCACCTCATGCAGCTTTTCCCCACCACGTATACCAATCTCCTTCACTTTCAACGTAGGCTCACCTGCCTGTTCTTTCATCACTTCTGCCAGATCTGCAATATTGCAGCCCTTCATTTTCATCACTAGCGTCTCTCCCCCAATCGCCGTGACAGAAGCCTTCAGCAGCAAGCCAATCGCCTCTCCGAGCGTGAGGAAAAAGCGTGTCATATCTGGGCTCGTCAGCGTTAAATCCTGTCCTTCTGCGATTTGGCGCTTGAACAGGGGCACGACACTTCCACTCGTTCCCAACACGTTGCCGCCGCGAATACACACAAAGCGAGTACGCTCACTTAAAGTGTTGGCGCGGATCATCAGTCTTTCACCGATCGCCTTCGTCATGCCATATACATTCACCGGATCTACCGCCTTGTCTGTAGAGACATCAATTACCTTGGCGACTCCCTGCTCAATGCTGGCCCGGATCACGTTTTCCGTACCGTGTACGTTCGTCTTGAAAGCCTCTTCCGGCTGTCTCTCACACACGGGGACATGCTTTAATGCCGCCAAATGGAATACATAGTCCACTCCGCGACATGCCTCCTGCAATGCCTGAAGATCTCGAATATCTCCAATCATGAAATTCAGGCGAGGATCAGATTGAAACTGCCGCTGCATGGCAATCTGTGCAAATTCACCGCGTGAGAAAATACGAATTTCCGCCGGTCCCTCCTTCAGCAATTCAGCCGTTAGGCGTTGCCCCCAAGATCCCGTTCCTCCGGTCACCAGCAGTTTTTTTCCTTTGAACAATATAATCTCCTCCTGACCGTTACGAATTGGCAATGCCTGTTCCCAGAAATTCAGCCAGCACAGCATTCATTTCATTCTCTGACAGCCGATCCTTCGCTGGCACTTTTTTCACCGAAGTATTGGCGGCGTGAATGACGTTCACATAGTTGCGAAGCGGAATGACCTCATGCGGCAGCTCCGTTACATATCCGTGCGTGCCTTTTCCAGGAATGACGATACGATAATCATTCAGAAAATCCTCCACTTGATAGCGAAACACATAAAAAGAAGGCGAACGGTGAAACACCGGTGCCATCTGCCCCTCAACCGCATCCCACAGGTAACCCAGCTGGTTCACCAGCGCAACCGTCTCCGGTTGAAACTTGTAATCATGCAACTGTTGTACAAATGACTGGTGATACAAATCGTCGGAATCTATTCGAGCAATGAGCAGTTCGTCCGCGCCTTCGATGTGCGCATTGATACGACGTTTACTTTCGATGCTCGTACCGAAACGGATGTGGTCGGGAATAGGCTCATGTCGGGCCAGCTCCTCTTCCACGATGTCACTGCATCCACCCGCCAGCTTGACGACAGATAGGAAATCCGCATTTGTCTGACTGAGTAAACTACGCAGCGTAAAGGTTCTGAATATATCCAGTCGCTCGCTGATCCACTCACGTGTCAGGCGGTTGGGATTCATCCCATAGTTATTAAAATTAATTTCAATTACAATCTTGCGATTCATTGATCTTCCTCCCCTTCAACCGTCTTCTCTCAAGTTATGAAGACACTCCTGAAACGGCACGTACAGATGCAACGAATCTTGTAAAAATAGGTAGAATCCAAAAAGAATAGCCGTTCATACAAAAACCTTTTCACTTTCGACATATGATAGAATACAAAGTTTTTTACTCCATCTGAAAAGTTGAACAAGCAGGAACGACAGGGAGGAAACATGATATGACGAATCCAAAGTATCTGGAGATTGACGAGGTACTGCAACGCTTGAAGCTGGCACTCGATCAGCACCAGTCCTTTTCGCTCATTCGTATTGGAGATGGTGAAAATTTGGTGTTGGCGCAGGATACCGTCTGGCCGATGGAAAAGGTATTACAGGAACGTTGGGCGGTCAAAGCCAATCTCGGTCAAAAGGGACTGTTTCTACCAAATACGGAACTACGGGACGCGGTGGCTGAGGCAGTGAGCAAAGCCAGCATTGCTGGCATTTTGCCATATGATGACGAATCTATTAAAGCACCATCCTATATGAAGCGGGAGCTGACCGATCAGGTCTTTGCTCACTATGCTCTTTCTCCCGCGCTGACCTGCCACGCATGTCTGAATCGGTATTTGGCTGGGACACCCGCTTTCTGGGACATGCTGAAAAATCGACGCATTCTGCTGGTCACCCGGACGGCCGCTGAAGTAAAGCCTGTTCTTGAGGCCGATCCGTACAAGCTGCATATCGCCCACACACTGGCATTTCATCAATATGAACAAATGCCTGAAACACTCCAATGGATCGCAGCACACAAAGATGACTTTGATATTGCGCTGTTCTCTTGTGGTGTCAATGCAGTCGTGTTAGCCCAAAAAACAGCAGAACTCACTGGCAAAGTAGGCATAGACTTCGGCAAGGCGATTAATATCGTCATGTTCGGCAAAGCAAATTAATAGCTAGAAGAATATTTGTGAAAAAATATACTTAGCAAGTAATCTTTGCTCCGTATATCGAAAAGGCACCAGCAAATTTCAATTTTGCTGGTGTCTTTTTGATATCATATGTGGTTCTAAGTCCGTGATCAAAAAGAATAATCCATATAAAACCTTGGACTCTTGCTTGTTTAGAAATAGAATTTGAGATTCCCTGTCACTTCTTTTACAATATTACAGAAACTAGCATTCATTTAGAAATCATGAGGAGGATGTTGAAATGTCACATAACAAGAGATTGAAGACATACCCACTTACAAAAGCAAAGCATATAAAGGTTCATGGTCGAACTACGCAAACACGTTCACCTCTTACTCTGTTTTGGACAGGCAGTGGCATTGAATTGAACATCAAAGGCTCAGAGCTGTGGATTGAAATTGGGGCCGATTACCAGGTGTATGAACCCTGGATCAGTATTGTCATCAATGGTGTTCCGATGAGTCGCCTGATGGTGACCGCAGGACGACATTGGATCTGTGTTTTGAGAGGGTTGAACCCTGATACGGTCAAAAATGTCCGTGTGGTCAAGGATGTCCAGCCTATGAGTTCGGACTCGCGCTGCTTGTTGCAAATCCATGCCCTGAAGGTTGACGGGGAATTGCTGCCAGTTACTGATAAGCCCCTCAAGGTGGAATTTATCGGTGATAGCATTACCTCGGGAGAAGGAACGATTGGAGCGAAGGAGGAGACAGACTGGGTCCCCATGCTGTTCACAGCACTACGCAATTATACAGCCATAACAGCCGAAGCACTGAATGCGGATTACCGAGTGTTATCACAAAGCGGATGGGGTGTCCTGACAAGCTGGGATAATAATCCGCATGCGAACATACCGGCATATTATGAGCAGGTATGTGGTGTACTCACCGGAGAGAGAAATGAAGCATTAGGGGCATTTGCAGATCATGATTTTACCACATGGCAACCGGACGTGGTCATAGTGAATTTGGGGACTAATGACGGGGGAGCCTTTTATTCTCCTGCATGGACGGACCCGGCAAGCGGAAAAGTGTACAAGCAACGCCTGAACGAGGACGGCACATTTAATGAAGAAGATTTACAAGCTTTTGAAAGCGCTATCGAATGTTTTCTTGTCAAACTTCGGACCTGCAATCCTGCTGCCCATATTGTGTGGGCCTATGGGATGCTGGGTACTCCGATGATGCCCTCAATCTACCGAGCGGTAGACGCATACAAGAAAAGAACGAGGGATCGGAATGTGTCCGTATTCCAGCTGCCTAACACGACGGAAGAAACGATAGGATCTCGCAGCCATCCCGGACTCTCCGCCCATGCCAAAGCAGCAGATGAGTTGACAGTGTATTTGCGAGAGATTCTAAAGAAATAGAATCCGAGAAGCACAATCAACTCTGTAGAACACGCTCATAAAGGAAATTACAACAACTAGGCCATTTATGCTCTGGGTGTTGTTGAGAACTATAGCCACGAGTCTGCGGCAGATGCCTGTCTATGCTCGTGGCTAGTTAAGCTTGGGCGCAGCGGCCTATCCTAGAGAATCACGAACAGGCAGCGAGCATTTACGAAAGAAATATTCACCTGATATATTTACAAAAACGGAGTCGAAGCGATGCCCGTGAATACCTCTGGACCATTACGAACAGTAGTCGATACACCAGAAATATAAGAAGAATATACTGTTTGTATTGCCCAGGGAGCGGACAGATCCTGTGCATTAAAAGCTTGCGTTTCATTAGATCCAGTCACGCCCAATACCCCCTCGGCGCGGTAGACTACCTCGCTCGGATCATAGTCGGCTCCACGCACGATTTCAACCGCATACGTATCCCCAAGCTCACCGATCAGACCAATGGAACCACTAAAAGTTACAATCGGACTCGGCACAAGAAAGGTTCGCAGGGTGATCAAACCGAACCGTTCCGGTATAAGACCCAGCTGTATATCGGGACCCTCACCTGTTTTTGATGAATTGGTGGAACTTCTCATATCCAGAAAAAAACCCATACCTTATCCCTCCAAATTGCAAGATACTCCATGCTATGCAAGAAATTCTTTAGCGTATTGGACAAATTAGTAATAAATCTATCAATTCAGCTCAAAAAAACCGATAGTAAATACATATGATATAAATATTAGAAATGAATATGTAGATAGAAAGCAGGGGTTCGATGAAACAACTGAGACGACTCAAAACATTAACACTACGCAAGAAATTGACAGCAGCATTTCTACTGGTCATGCTTGTTCCAAGCATTATTGTAAGTTCTTTTTCTTATCAAGCAGCATATAACCAGACGGACCGCCAATTACTTGATAGTGCGACGACTAGCGTTACCGCATCCGATCGCGCAGTTACTCAAACGATTCAAGCCAAAATCGCGGATCTCGAATATTACTCTACAACGATGACGGCTAGTGATAACAGTGCTGAAGCAGATGATGCCATTCTAAAAAGATTACAAGTTTATTTGAAAATGCACGCGGAAGCTGTTGATATGTTTGTAGGAACTCCCGAAGGTAAGCTTATTATTGGCAAAGCCGTAGGCTCCACAAACGATCCTCGTGAGCGTCCGTGGTACAAACAGGCCATGGAGAAACCCGGTCAAACCGTAATCAGCCCTGTCGGACTCAATACGGCTAAGATCCCCGTTGTGTATATTTCACGTACACTTCCCGACAACAGCGGTGTTCTCGGTCTTTCCCTGAATCTGAAAAATTTGAAAGAAATCACAAATTTAAAAATCGGACAAAATGGCTATATTATGATATTAGATGGTACCAAACGTATCGTTACCCACCCGACAGAAGTCAGCGGAAGTACCAAAATGGGAGAAACGATACCCAAACTGTTTGACTCTAAGGAAGGCAGCTTTAATTACGATCTTAATGGCGTAGATAAACACCTGATTTTCAAAACCAATGCGCTGACAGGCTGGAAAATTGCCGGAACCATGGATAAAGCAGAAACCAGTGCCTCCGCCCAACCGATTCTTATCACGACGATCGTAGTGTTGGTGATTGCAGCCATCATCATTGGTGTGCTCGCAATGTGGCTAATCAGCAGTATACTTAAGCCCATCCATAGATTGCGTAATTCTATGGATGCCATCAGCGAAGGTAATCTTTCGATTAACGTGGCTACGACCAGCACAGATGAAATTGGTGAATTATCAAGATATTTTCAACAAATGGTAGATAACCTGCGTAACATGATTAGAGAAATTCAAGCGATGACAGGCAATTTGTCGGCATCCTCGCAAGAGCTTGCAGCAGGTGCAGAACAAACGACCCGGGCTATCGAGCATGTGACCATAGCCATTCAAGATGTGGCTGCAGGCAGCGAACGCCAAGTGGGCAGTGCTAAAGCTAATCAGACACGGGTTAGCGGCATGGCAACAGACATCACCGCTATGACCGAAACTATGGCTGAAATGACTACTTACTCCGCACAGGCCATTCAGGCATCGGATGCAGGCAGTGAGCATATCGGCAACAGCGTCGTTTCCATTGATGGCATTCGCACTACCGTGGAAGAACTGGACACCATTATCGGTGCTTTGAATGACCGATCTGGACGAATCGGAACGATTGTCACTGTCATTACGGAAATCGCCAGCCAGACTAATCTGCTCGCATTGAACGCTTCTATTGAAGCGGCACGCGCAGGGGAGCATGGCAAAGGTTTTGCTGTCGTGGCCACAGAGGTCCGCAAGCTGGCTGAAAACTCAGCTCATTCCGCACAACAAATTCGTGAACAGATTCAAGGGATACAGAGCGGTGTATCCGAAGCCCTGATCGCTATGGAATCCGCCAAGGAACGCGTAAGTGAAGGCATCAATTCCATTGACCTATCCGGTCGCTCCTTCTCCCGCATCCGTAGAGCGGTAGCCAAATCAGCGAAGCAGCTTGATAACGTCGCAGCTTCTACCGCGGGAGTCGCAGATGGAACGAGTACAGTCGTCAGCAGCATGGAGGAAATTACACGCATCGCTGAAGAAGCGGCATCCCATACGGAGACCGTGTCCGCAGCCGCAGAGGAACAGCTCGCCTCCATGGAAGAGATCGGTTCGTCTGCCGCAGATTTGACCCGTCTGGCAGAGCAGCTTCAAGATTTACTGACACAATTTCAATTGGATGAAACAAAATAACCGTTCCAACCGATAAATACAGAGAAAGAGTCTTCACCATGAAGGAGGGTTGGAACATGGATATCGCAGCATTATCAACAGGTATGAGTCAGGCCAGCTTGGCCCAAGCCGTAAGTGTGAAGGTATTAAGTATGGCTAAAGATCAGGCTAGTGAACAAGGACAGGCTTTAGTGCAGATGATGGAAAAAAGCGTACAGCCTCATCTCGGGGGTCAACTGGACATTCGCGCATAAGTGCATCCATATGCTTGGTTAAGAGCGATTCTGCTCAGGTCTGGACAGACCTGGGTAGAATCGTTTTTTTATCTCCCTATTTTTCGTTCAGCACAAAACGTAGTAAACTAGACATATCGTCCACGACCTCGGTTCGGAGGATAGCGCAACATTCACACGATTTACATTGAAAAAGGAGGATACATAGTTTATGAGTTATTCTGAATATTTTGAAAAAGCCAGAGAGCAACAACTGGGCGAGTTACAGGAGTGGTTGTCCATTCCGAGTATCTCAGCATTATCGGAACACAAAAAGGACATTAACCAAGCAGCTGATTGGCTGGCTGCCAAACTGACTGCTGCCGGTCTGGAAAACGTTGAAATCATTCCAACCAAAGGGCACCCACTGGTATATGCGGATCATTTGCACGCACCTGGTAAACCAACGATCCTCGTGTATGGACACTATGATGTACAACCCGTAGACCCGCTTCACCTGTGGGAAACCCCACCGTTTGAGCCATCCATCCGTGATGGAAAGTTGTATGCGCGCGGAGCGACAGATGATAAAGGACAGGTTTTCTTGCACATTAAGGCAGTTGAGGCCATTTTGAAGCAGGAAGGCAAATTGCCGCTGAACATCAAATTTTGCATTGAAGGCGAGGAAGAAGTGTCCAGTCCGAACCTGCTTGAGTTTTTGCAAACCGGAGCTGAACGTCTGGCAGCGGATGCTGTACTGGTGTCCGACACTTCCTTGATCGAAAAAGGGAAGCCTGCCATTTGCACAGGTTTGCGTGGACTATGTTCACTGGAAGTCGCCATTCACACGGCGAACACAGATCTACATTCCGGTTCTTTCGGTGGCGGCGTGCCGAATGCCCTGCATGCTCTGGTGTCCTTGCTGGCAACCCTGCATGACGACAAAGGCGGCGTAAGCGTCGAAGGATTCTACGACGATGTTGCTCCATTATCTGCAGAGATGAGAGAAGAATTCGTGAAGCAAGGCTTCAATGAGAGCAAGCTGCAACAAGACCTTGCACTTGATTCCCTCTATGGCGAAGAAGGATTCAGCTTCGTTGAGCGTGTGGGGGCTCGTCCGACACTGGAACTGAACGGCGTATACGGCGGCTTCCAAGGGGAAGGCACGAAAACGGTCATTCCGAAGGAAGCTCACGCTAAAATCACATGCCGCTTGGTGGCTAACCAGAATCCGCAAGACATTCTGGACAAAATCGAGCGCCATTTACGCGCTCATGTTCAAGTTGGAGCTACTCTGGATATTCAACAGGGTGAAAAAGCGAACGCCTTTAACATCGACCCGTCCCACGCGTTTCTGCAAGCGGCGGCCGATGCTTTTGAGAAGGTATACGGTGTGCGTGCCCTCTTTACCAAAGATGGAGGCTCCATCCCAATCGTGGAAACCTTCTCCCGTGTGCTGACTGCCCCAGTCGTGCTGATGGGTTTCGGCTTGCCGGATGAGAACCTGCATGCGCCAAACGAGCATTTTAACTTGGACAATTTCGACAAGGGTCTGCTGACGATTGTGGAGTTTTTGAAATCGGTATAAGTACATGACAACTTCTTATGACTAAGTTACAATAGAGAGGGCGAAAGCCCTTTCTATTTTTTTAGAGGAGCGCTGCACAATATGATTATTCAGTTCATTCGTTTACGGTAATGTGAGGTACAGTTCATGTAAAACTCAACCATTTTTCCGAAAAATGCGTTGGGTCTATTTGACTGTGCCTTTTTCATTCACCAAATACGAATGAACGGGGTGCTTTTCTGTGTCCAAATGGAATAAACACGAGATGAGGGCTGGCCTAATTGGGAAGCATCAACATCTCTTTAGGTGTCCTCTATGCTCTCAACCGATGCGTATGGTGGAAGGTAAAAGCCTCCTATGTACGAATCAGCATTGCTATGATCTTTCAAAATACGGATATCTACATTTATCCGCCCGGTCCTATAAAACCAAATATGATAAACAACTATTTACCTCCAGAAGAATGATCTGCAATAGCGGATTTTTCGATCCCTTAAATGAAGCCATAAGCAGCACTATAATGAGGTTTATGAAGCCGCTGTTTAATCAAAAATCACACCTTTACTTGCTGGATGCAGGTTGCGGGGAAGGCTCTCATTTGAGCCACATTCAGGATAAGCTAACCTGGAAGGGAATCACCGAGCTTACAAGCGTAGGTATGGATCTGTCTAAAGAAGGTATTGTGGCCGCATCCAAAAAATATCCTCATACCCTCTGGTGTGTTGCCGATCTGGCTCATTGTCCGTTTTCAAATCAACAATTCGACGGTATACTCAATATTCTGTCCCCTTCTAATTATGCTGAATTTAAAAGGATTCTTTCGAAGGACGGCTGCGTCCTAAAGGTCATTCCCGAACAATATTATCTTCAGGAATTGAGATGTTTGTATGAACAGAAAAAGCCAGCTTATTCAAATGACAATACATTAAGCCGATTTAAAGATCAATTTAATCTTCTATCCGCCGAACGAGTAACCTATCGCTTTATGTTAAATGCCGACCTCGTGGAGCCTTTGCTCCATATGACTCCCTTATCGTGGGGAGCTACGGAAGCAGACTGGCAGCGAGTGCAGGAAATAGATTTATCGTATGTCACAGTAGATTTGCTCATCTTATGCGGTAAAAAATAGAATACCAAAAAGCATTCACAGCATGGGATCATCCATACTTCGTGAATGCTTTTTTTTACGTTAGTCCCGTCGCTTAAGAAAAACGGGTGTAGCGCAACAGGTGAACCAGCCGATTGAGCCGTTCTATCTCTCGATCCAACTCATGCAGCGGCTGTCCAGCCAAAGCAGCGTTTGCTCTTAGATCCCGTAGCGGGTTCATTTTCCGACCCATGAGTTTCAGCACTGTGGCCTTTCCCATGTTGTTCACCACCACATATTGTGTTAGCGGATCAAGCTCAATCCACAATACATGATGCTGTTGAAAAAACGACAGTAGCTGTTTTTTTAACGCCTCCAGCTCTTCAAGCCCACCTGTGATTTGCGGATGATGATGAAAAGCCACATAGCCCATCACCCGCAGGTCACTTATGATTTGTTCCAAATGAAGCGTTTCGTGTATGTACACATTATTCGTGCTCATGCGGTTTCTTGCACCATTCGTATGATCTTCCCGGATGACGTTCACCACCTGACTATCGTTTATATCAACTTTATCTTTCCCCTTTTTCACTATAGCGCAATCGGCTTTGAAAAGTCAGGACATACAACAAACCTTACGAACAAAAAAACAACCGGCTTATACGCCAGTTGTTTCCCGTTCCACAAAATACTTATTGGTCATATAATGGGCCTTACCTCTGGAAGTATCCACCATTCCCTTTTTGTTGTCGAGAAAAACAATCTCCCGGCATTTGGTGCAGTACCACTTGGTCCGCTTAAAGGGAGATTCTGTTACATACGATGTACCACATTTGCAATCTACTTTAATTAAGGTTTCTGTTGATTTGTAAGCCTGGGACAACTCTTTTAGGCCAGTATCCGGCTGTTGAATCGGGATAATAACCTCCTGATAGCTTGAATACTGATTATGCACTTTAAAATCAGCTACTAGTTCCGCATGCAGTCCAAAGTACTCTTTGCCAATCTCGGTTACAAATTTCTTGCCGATTCTGTAACACTCAAGCCATTCCTGTATCTGTTGATTAGACAAAGGCACTGTGCCCTTGATACCACTATTTAATGTGTAAGTCATGATGTATAAAGTATCATCTTGTCTATGTCCGTACATGAGAAGCCTCCTTATAATACACTTGATAATGTACTACAAAGCGCAAAAAACATCAATTTTATTATTTGGCAAAAGATTTAGTATCACTTCCAGGTATGGATTTAATATAGGGTGAAACAAGCATACAAAGACGCGTGCGAGTCTGTTAGAAAAGCAACTGACAATCTGTCAGTTGCTTTGTCTTTCCACGTAGTATTTGTTGGTCATGTACCATGCCTTGCCTTTATCTGTATCCACCATGCCCTTTTTACGATCCAGGAACACAATGTTATTACACTCCTTGCATGACCACTTGGTTCTTTTATGAGGTGACTCTTCTATATAGGAAGCACCACATTTACATTCTACCTGAATTAATGTTTTATACTGGCTGTACGCCTCTACCAGTGGGTCCAGTTCTACAGCTTTGCGTTCCATTACAGGCTGTATTATGGATATGTGTTCTCTCTGCTCCGAGTATTCATTATGTACCTTGAAATCTGCTACTAACTCAGGGTTTAAACCAAAATACTGTTTCCCCACAACCGTTACAAACTTGCTGCCAATTCGATATGCTTTGATCCATTCCTGCACCTGCTTACTGGTTAGGTCGACAGTTCCCTTTATACCGCTGTTCAGCGTATAAGTCATCAAGTGTTGGTTGGGTGTCATATGTCTTAACATTCACCTCCGATCAAGAATATACCACAGGTAGCTCTAGGCAAAAGCTACTTCCTACTACCTGAAGCAATGAGCTTTTTCTGCCTTGTGATTCTTCTTCAATCCATCTTCCATCCTGTCTTCATACTGAATACTGCTTTTGCAGAGGAGTTATATTTGTATTTCATTCATAGATTATCACTAGATGCATTTCTATCTTAGTATAACTTTGTGGTACATCCTTCTATATGATCACTCCTGTTAGTTGAACTATGATCTCTAATGGTAGTTTCTTCCTTCTATTATATAGTACATCATTTACACGCAAATTCCCACATATTTCAGTGGTTATTCTGCAAAACAAAAGTCTTCATCCTTTTTAAAAGGGTTACGGGACTGACCACACTAAATAAATTCAGAATGACTCTGGATGGCATAATAGATTAAGTTCTCCGTTCCTTGCCGTCCCCCCGGTTATGTTATAATAAAATAAAGCAAAAAGAGCAAGGTGAAGTCGTTGAAATGGGAAGAAATTGCCGAATCACATCCGAGGCGATTTGTGTTAATTGAGGCTATAAAAGCCAGTTCAAATAATCACGTGCGCAATCTTGAAGACATGGCGGTTATTCAGGATTACGATAACCCGAAAGATGCTTGGAGCGGGTATAAACAATTTCACAAACTGTATCCGTCACGCGAACTGTATGTGTTTCATACCAGTCGATTCGATGTCGAGGTTGTAGAAGAGTTTTTCTCAGGAGTACGACAGCGTACATGAAGATTAACCTCTATAATGGTTTGCCAATTGTTTCCTTAACTTTGAGACATCACGACCAAACTGTTCTATTACCAAACGTATTGTTCGATACAGGATGCGCTGCAACCGTGTTTGATACGGATTTACTTGCCCAAATCGGCATTCACATTGATTTCATTAATGGGAGAGCAAAGCGGATATACGGGGTGGGCGGTACAAGTGAAATTTGCTACGAGCAGGTAATTCCTCATCTGAAAATCGGTGATATTCAATTAGATACATTTCCAATTCAACTAAGCTCTATTCAAGAACCATATGGATTTGATGGCATATTAGGCATTGATTTTATGCTAAAAACAAAATTAATTGTTGACTTTGATTTAATGAATATCCACTCCTCACTTTCACCTTTAAACTAATTCTAAGCAGGTGGCCACATGTCTCTTCCTTTAAATCTGATTACCATCATGCTCAGCCCGTAGAAGTATTACTTATACCCTTGGTTTCTCCTGCGGGCTGAGCCTTTTCCCAAGGGAGCGTGATGGTAATCAAGCCTAACCAAAAAAATCGTAATCAAGCTTATTTTAGACACCACAGGAAACGGGTTATTCAGCGTAAAAAACGTCTTTCAGCACAATGGGGATGGGTTGTGAAATTTAACGGCATATTCTCCAAGGGGAAAATCCATTGTTCCTGCTGGATGTGCAGTGAAAAAACAAAGCGACTCGGCTATCCCAAATCGGAGCTATCAAGAATAGCTAACTGCCAGGAACAGCTACTCGATTATGATTTTTAAACTACAAATGATCAAAACAAGCGAATGTCTATTTCTAAGACACTCGCTTGTTTTACGTTCATCGCAACCTCTCATTCTCCTATCCTATAATATCCATCTTGGAAAACAAAAGCCTTCCCGACCACCCTTCACTGTCGAAGGATCATCGAGAAGACTTTGTACCCCGCAAGGAACGAGAGGTCAGATTTTCAATTCGCCAAGCCTGATTAATTCCACGACCGCCTGTGAACGACCTTTTACGTTCAGTTTCTGCATTACATTGGAAATATGGTTTCGGACCGTTTTTTCGCTAATAAATAGCTGTCCGGCGATGTCACGTGTTGTTTTGTCCTGCACGAGCAGTTCAAATACTTCACGTTCACGGTGAGTTAACAAAAACTTGTTTTTGTGGTCGTTACCCTTCGTCAATTTCACCCCTCCTTGCTCGGGTTTTGTGTGGTGTAACAAGGTTAAGGGATACAGTCAACACATTTTATGTCATGTGCTCAGGTATGGTTCAATATGCGGATAAAAATGGGCATAGGCACCTTACTTACAGCCATAAAGATGAATTGAACTTTGTGTCTAAATTATGTATTGACAGGCATATGGGCCAGCCTTATGATAAGAAAAACCGCGACTGATAATCATTATCAAAATAAAAATTCGATATAGATATCGCGCAACAGACTATGGTTCAGGGCCAGTTTGGCCAGAAAGGGTGTTCATTGATTATGAAACTACGTTATGCCGTACCGGCAGGAGTGCTGGTCTCTTCTATTCTGTTCGCAGGTTGCGGACAAACCGGAACTGCTACTCAGCAGCCTGCTGCAACGACCAAAGATGCAGGAGCAACAACACAGACCACGATTCCTGCCGCTTCTGCTCCCAATTTTGACCAAGCGGTAGCAGCTTACCGCACCTATGCCATCGAGCAATGCGATACGTTTGTGAAGAAGACAGAAGAATTCACGAACGCGGTCAAAGCTGGAGAGCTGGATAAAGCCAAGGCGCTGTATGCTCCTGCACGCATGTACTATGAACGGATTGAACCAATTGCAGAAGCGCTGGGTGATCTTGACCCAAATATTGATGCACGTGACGGTGATGTGGATGCAGCGGATTGGCGCGGCTTTCACCGGATTGAAAAAACATTATGGGAAGAGAACACAACCAAAGGATTGGACGAGTTTTCCGACCGACTGCTGAGTGATGCCAAGCTGCTGCGTGCCAAAGTAGAAACAGTTAATATTGACGCCAGCCTGATGGTAACGGGTGCAGTCGAGTTGTTGAATGAAGTCTCTACCTCGAAGGTGACGGGTGAAGAGGAACGATATTCCCATACGGATTTGTACGATTTTGCTGCCAATGTAGAAGGCGCACAAAAGATATATGACATTTTGAAAACAGATCTGAACCAAAAAGATGCGACGTTGGAAAAACAAATCGGTGAGCGCTTTACGGCCTTACAGCAGGAGTTGGCTCCTTTTAAGGACGGAGAAGGCTATGTATCGTATACAAAACTGAAACCGGAAGAAGTTAAAAAGCTGAGCCAAAACCTCGATGCCTTGGCAGAACCGTTGTCCCAAATGGGGAAATTGTTAGGAGTGTAATGATATGAAAGGCTTTAAGCGGCAAAAAGGGCAAGAAAAGCCGCAGTATGCGGAATCTCATAATGAACAGGCCGATCTGGTAAAAAAGGATGCGAAGCTAGTGGATGATAAGTCGTCAGGAAAAAGCAAATCCGTATCACGTCGAGACCTATTGAAGCTGGCCGGGGTAGGTGGACTAGGTCTCCTGCTTGGCGGCGGGGGCGTGGGAGCCGTGCTGTCAGCCGGTCAACGTCTCGAAAGCATGATGACGGATGCGGATACCAAAGATGTAATCCCTTTTTACGGAAAGCATCAGGCAGGTATTGTGACTCCGGCACAGGATTTCATCTGCTTCGCCGCTTTCGATCTAACAACCAGCGATAAGGAACAGGTGCGTAGCCTCTTCAAAGCCTGGACAGAAGCAAGCGCTACAATGACTTCTGGCGTGCTGATTGGCAACGATAATGAAAATCTCAACCTCCCTCCGTCTGATACGGGCGAGGCGGCAGGATTGTCGCCATCCCGCACGACGATCACCTTTGGTGTGGGTCCATCCTTTTTTGACGGACGATACGGCCTGGCAGGGCTTAAACCTGCCGGGTTCCGTGAGCTGCCCCGTTTTCAAGGGGATGCCCTGGAGGAGCAATGGTGCGGCGGCGATATCGGAGTACAGGTATGTGCCGATGACTTGCAGGTCGCTTTCCATGCCCTGCGTAATTTGGCGCGTATCGCCAGAGGAACGGCGGTGCTTCGCTGGACGCAGGAAGGCTTCCAGCGGACAGCACAAGCTGATCCTGCGGGAAGCACACCGCGCAATTTGCTGGGCTTCAAGGACGGTACGGGGAACCCGGACACCTCCAAGGCAGACGAGATGAATCGGCTGGTGTGGACACAGACCAGTGACGGACCAGCATGGATGGGCGACGGCAGCTATATGGCTGTACGCCGTGTACGCATGCGGGTAGAGGTGTGGGATCGCTCCACATTGGGCGACCAGGAGGATACTTTTGGACGTCATCGCAGCAGCGGGGCCCCACTCGGCAAGGTCAAGGAGTTCGACAAGCTTGATCTGGCGGCCAAAAATCCGGAAGGCAAGCCAGTCACTCCTCCCACCTCTCATGTGGCTTTGGCTCATGGGGACGGGAGCGTTAATATTTTGCGGAGATCTTATTCGTATTCAAGTGGATTGGACAAGCAAACAGGACAGCTAGATGCCGGGCTGCTGTTCATCAGCTACCAGCGTGATCTGTTCAAGCAGTTCGTTCATATTCAGGAGAAGCTTGCACGCAACGACAAGCTGAACGAATACATTGTACACAAAGGCAGTGCGGTGTTCGCCTGCTTCCCGGGTGTATCGCAAGGCGGCTACATCGGGGATACGTTATTTTAGCAGCAGGCAAGGAAGGGGATTTATATGAATCGGCGCAATAAAAGCTTGGGATGGGTGTTTGTGCTGGTGGCAGTTCTGCTACTGACCATAACTCCATTCATTTCCGGCTCCGGGTCGGTCGCTTTTGCACAAACAGATGCCAAAGCTGTCACCAATGATCAGCTGATGCCTGTGGTGGGCGGAGCACTGGTTGAGGCGGGACAAGCCCAATGGGCGGAAGCCTCCAAGGATCTGAAAGAATTCCGCACACTGTGGGAGACCGCCAAAACGAATGGCGGAGATTCAGCTCACATCGCGGCTGTAGATCAAGCACTCATCGATGCGGAGCAGACACTCGTCAGTGGCGGCGGGGAACCAGCGAAAGCTGCCTTATCCGTGCTGGCGCGCTCGGTCAATGAGTACGTCACTGCTGCCGAAGGGGACAAACCAGCCCCGGCTGGAGCCAAAGCAGCGGAAAAACTGCTTCCTATGGCGAAGGGCAGTCTGGCCGCCATGCAAAAAGGCGATTGGGCTACTGCTCGGGTGGATTACGATCGAATCGTCAAAGACTGGTATCAGGTGGAGACACCGATCCGTTTGGACAATTTCCCGGTATACAGTTCGCTCGAAACTAAAATCAGTCTCATCCGCATCTCCATGCAAGCTGAGCCTATTCGCCAAGAACAGGCTCTCAAGGAAATGCAGGAGTTAACGACTCTGTTGTCTGATTATAGTCAGGGTAAGTCTGTGAGCACAGACCAAGGAACAGATGCAGGCAATACGGCTGCCGGAACGGCGAATGGTTCGGCAGCTTCCTTGGGCGATGCAGTCACCTTGCTCGAATCCGCACGCCAAGATGCTGTAGCTAATCAAACAGAGCAGGCGGCTGACAAGGTAATGCAATTTATCGCTTTGTGGCCTTCCGTCGAAGGACATGTACAAATTTCCGACCCGACGTCTTACACTGCGATTGAAAATGAAATGACCGAAACTTCGGGATATCTGCTGTCTTCTCCACCGAATACGGACAAAGCCATTCAGACTCTTGATCAGATGCTGGACAGGCTCCGTCCGTTGACGGAAGAACGTTCTTACACTGCGTGGGATGCCGCACTGATTTTGCTGCGTGAGGGTCTGGAGGCCATCCTCGTGCTCGCAGCTCTACTGGCGTATGCCAAAAAAAGCGGCGAAGCCGTGGCTGGACGATGGATATGGGCAGGAGCCGGAACGGGGCTGGTGCTAAGCGGAATTCTGGCGGTGCTGTTCACCACACTAGTGGCAGCTGCCGCATCAGGCAGCATGCGTGAGCTGCTGGAAGGTGTCACCGGGCTGGTGGCGGTCGTGCTGATGCTGACCGTTGGTAGCTGGCTGCATAGCAAGTCCAATGCTGCCGCATGGAACCGCTTTGTGGAAAACAGCGTGGGCAACGCGCTGGCACGGGGAAGCCTGTGGTCGCTATTTGCGGTTTCTGCGCTCGCAATTCTGCGTGAAGGAGCCGAGACAGCTATCTTTTATGTCGGTATGGCTCCAGCCATCGAAACCTCGCAATTGCTGATCGGCATTGGCTCGGCGACGGTTATTCTAGTCATTCTAGCGTTTGCGATCATTAAGTTCAGTGTACGATTGCCCATTCGCGCCTTTTTCCTGACTGCGACTGTACTGATTTACTATCTCGTATTCCGATTTCTGGGCGAAAGTATTCATTCGCTTCAGGTGGCCGGCAAGCTTCCGGGGCACACTGCCTCCTCGCTTCCGTCCATTAGCTGGCTGGGAATGTATCCGACTTGGGAAACATTTGTCCCACAAGTCGCTGTACTGATCTTTATGGTTTGGCAGCTTGTGCGTCAGGAAATGCGCAGCTCCAAGCAACATTAAGTCGATACTACCCTACTCATCATGTAAAAAACGCCAAATCACAGGTCCGTTTTGTATCGGTTCCTATGAGTTTGGCGTTTTTTTTACATACTTCAGCATTTTGCATCATTCGATTCCCAACACTCGTAAGTACAATATATAGACGAACTAAAGCGTTTCGATCTATATATTGCTGATTTGAAAACGCTCTTGGGACTTATGCAAAATGCTCACTTACAGCACATCCTCAGGCAACGGAATCATGCGCTGATGATGCAGCAGGTCCGCGCGGTCACCGTGTTCACGAATGACATGCACCTCACCACGAAAATCGAGCAGCTCCGCCGGGGTAGCATGTCCCAGAAATTGTAGTGGACTATAGCTTAATCCATAGGCACCTGCATTCGGAAAAGCAATATAATCACCCTCGTGAATCGGAGGAAGCTGCGCTTTTTTCACAATACAATCCTCGGGTGTACAAAGCGGACCGACAATGCTTACCGTTTCAAACTCCATAGATGCTTCTTCCAGAGGTCCTTCTATTCGGTTTGGAACCTCTTCTAAAGATTGTTCGACAGCAACAGCCGTTTGAGCAGAAGCGTCTCTCTGCCCCATCCATAGGGTTGCTTCTACTTCTCGTTCTTTGGGTTCTTTCGATTCTTCCGCTTGCCTGCGCATAATGCGCACCGGGTAGTTGTCCCTAATGCGGCGTCCTCGAAAAGTAGCTGCGGCGTAGTGATTCATGCCACCATCAGCGACGACAAACTTCTCCCCCTTGGATTCCTTTGTATACAATGCCCGGCAGACATACATGCCCGATTGAGCAACCAGATACCTGCCGCTTTCGATGATTAGCTTCACCCCGGGCATGCGGGTTTGAGTCTGCTCCGCGAGTGCGTTCAGTCCGTCAATGACGTGATCCATATCGAGCGGTTGCTCATGAGCAAAATAAGGTACACCAAACCCGCCGCCCAAATTGATCGTATGCATTGCCACACCATACTGAGCCTGTACCCGTTCTGCCAACTGCAGCGTATTCGCAAACGAAGCTAAGATCTGATCTGCTTTCAGCATTTGCGTGCCTGTATATACTTGAATACCTTGAAAATGGACATGCGGGCAATCTTCCAGCACCTTAAAAAAGTGATCCAGCTGCCCTTCATCCACTCCAAAGGGGCGCGGAACGCCGCCCATTTTAATCGTTGCTCCAGACAGATCGTTATCGGGATTGATACGAACTGCTGCCCTGACAAACTGGCCCGCTTGGGCAGCAATGTCCTCCAACAGACACAGCTCCCTCACCGATTCGACATGAATACAGCCGATTCCATAGGCTACCGCCTCGTTCAGCTCGGCTACTGTTTTTCCCGGTCCGGCGTAAAGTACGTCTTTCGCAGCATACCCGGCCTCCATAGCGACGAACATTTCTCCAGCAGAAGCAATCTCAACCCCACAACCTAACGAGCGCAGCAACCCAGCCAAGGCTACGTTACCATTAGCCTTGAGCGCGTAATGTACACGCACGGCCGGGTGCAATCGGGATAGCAACGAGCTGACGTGGGCATGCAGCGCGTCCCCGTCATAATAGTAAAATGGTGTATGATGCTCGCCGAAACGCTCCAGCAAGGCTTCGTCCTTTTTATCCATCTACTGAATTCCCCTCCTCTCTTTGCCTTGATACTCCGTATTTTGCATCATTCGCTTCCCACTGCTCGAAAACATAACATATTCATACTGCATAGATCGTCTCGCCCGAGCGTGCTGCTTCATGAATGGCTGCCAGCAGTCTGACGCGTTCTGCAGCCTCGCGAAATGGAATGGGCTCCGCTTCTCCCCGGATGATGCTGCAAAAGGCATTCAACTGATTGACATAATAGTTCATAGGCTCGAAAACCGTTTTGGTATGCGAAGATGTCTGTGATAACACAGGCAGTCTGTCCGCATCCGTTATATTCGGCATGATATCCTTCTTTATTTCCGTCTTGAGTGTCATTTTATAAAAGCCTAAATTTGCCCGAAAGCAGTCCTTTAAAGTGACTACTGCCGAATCAAAGGTCAGTACATGAGCACAGTGATAAGGGCGCTCAAATGAAAAGAGGGCAGATGCCTTCAATCCGCTCGGATAACGGGCTTGCGCACGAAATGTCCAGTCACAGCCATGAGGACCATCGAAATCCGATTGACTGTGGAATTCCGCCTGGTCCAATCCAACGACGGCTTGAAGCAGCTGGAGCCAGTACACGCCCAGATCCCAAAAGCATCCCCCACCCTGCTCCGGGCGAGATCTGTAATTGTCGGCATGTCCTTCTTTTGCCGGAATACATAGATTCGTCTCTATGGAGCATAAGCGACCATAACGCTCAGATTCTACGATCCTTCGCAGCTCACGCTGCCAAGGATGGTGCTGCACCATGACTCCCTCCAGCAGGTAAGCGCTGCTCTGTTCGACTGTCGCTGCCAAGGGAACCAGATCAGCCGTATTCAGGCACAACGGCTTTTCCACCAGCACATGCTTATGAGCCCGTAGTGCTTTGCCAATCCACTCGGCATGTAAGTCGTTGCTGAGCGCAATATATACAGCGTCGATCTCCGGGTCCTTTAGCATATCCTCAGCATGCCGATAAACGACACTCACACCAAAACGATCTGCCATTTCTCCTGCCTTGGCAACCGTGCGGTTCGCAAGCGCGGTCACGCGTGCGCCTGCAACATGCCGGATCGGTTCCAGCAACGCACGGGGGGCAATGGCAGAACAGCCGATGATCCCAAAGCGAATGTCTCGCATTGCAGGCTCCTGTGCAGCCGCGGCAGCGTTCATGACCCCTGCTCCATTCCCGGGAAGCTTGCCGGCATTTGGATGCTATTCACATAGGACTCTATATAACGCGGCGTTCGACTGCGCAGCTCTACGATCCTGCGATGCATATCCTCCAGTATCTGAGCACTGCCATCATAGGTTTGTATCCACGTATCGTACCGCATACCAAGTCCCAGCCGTTCCCACAGATCCGCATTATGCTTCTCATGCACACCAAACGGCTCCAGCATAATAAGCGGAGTAGCTGTAGCGAACGAATCGGTCAGGCTACCGCCACCGGGCTTGCTGACAATGGCCTGGACACGACATGCTTGGTCCAGCATGCTATGGTAATCCGGTCCGACCTGGTACACTGTCTTCTCGCCTCTTTTTACCTCTCCGAAAGGCGGAAATGTATGCTCCCCGACTTCATTTCGCTGCCATGTCCTCCACTGCGGGTCCATCTGAAAATAGCGTATACTGTCCCGCTGTTCATCCGGTTGATCCTGATCATACAACAGCAGATCCAGCTCCCAGCCCGCTTCTTCCAACCGCCCAACCTTGTCACGGTAGGTGCCCATCCCCCAACCACCGCCATGTATGAATAAGCGGGATTGCCGTGCTTCAAACGGTACATACTCCACGGCCGGTACATCAATATAGTGGCTGACTCTATTCTTGTCATTTTCAAAAAAGGTTGTTTCTCCACAGCCATCCGCAAAATGCGGGTTATGCTTGGCTAGATTTTTCCAGGAAGGAGAAGGTGTCGAATCCATATACACGATGTCCACATGCACCGACTCCGGTTCTCTGCGCTTGCGATACTCCTCCAGTACATACATCCAATGACCGGATAAGCATATAAAATACCGCCGATCTTCCTCCATCCATTGGTTCAGCAGCACTTCCATCGCTGCGGGGTCCAGTGAATTACGCATATCCTGCGGAACCTTCTGCGACATTAAGGCCACCGCAAAATTGTCATGGTAAGCTTTGCGGCTTTTATCAACCTTGAGACGGGCCGATTCTGGCAGCACATTTTCAAATACATGAATCGCCGTATCCACGCCCAGCCTGCGAAGACCCGCTTGCAACAACAAGCCAGGGGTATAAAAGCCCAATCCGAAACCGGAACACAAAATCGTTACCTTCATAAGCTTATCCGTACTCCTACGCATGCTCATACGCCTCCCGTTTAATTCAGCACTGTAAAATGATGCTCTGCCAAAAAACGCTCCAGCTTTGTAGTCAATCGCATTTTTTCCTTATCGCTCGCGGCAACCAGTTCCAAATAAAGACGCCCCTTGCCTCGTGCCCGTTCGCTTCCAGCGGTTCCTTTTTCACCATTCAAGTCCGGCTTACCCATGCCGTTCCCTTCTGATCCGCCATCGCCGGCCCCAATCCCGCTCACACGAACCTGCTTGGCAGATGATCTGCCTCTGCGTCCGGTTGCATTTCTGCTTGGTGTACTTGTATGGCCCACAATCTTGTTCTCGCCATCTCGTCCACCTGTGTTCACATATAACGTATTGGCACCCAGAGGCATGACACCTTCTTCACGTTCACCTGTGAACAGCAATCCTTCGCCTTTCAGCCCTTCCAGCAGTTCTTCATAGGATAGACTGCCATCATGGGACAGCGAATAATTCGTCAGTGTGCCACGCATATTTTTCCCGGCCAGAAAGGTATCGAGCTGATGCTTGATCAAACTCATCGATTTTCTGGCATTAATTTCGATAATAGGCTCCAGCTTCCCACCACGAAGTGTCATGGAATCGATGCAAACATCGCCGTAATAACCATCCTGATACAATTGCCGCCCCACATCCTGCATTAAGCTAAAATAGCCCTCGCGCTCCAGCCGCTCTAAAAAAGCCCCGTCCGGCGACAAGGATTCCCGATAGGAAAATTGTGTGTTAGCCAGCCATTGTACAGATATGATCTCGACACTTCCATCATCACCAATCGTAAATTGGCATGAAAAATCCTGTTCTTTCTCCAGAAAAGGCTCCAAAAGGAAAAGCACCTGTTTGCCTTTGCGCTCCTGTCCACGTAAATACGATACGATTCGGTCCAGCATTTGTGTCGAGGTAATGTGCAGGTTTCCTTTACCCGATACGCCAAAATCATCCTTGATTAAAAAGCTTCCATCCCGCAGCAGCTTACGCCCCGCCTCAGCAACATCTGCAAACGAAGTCACAATATAGCCCGGGTTGCGCAGACCAAGGCTGCGTTTGAGATCAGAGGAATACGTTTTGGCATTTACCTTGCGAATCGTTTCCAGCGGCGGCTGATGCAGGGTTATTCCCCAAGCACGTGCAGCCTCTTCCACATGCGGTAAACCCGCAAACGGGCTAAGCACACAGCCTTCCAGTTGAGGAAACCCCTCTCCGGCATCGGCCTTGCGACTGCCCAGCAGTTCAAATACGGATGCGGTCGACACGTTGCCTGCACGCTCCATGCCATCGGTCAAATCCCGTTCGTTGACAACCGGATGAAAGCCCAACTGCGCGATATACTGACGATGTACGGGCGAAATGGCATAACGGGTCAATAACGCATCTCCCGGCTGGCAAAAGCTGAACAGCAGTTCATCCATGGCTGCTACAATCGCAGAAGAAGCCCGGTCAGGGAGGGCTGGCAGGGAAGCTAACTGGGCATCCCGCCAGTAAACCTCCGCTTCGAACGTTCCCATATATAAATGACGCTGATTCGGGTTCGCATTCATATGATTCGCTTCCTTTCCTGCTTCATTATTGGCCTACTACACGGTAGCGCTACTGGCTCGCGCTCGTATAATCACGTAGAGCAAACTGCCATATCAGGCGGATGATCGCAAGCAGCCAGAGAGGTGCGAGAAATGCCCATACCACCAACCCGGTATCCATTTGGCCGAGAATGAACATGGGCGGGAAATTACAAATGACAAACACCGGAAGCACGAACAAGCCGATACGCTGAATCAGGTTGCTGTACACGGCCATCGGCACATAGTTTGTCTCGAAAATGCTGTTGGACAGCTCCGTAACGCCGTTCGTGCGGATAATCCAGAAGGCCAGCAGTTGGGGGAGCAAAAATACAGAGTATGCCGTAAGCACTCCGCATCCGAGCAGCACAGTGAACCCTCCAACGGTTTCAAAATTAAACGGCAAACCGAGTTGCTGCCAGCCGACCCCCGCCATAATTCCGCCGCCAATCAGATTCGGCAAGGTATAGCCCAGTTCAAATTGACGCAGTGTCACCATAAATTGCAGCGATACGGGTTTGGTCATGAGCACATCCAGTGAGCCGGTACGAATTTTATCAGGCAGGCTTGTAAAATTGCTGTAGAACAATCCACTATAAAATCCGCTCATCATCGTAAACACGCCGATATATAACAACATGGCGTCAGGAGACCAGCCGTTAATGTCCGTCCCGGCGCGGTATGGAAGCGATGCGTACAGCAGCTTGATAAACAAATAAGCTGTTTCAACCAGACATGCACTTATAAAATTAGTGCGATATTCCATTTGCGACATGACGGAAAACTGGACAAATTTCCAGTACAGTCTGATGTAGCGCCTAATGTTTCGGAAAACATTTTTCATGTTAACCCCCCACCGAGACAAAGCGTTTGACCCCGGCTTGCCACACCCAGCGTGATACAGCCGCCAACACTACAATCCAGAGCCATTGCACGCCAATGCCTTTAGCGGCTTCCAGCACAGTCAGCTTGCCCGTCAACGCATTCACCGGAAAAAATACGGTGTAGCTGAACGGTAGCAGACTGAACAGACGGGCCAAAGCATCTCCAAAAATCGTCAGCGGAAACACGGTACCGCTAGCTACATAAATGACAAGCGACAGCGTATAAAAAAGTCCCGCCGATTCCGTCATCCAAAAAGCTATGCCGCTCAGCGCATAATAGACCACAAAATTAAGCACAAGTGCTCCCGGCAACGCCAATATGTAAAGCAGGATGTACGATAGCCCGAAGCTGATTTGTCCTTCCAGGCTAAGACATAGCAGCAAAATAGCAGCCGCCAGCAGCACGACTGCGGACTGTATGACTTTGCCTCCAATAAACCGGCAAAAACGGTAAGCAAAATAATGCACAGGCTGTACCATGAATTTTGCCAGTCCACCTTCCTTAATATCTGTAGCAATTTCGTATTCAAAGCCTGTAGCAATCAGTTTTCCAGTTACTCCTGCCATGACCACATACACCAGCATTTCCGGCAGAGAATAGTCCACCACTCTTGCTTGTCCCGAAGAACCAAATACAGCTAGCCAAAGAAAAATCTGCGTCATGATCGGCAGCATAAATCCCGCCATTTGGAGCCAATAATTAGCCCGATACTCCATTTCGTTTTGCATGCCAAGCTGGAGTACCTTCACATATTTGTTATTTCGCATCGGCCAGCCTGCCCCCATCGTACAAATTGGCTATCCCCTCTTCCAGCGGGACGTCCTCAATCGTAAAATCAACGACAGGCAGTGCGTCCAAAATCTTTTTGGACCAAGCCAAGGTATCTTCTGCATCCAGCTCAAAAACCGCCTCCAGTTCCGAGTTGGAGCGAAGTTTGCCGAGGCTCGCCAACGTTAGGTTGGATACAGGGGTCTCCAGTCGAACCTTAAGTAATTTACGGGCACCGATGACCTCATTCACCTTGTGTAAGTCTCCGTCATAGACCAATCTGCCCCCACTGATAATGATGGATCTACTGCACAAATCCTCAATATCCTTCATGTAGTGGCTTGTCAGCAGGATGGTCGTCCGGTGCGTGCGGTTATAGGCTTTGAAAAACTCTCGAATCCGCCGCTGAGAAACAAGGTCCAGTCCGATGGTCGGCTCATCCAGCAAAATGACCCGTGGACGATGCAGCAGCGCGGCGATCAGTTCCATTTTCATACGCTCGCCGAGAGACAGCCGCCGAACCTGCACATGAAGCTGCTCCTCCACCCCAAGCAGAGTGACCAGTTCATCCAGCGCCTCTTTATAACGGTTTTCATCGATTTCATAGATAAGCTTGTTCAGCTCGAATGACTCGCTTGCAGGAAGATCCCACCAGAGCTGGTTTTTCTGTCCCATTACAATGGAAAACTGACGTTTAAACTCTTTTTGTCGTTTCCACGGGGTAAAGCCGAGTACCGATGCCTCCCCGTCCGTGGGATGGAGAATGCCAGACAGCATTTTGAGCGTCGTTGTTTTGCCCGCCCCATTTGGACCGAGAAATCCGACAATTTCGCCTTCCTCAATGCTAAAGCTGACATTTTGCACAGCCTCTTTGGTCAGCTGCTCACGCCTGAACAAGTTTTGCAACGATTTGCGCACGCCCGGCTCCTTTTTGTAGTACGTAAATGTTTTCGACAATTGGTTTAATGTAATGGACGGCAATCAATTCCCCTCCTCTTTCCTCTGTGCAGGACACCTGGATGTACGTGTCTGATACGGCCGAATGCTTGGACTACTCGGCTGCTTGCTCTGCTAAAATCATCAGTTCCTCCAGCATATGCCGCTGTCTTTCAATTAAATGCAAAGCTCGTTCCGTAATCTCAGGCATCCGATGCTTGCGCAGTTGAAGCCCTGTTTTGTAAATATGCAGATTAAGCTTGTGCCAATCCGCGTACAGCCCCTGTGCCAATTCAATTACATGCTGTGTTTGTGGCCCCAGCGTAGCTTGATGTAGCAGGCAATAATCAGCTGTATAATCCGTCAAATGAAGGGCACTGCCCAATCGCAGATTGTAATAGATTTCATGACAGTACGTCCGAAAATCCTGATCCTCCATGTCTGCCAACAGACGGAAGTCACCAACAAATGCCCGGTACCCCTCATCTCCCCGCTTGACCTGCTTGCCTGTAACAGCTTTCCCCGTTTGACTGACCGATTCATTAGACGTAGGTACGCCTCTCCAGATGGCTTCGTGTCCAGTCACATACTGTCGAATATGGTGAGCACACGCAGCATGCATCTCACTTGGCGAAAGCGGAGCAGGCTGCTCTACCAGCCATGCATACTCAATAATGCCCTGCATCAGATCGTCGAGCCGGGCTGAGCCCACATAAGTCATGGCATGTCCCGAGGAATCGAGCAGGAAGCTATCATTCACCTGTGCTGTCCGTTCTTGCAAGTCCAACCCGCACAACTCAATCACGTGGCCCCTTGGGTAATTTTTCACATATACATCGTGATAGGTTAAGGCGGTGCTTGATGTATGCAGCATGGTACCGTAGCCCGATGTGAGTACCCGCAACAGGTCGGTTTCATCACTAACACCAGCGACCCACGGTTCCACCCGAATAACAGGTCCACCACTGGCTGCCATTTCTTGAAGCTGCTCTGGATATTTCTCAGGTCCGAAGCGTTTCAGATCTCCACCATACTCTGCGCACATACTCCCACACAGCATGAACAGCTCGGATTCGGCCATGTTCACCCCGTACCTCCGCAATGAGGTACGCAGGGAAGAATATACACAATGTTTCCCTGGAAGAGCGTTTGCCACTTCTTCTGCACCATAGTCCACAACGGAATCATGAAGAGTCTCCATATCGGACTCCTGCATAGACCTTGTCTTTTCAGCGCCCTTATGCATATTTGCCCAGCAGACGCTCAATGCCTTGTAGTGTAGATAGATGCTCCAGCACTAGATCGTCGTCCTCCATCGTAATATCAAGCTCATTTTCCAACTCTACAATTAATTCCACAGCGGATAAGGAATTCAGCCCCAAGGTTCGCAAATCCTGATCCGGAGTCAACTGTTCCAGCTCGCCCGGAGCCAGCTTCAAAATCTTTTCCAGCAAGGGTACTACATGGTATACATCTGTTTTCATTTTTGATTCCCTCCCATTTATGAGCATCCTAATCCAGCAATGATACCTTCCAATTTGTGCGCATAAGCATCAGCTTCCTGCCAGCTGTCTGCCAAAATAAGTGTGAAAATTCGGTTCACATAGCCCCGCTTCACAGGAATACCAGACAATGTACCCGCCGTATACACAAACACCCCTTCTGGACGTTCGGGCGTATAGAGCAAGCCTTCCTCCGTGAGCAGCCCGCACAAGCGGCTGTAGGTGAGAGGTGTAGCGGTAACGTTGCGATAATAACGGGATAATGTTTTGTGCTGTTCTCCCAGGACGGATGACAGAAACGAAATATAGGTAGACAACGTAAACCTACCGTTAATCTCAATGACTGGAACCAGCAAACCTTCTTCGTCAACAAAACCGTCAATAGAGGCCATTCCCGTATACCCAATGGAATAGAGATACGTACCCAGCTGATAGGCGCAGCGTCTCACTTCTTCCTCCAGCGCATCACCAATCTCAGCCGGCACTTGAGATCCGATATATACGGTGCCGTCCACGTTTTGCCTTTTTAGCGAAAACATCGTCACACCACCGCCCTCGTCAATGCAGAGCTGGTAGTTCAGATCCATCTGCTTATTGTGCCAGCGCTCCACCAGCCAGCCACCGGATGATGGCGACGAGCCGCCAAAGCGCCTCATCACACTCAGCAGCGTGTCCAGCTTGGACAGTTCGTCCAGCATATACATGCCTTGTCCCGAGGCACCGTGCGGCTGCTTGATAATCAGCTTCACAGGTCCATCCGATAAGTCAGCCAGTCTGGCACACTCCCTGCGGATCTCCGATTCGTCTGCACATACAGCACCTTCGCTGACAGCAAAACCAAGCTTTTGCGCGGTCAGGCGGCTGAATATTTTATCATTCACCTGAGCACTGACCGCGGATGGAGCGCCGATCAGCTCCAGCCCGCAAAGCTCCGCGATCGCTTCCTCCTGCGGTGTGACCGCATAGGGGACGAGCCACGCTTTGGCTCCGCTGCTGCTGTGGCCTGCATTTGCAACCGTGCGCAGTCGTGCCAAAAGCGCCTCATCCGCCAGCACCAGCTCTGAAATCGGCGTTAGCGGATCAGAAGGCTCTGGCACCTCAATACGCGGCAGGCTAAAGCCCAACCGTTGAAGCATGTCCAGAAACGCCTCATCCGGATATTCCCGAAGTACAATGACATCCTGACTTCGACATAGCAGGAGATTCATTTCCTCCATCCGGTTTACGACCTGCTGTTCATCCCGGTCTACCATGCCCCCCTTGCGGGGGGATGGATGCCACACTTGCTCTGCACCGATATTAAACAGCCAAATCAGGACTCCATGGTCCCGTTCATGCGCAAGCGCTTCCACAAGGTTAATCGTTTTAGTCGTCACGTCTTGTCATCATCCCTCTCTCTTCCATCCAGTAACAAACAACATCCATAGAAAACTAAATGTATTTCAGAGAGCCTGCCCCGTGCAGATACAATACACTGCATTTGGAGCACACCGGAGTCAATCCTTCATGATTAATCTTTTGACGGGTTTTCTCATACGCATCCGAGTTCCATATCTCCTTCAGACTGTGCTCACGCATGCTTCCAATCGTGAACTCACTAAAAAATTTACAAGGCATGACCTTCCCGTCCGGTAAAATATCTGTTCTGGAGGTGAGCGCCAAACAATGATTGGAACAACGGCTGACCATTTCCTCGCCATGTATAAATTTATCAATTTCTTCATAATCCAAACCGGGCTGATAGCGCACGCGAATGTTCCATACCCGCTCATTGATCCGCTGCAATTCCTGCATCAGAGGGTCGATGTTATCCGGGTTGATTTTATATTTGAAAGCATGCCAGCTACTAATATTTTTTTCTTCGAGTTGTCGGAGCCAAGAAAAATTACGTGTAAAATATTCATCCATTTTGAGGGAGGTTTCTTTGGAAATGTACCAGGGGAACGTCAGCAGCACCAGATCCAGCTTTTTGTCCTCCAGCATTTGCAGAAATTCGTACATCCGTCCGATCATGTTATCGTTAATGACCGCATGGACAGTTACCCGTCCCTTGTACAATCCCTGATCGCGCAGTTCAATCAGCTTATCCATCTGCCGCATTGTTTTTTGAAAGGTGCCTTTACCGCGAATTAGATCGTGTTCTCTTTCAAAACCTTCAATCGCTATTAATAATTCCAGATTTTCGGACAATTCCAAAATCCGGTCCAAATATTTATCAATAAGTAATCCATTTGTACAAAAGGTCATTTCGCGCCGATCTTCCGCCAGCACGTCCAAAATTTCATCAAAACGTCGATGAAACATCGGTTCGCCGCCCCACATGTACAGTCTGGACTTGGCTTCCTTGGTTTCGCTCAAAATCTGCCGGAGCATGTCCGGAGCAAGATCCATGTTTTGTTCTTCTTTATCCATTTGGTGATGGTAGCCTTCCTCGTTCCATTCAAAGCAGTGCGTACATCTCAGGTTGCAGCGGTTGGTCAGCTTAATGCCGATCGTCTGGGGCATGTCCGTTTTGAAAGCAGGATCCTGTGTTGCGTTACGGTAAGATACAGAAGCGTTTTTCAGGTTACGCTTGATGAGCTTGAACGCTTTCTCATCAATCAGCACATTGCTTTTGGGCTGCATGCTAACACCTCGTTTAATGGATTTTCAGGCACATGTACCTAGCTGTACGTCAGACCGTCTCCATTCCCTCCAGGTGCGGCGCTTGTTCCGCATCGCTGATCCCCTGAATGTAGCTGCAAAACGCATCTACCGAGCTCAAATGCTCTAGCTCAAAGGAATCAAAATCAATCTCCACATCAAACGCATCCTCCACTTGCAGCATGAAATGAACCAACTGCAACGAATCCAGTCCCGCATCATGAATAATGTCCGAATGTCCATCCAGCTTAGCGACCAGTTCAGGATCTTCCTTAACCGCGCTGATCATTTCAATCACTTGGCTTTGCACAGCAAACTCCTCCTTGTGAATGAGATTCTATTCGTTCCGCCCAACGATGTCCTCTGCAAAGCTCCTAGAAAAATTCCTTCACTGGAACTTTATTCAATTATACTCCTCCAATGAAGAGACAAGTCAATAGGTTGTTTTGTAAGTAAAACTCGCAATATGTAAATTAATGTATGATAATTTCTACAATTTTCGCTGGCTGTTTTTTCGCAAAATCTAATAGAAATTCTCCTCACATCTCTTGCATGAGCAGCAGAATTATTTTACAATACACGTGAAAATATTTTTCTTTATATCCTTCTTATATACGATACTTATTTTCACACAAACACTCTACAGCCAAAGGAGCACAGCTCATGTCCCCCATTCTTCATACATTAGCCCATAGACTGGAGCAGCTTCCCGTACAGGAGCGCAAGCTGGCGGAATCCATCCTGCAATCCCCGGAAGATGTGCTGCATTTGGGTATTCGAGAGCTGTCAGAGCGTTGTGGTGTGAGTGCAGCGACCGTTACGCGGTTTTGCAAATCACTACATTTTAAAGGCTATCCCGATTTTAAAATGAAGCTGGCCGCCGAGTTGTCCCATTCCAACCGTAATGGTGAAGAATCCTATCAGGATATTGTCGCCGGAAATTCACTTTCCCGAATCGTGCAGGCTATTCAGGCGAACCATACTGCATCGATTGCGGACACGACTCGACTGCTGGATTATGACAAGCTGGAGCAGGCCATTGTATGGTTGTCAGCCACGAGCCGCATTGATCTCTATGGGATGGCGACATCGTCGATTGTGGCGCAGGATTTTTACCAGAAGCTCATCCGTATTGGCAAGAACAGTACTGCCTTTGCAGATTCGCATATGCAGATTACCTCTGCCTCCTCGCTCGGAGCAGGAGATATCGCCTTTGCCATTTCTTATTCAGGAGAAACTCAGGAGACCATTGCGGCTCTACGCTGCGCAAAGGAACAGGGGGCCAAGACACTATCCCTAACCTCCTTCGGAAACAATACGCTGGCAGGCCTTGCGGATATTGCGCTATTTTCCTCCTCATTGGAGGAAGGAATGCGACGTGGCGATATGGCCTCCCGCATCGCCCAGCTTCATATCATAGATATTCTGTTTACAGGTATGGTGAGCGCAGATTTTGACAAGTATATTCCGAGGTTGGAAGGTTCGTATCAACAAGTGAGCAAGCTCAAAAAACAACCAGGGGGCCACTAAGATGAACATACGCATTTTGAACAGCCGTGAAGACCTGAACGCTACTGCCGCCGCTGTGATCGCCAGCTTGCTGCTATCCAAACCACAGGCCATGCTTGGCCTGGCCACCGGTAGTACGCCGATTGGCATTTACCAGCATCTTGCAGATATGTACCGCAAGGGACAGGTCAGCTTTGCACGCGCTTATTCCGTGAATCTTGATGAGTATGTTGGTCTTCCCCCAGAACATCCGCAGAGCTATCGAAGCTTTATGAATGAGCACTTGTTCCAGCATATCGACATTCCCATATCCCATACACGTGTCCCTGACGGGAATGCACTGGATCTGGCAGCAGAATGTGCAGCGCATGAACAGGCCATTCTGGATCATGGCCCCGTGGATCTGCAATTGCTCGGCATTGGCCACAATGGTCATATTGGCTTTAACGAACCCGGTCACAACTTAGCTGGGGCTACACATGTTGTAGATTTGAAAGAAAGTACGCGCTCGGCGAATGCTCGATTTTTTGGCGATATAGATGCTGTACCTAGGCAAGCAGTTACGATGGGAGTAGGCACGATTCTTAAGGCGAAGCAAATTATACTGGTGGCTTTTGGTGCGGATAAGGCCGACATTATAAAGCAGGCTTTAACTGGACCTGTCACGACAGCGTGTCCGGCTTCCCTGCTGCAATGCCACCCCAACGTACTTATTTTACTGGATCAGGAAGCAGGAGGATGGTTCAATTGAAGTCAGATGAAATGAGTGGTAACGTACCCCAGCTACTATATGGGCAAGTTGTCGTTGGAAATGACATCATTGAAAAAGGGGTTGTCATCATTGAGGGACAATCCATTGTTTACGCTGGTTCCGAGGAAAATTTGTCGGTTGATTGGACAGCGGTAGTGTTGGCAAATCAGGAAGAAAGCGCAGCGAAAGCCGTAAACATTGTGCGTTTGGAAGAAGGCTATCTGCTGCCAGGCTTTATTGATATTCATGTTCACGGCGGTAACGGTGAAGACTTTATGGACTCCAGTCCAAAAGTGCTGGATACGATCACCTCCTTTCACGGTTCACAAGGAACGACGGCTATGCTGGCTACCACCATGACCGCGCCCAAGGAACAGATTGACCGGGTATTGAGTGAAGTTCACGCATACATGGCACTACCTATGCCCTATGCTCAGTTGGAGGGCGTACATCTGGAAGGGCCGTTCATCAGTCCGAAGTGGCCGGGAGCGCAGAACCCGGAACATATCGTGCCACCGAATCTCTCATGGGTAGCAGAATGGGAGCAACGCTACCCAGGCCTTGTTCGCCAGCTCACGCTTGCGCCCGAACGGGAAGGAGCGCTGGAACTGATTGCATGGCTGCGCAGCCATGGCATTACCGCAGCTCTCGGTCATACGGATGCTACGTATGAAGAGATTGAACAGGCAGCGACGGCAGGGCTGAACCATGCCGTGCATGCGTTTAATGCTATGACCCCGTTGCATCATCGCAAGCCGGGAGCCGCCGGAGCCGTACTCGCTGATCCGCGCATTGAAGCAGAAATCATCGCGGACGGCATTCATGTGCATCCCGTCGCCATTTCCCTGCTCGCTAAGTTAAAGCAAGATCATAATCTCATTCTCATCACCGATGCCATGTCTGCTACTGGTCTGGAAGACGGGAAATATACGCTCGGCGATTTGCCGGTGATTGTGCAGGGTGGTGTAGCACGACTGGAGGATGGCGTCACATTGGCCGGAAGCACACTAACGATGATTGAAGGCTTCCGCTACTTGGTTCAACATGTGGGTATGAGTATTCCCGCGGCATCACAAATGGCCAGCCTGAATCCGGCTCGATCCTTGCACATTGCTGATCGTACAGGTTCCCTTGAAGCAGGTAAACAAGCAGACATCCTGTTACTGGATAGAGACTTAAAGTTGCAAGGCGTATGGATTAAAGGATTGCGCAAATAAATCAGTTATAGTTATATCATTCCCCAAAACTAAAGAGCTATCCACCAGCGTATTCGCTGAGATGGATAGCTCTTTCTTTGGCATTGCACACTTATAGGGTTTGAATTAGCGATGATTCATCGGGGCAGGGGTATGATTTTGTGGACGTGTCGGTGTTGTATTATCCATTGGACGGTTTGTATCAGCCGCCGAAGTCGGGAATACACGTTCAATTACATCCACCATTTCATTGCTCAAGCCTCTAATCGGATGACCATTTTGTACACTGCGTGTAAAGTCAGAGGTTTGTCTAACAAAGTCCGGGTTAGCCGATACATGCACCTGTTCAATGGAAGGTGCAAATTGCTTCACTTTATTCGCGATACGGCTCTTGACTGCATCACTTGGTTCATATGCAGTTCTTGCCCCCTCAATGGTGGTGTTTCCGTTATCTGTGCGATTGTTGTTGTCCGTCAAGCCACGCAACATACCGTACGATCCTGTACCCATCGTACCAAATAAACCGTCATCACGACGCGCAGGTGTTCTATTCCCGGTAACTCCATTCCCGGTAACCCCATTGTCTGTCATTCCAGGCGTTGTAGTATCCGTAGTACGGTTTCCTCTAGTGCCATTAACGCCATTCACACTCGGTACATTCCCGTTACGTCCAGTATTGTTAGCACTTGGAGTACCGTCAATACTTGGAGCACCGACACCTGTTCCGTTGGCTTGGTCTTTCAAGGAAACGGCTACATAGGCATGTCGTTCACCGACCAGCACTGTCGCAGACTTTACATCTGGCATCTCGGATATACGTTTGGACAAATTGCGATCGACTTGCAGATTACGGACTGGATGTCCGGTTCGGTTGGCATTCTCATTCAATGCCATCCCGTCCATACCATTGGATTTAACCCCATAACGGTTTACACCATCCATACCATAACGGTTCACACCATCCATATGATGTGTGCTTTGCGCGTTATAGCGTGCACTGTTCGTACGAACGTTATGATCGGCATTTCCGCACCCGGTCAAAGCAGCCATACTGGCGAGTAAAGCAGCAGAAATCGTAAAACTGATGACCTTCTTAGTTCCTGGCATGAACTCATCCTCCATACATTATAAAATGTGTGACGAGATTATCATGCGCTATGAATCATGGGGATATCCTGACTAAAAAATGACTAAAAAATAAAATTTTAATGTAAATATGAAATACAATTGATGATTTACCACAAGATGGCATGTATAATAAGCTTGAAAAATACTTTATTTTACAAAGGAGGATTTTCAGTTTGAAAAAGATCACCGTTTTGATGCTCATTTTTTTGTTATCCATTACTCTTGTCCCCGTCGGCGCTTTTGCAGGCTCCACGACACCCCAACCCCCGAAAGATCCCGCCGGAAGCTGGGCAGAAGGCCCACCACCTAATCGCGTTGATCCTGCCAAACCCGCATTATTATTCGTACATGGTTTGAACAGTAGCGCTGAAGTCTGGACCAAGAATAATAACGATATGCTTCAGCGCGCACGTGATGCCGGATACCAGACGGCCACTGTTAATTTGTACGATACAAATGGTACATCTCAAGATATGTGGGATAATGGTAAGCTTCTGGCCGACAAAATTAAGGTCATCAGTAATCACTTTGGAAAAAAACTTATCGTCATCGCCCACAGCAAAGGTGGAGTGGATACTCAAACCGCTCTCGTATATAACGGAGCCGCTCCCTATGTTCAACGTGTCATCACCCTCAGCAGTCCTCATCATGGCTCACAACTTGCAGATCTCGCCTACAGCAGCTGGGCCGGATGGCTGGCGGATATCGTCGGCTCACAAAATCCCGGTACTTCCACTTTACAAACATCTTATATGAAGTATTTCCGATCCAAGACCGATGCACTCAGCAACGCGACTACAATTCCATTCTTCACGTTTGCTGGTGATAACTGGTCTGGCGGCACCGCTTCCTACATACTTGGCGGACTTTACCTTTCATCTTTTGGCAAGAATGATGGAGTGGTCACCGTCGACAATGCTAAGCTTCCCGGCGGACGTGTAGTTAAAGTCGGATCTTGGGATCATGCCAAGGTTCGTACCGGTTCTTACGTCTTCTCCCTGATCCAACCCTACCTCCAAGCGAACACTCCAGCATTGAATCAGGAAACTGAAGAACTTTCAGCATCTTCCCTGACTGCTTCTGCGGTACAATCCACCTATAGCGAGATCGATAATTCATACTTTATCCGAGGCGGCGATTATAATGGAAAAGCCTCAGAAACCCTCACTGTTGAAAATGGTGTCAAATCCATTGATCTGGACTGGATCAGCGATAAACGTGTGAGTACGTTGGAACTAACCAAGCCTGACGGTACTAGTGAAATGATTAATCTGAAAGCAGGCTATGATGACGATATTTTTGCTGGTGCCTGGCATCATAACGCCGTCATTCAAAATCCAAAACCGGGCACCTATAAACTGAACGTCACAGTTCCTGATAAAGGAGCGTATCTCCTGATTGCACGTTACCAGGCTGTTCAAGTTCCTGAGCTGAAATACAATCTGAATGCAGTAGGCCCGAAGCTAAACCTGAAACCACAGGATGCCCCGGACAGCGTTACACAAGTCACCTACCAAGTTCAATATTATGGTGATCCGCAGCAAGGAGTCACTTCTGCATCCAAAGGTTTGACGGTACAGCAAAAAACGGTTAAACCTAACGGACAAATTGAGCTATCCAAAGCGGACAAGCCCGGCATCTATTCTGTAACCTATGAAATTAGCGGCACCACAGAGGCTGGATATCCGTACCGCCGCACAGCTGTTCAATCCATTTATATTGATGCTGACGGGAATAAGTATGTTGACTAAATAAATCTACAACCTGAAAAGCCTGCGAATCCCTATTATAGTTGGGGCATTTGCAGGCTTTTTTTCATTGTGTACAATCCGTTGTCTGATTCCTCAGCTTATAAAGCCAATAGTAGCGGTGTAAATCCATAACAAAATGAAAAAGAACAAATGCCAGCATCGAGTATACACTGATCAATACTGTGGCAACTAATTGTTGTGTCGCGAATCCGAGGGAAACATTAGCTATCAGATAACCAGTCCCAGTAAATGTGGTGATAGTTACTACAGGTGTTCTCTTGTTTTTTTCCTTAAACTTTGGTTTCTTCTTATGATTTGAAGGATCTTTAAATTTCGCCAAATTATATTTTATAAAGTAATACAAGGCGAATCCATAAAGGGCAAAAGAACCTATAAAATACCATGAAGTATCCAAACCCAACATGCCATAAGCAAACTTTTGTGTCATAATCATGAAGCCAATAGAACAAACCACACCAAATACACCACGGAATAAAATGTAATTTAACTGCAATTTGCGTGGCATGATGACCAGTACAAGAGCCCAAATGTTTATCATAACAATCGGTGGCAACAGTACATAAACGTAAACTGCAATGTATGGATTCCCCACTAAGGGGATAACTAGAAACAGATCTAACAGTAATAAAACAAGAATGATGACGTTGGAACGAATACTGTTGGCTGGGTACATCTTCATACTTTTTTCAAAAGAAGCCCTGTTATCACTCATAAACTTATAAGCCCTCCGTTAAATAAGTAAACCTATGGATAAGGATAGCCAAGGCTATATCCATTGTCCACTTTTTACTGTCTTTGACTCTTGTCGCAGTTCTTCTATAAAATCAGTCACAATGCTTTGGACAGCATCTTCACGGGACATACGAATATACCGACTAGTCTTTTGAATGTCTTCATCGAACAAATGAAGTATCCTACACATGGCCTCCTGATCTCCACTTCGTACTAATTTTAGCAATTGGACGAACTCAGCATCCGAAATAACTCTTTGAGCATTTTCTTTTTCCATTTATTCACCGCCTGTTGGGATAGCTTTAACTCTTTTGCAATCTGTGCTTCGGTTTTGTCTAGTATGTAAAGGTCAAAGATGATCATTTTTCCGATCTCAGAAGATAGAGAGTTGATAAGCTGTAGTGTGTACATATTAGAGTTTGAAGATTCTGTAAAAGACGGGGCGCTGACGGCTTCGTTCTTTTCCATTACAAATTCATGATTGGTTTGTACCCGAGCACGATACTGAATTCTCCAGGCAATTCGGTACAGCTTCTTTCGATATTGTTCAACCAATGTTAGCTGAGACTGATCCATTGTAAATCACCCTTTCTCTTTGGATTTGACTTTTTCTAATCCTCATACTATAGGGTAATTTCCAAACCTATTTTACAACCAAAATCAGAACACTTGTTCTTATTTATTATACTATTTTTACAATCAGTTGTATATGGTTCTTTTAATTTACCTTCCTTTATATATGGCTAAAAAGGAGGGAATACATTGCAAATGGATGATGCTCTTTCTCTGGTTACCAACGTAGGCTTTCCGGCTGGACTTTGTTTTATTTTGTTGCGGCACATCCTGCACACGATGGAAGAAAAGCTGGATAAGCTGGATCTCTCACTTCATGAGCTAATTCAGGTTATCCAAGATTTAAACGACACTAACAACTCTTCTTCCAAAAGCAGCAAACCTGATGAGTAACGAACACAAAGAAGCTCCAGACGACGATCATCCGCCGTTGGAGCCTCTTTGTGCACTAATTTAATTTCTAATGATTATTTTCCAGTCTGAGCTTGGTCGTGGCCGTTCTGTTCAGCACGGTTTACGTCAGATACTGACAGACCATAAGCCCAGTTACTTTGTGGCGGTATAACCCATACGGTATCTGGATCATCGTTAAGAGTCCAGCCCTGATAGACCAGCTGGGAATCATCCTTACCCAGCGATATGCTCAGCGTAAAGCGGTGAACAGGCTTGTTCAGCTCAGAGGCTTTGCGCAAGGCCTGACTGCTGGCCAGGTTTTTGATCTGCTGCGAAAGGGAAGTCGCCGTCTCACTGACGACTGACTTTCCGTTCAGCGTCCAAGATGTGGAAGCACTGTCTCCGGTTCCGCTGTTACCGGAGGATTTGAGCATCCATGAAGCATTTTGGCCTTCCCACTCTATTCCGCTCAGCTTGGTATCGTCCCAATCGAACGGCGTTGTATCTATAAAGTCTTCAACACCCAGCAACAACCCTGAAAGTATAGGTACAGAAGCTATCTCTTTTTTGTCTGATAATACATAAACAGCATCTCCGGAAGGCAACGTTTCACCGAAGGCAAAGGTACGAACGTCACCCTGCTTGGTCTTAATCTCAATTTGATCATGGGTAGCGGATATCCCATATTTGGCTACGTCTGTAGGAGAAGATTCCACCACTTCACCCAACTTTACATTTTGAATCGCCGCTAGCCAATTGTCTATTGTATATTGGTTTAGCGGGTAAGTCCGTGGCTTGCTCATACTCCATTGACCATCATGTTGTTTAAGTTCCACCGACTTGCCATCCTTTCCAGTGATTGCGAAAGACGTAATATCCCCTTGCGTAAGCTGAACCAGCTGGCGAGCCGCCGGCGCTTGTTCATGAAAGAAGTTTTGGCTCTTTGCATAGATTATACCCGCCCCCAATACAACTAACAGCAGCACTGTGGGTATCCATTTTCTCATGCTCTTCTTCGCCTCCACCATAATAAGATTCCGATGACCGCGAACAGCAACGGCAATCCGATGACAGATATGGTCAATATCGTTTTCGCTTGTGCAGGAGTCAAATAAGCTACCTTATAATCCTGCTCCTGACGGGGACGAATGGTGAGCCCATCAGAGTGTTCCTGCACATAATTCAGACTGTTCAGCACAAAGTCTCGATTGCCTCCTGTGCTGATCTCAGTGTCGCTTAAGAGGGCAGACGTTCCAAGAATAACGGCTTTGGGCTTGCCGTCTTTCCCTTCTACCGCATAACCGAGATCCAGAGGCCCCTGCGGGTCCTTGCCATCCTTCTGCGTTTCGTTGTTCAGCAGCCCTTGGATATTCGTTTCCCCATAACTGGCTGCAGAAGATTTCATCAAAAGCGTCGTCTTCCAATTCTTCTGCTCTCCTGCCTGCAAAGCAATAGACAGTGAAAGAACCGGGTACAGATTGGAAGCCGCCAACTTATCGGTGATTGCATGACTCCCGAAGGTAGGAACCGTCCATAGAGGTCCCAGTGTATTCGTCTGTTCCTGATCCACCACGATGGCATGAGTGTCCTTCACTCCATAATCAGCTGCTAATGCATCAAGGTTTTTCCAATCGGACCCCATGTTCGGGTGAAAGCCTAGTGCCATAAAAAGCTTGCCGCCATCATTGAGATACGTACGAATACTCTTCAGTTCCGTTGCACTGATATCACGTTCTGGTCCGATAATAGCCAATACAGACGCATCTTTGGGCACACTACCCGCCTGATTGAGCTGAACTTCCTCTGTTTTCACATTATCTTGTGACAGTGAGCTACTTAATTCAGTCATTTGGGACAATGGGATTTCCTCATGTCCAGTTAGAAAGACCACTTTCCCTTGACGGGTAGATGATAATCCCAACAGTCCACTAGTCAGCTTTTCTTCCCCGGTAAATTGGTATGCCCCTTCGCCACTCCCCTGAGCTTGCGTAAATAGACTCCCAATATCTATAACCCGCTTCTTCTCCCCCTGCACCAACACAATAGACGCTGCAGTAACACCATATTGCTTGGCCAGTATCGGTTCCTGATTCAGATCGTATTGCTCAACCTTGAGCTTGTTGTTACGCTTGGCGTATTCATTCAGCATATCCGTAACATCCCGGTTCAACTTCTGATTTTGTGAAGTGGATACGGTAAAAGCAATGAGACGTACTTCTTCCTTTACACCCTGGATCGTCGTCAACGTCTGGTCAGACAGCGTATACTGCTTGCCTGCCGTCAAATCCAGTTGAAAGCCACCCAGCGATCGCAGAAATAACGTCAATAAAATAAAAATTCCTACAGCAGCAATCGATAGTACTACACTATTGGTATGACCCAGCCATTTTTTCATATTCATTACCTCCACCGTTTCCGTTCAACCACTTGGATGCTGAATAGCAAAAAGAGCACCGCCACCGTCACGTAGTACATCACATCGGCTCCATTCAGCAATCCTTTGGTGAAACTGTCAAACCGTGCGGTTAGTGAAAAAGGTTCCAGCCATTGTTGTACCGCCGCAGATGCACCCGTCTGTCCACCAAACGAATCCAGCATCCAGAACACAAGTAAAATAATAAAACTGACGACCGCTGACATCATTTGATGCTGTGAAAGCGTCGAAGCGAATAAGCCGATCGCCATCATGGCTGAGCCAAGCATAAACAGACCGATCACAGATGTTAATACCAGCGTCCAATCCAGCGACCCATAAAAGGACATCACGACCGGATACGCTAGACTGCATAGCACCAATATGAGCAACATGCCCAGCGACGCCAAAAATTTACCCACGATCATTTCCGTCACACTCACAGGTGAGGTAAGCAACAGTTCATCCGTACCTTGCCTGAATTCCTCCGCAACCAGCCTCATCGTGAGCAATGGGACGACGAACACCAGCATGGACAAGGTGTCACCGAGTACCAGCCGATAGTCCAGAATGCTAGGTTGATACATAACAAAATTTGTGTAAAAAAGTAACCCCGTCAGCAGCATGTACACTGCAAGCGCAAAATACGTCGTTGGTGTCCACAGATAGGCTTGCAGCTCTTTTTGACAGACCGCGAACAAACGCCTCATGACCGATTACCTCCTGTATCCTTATCTTCTTCAGCCTTATCGTCGCTGGACGCAGCTTCTCCATGCTCCCCCGTGATAGCCGTAGGTGCTGTAGTCTCCGAGGAATGTAGGTCTTGTACTGCTGGATCGCTGACCTGACCTTCTTCCGTCTCGCGGGTTGTTAACTGCTGGAAGATGCTTTCCAAGCTAAGATTTTCTTTTTTCATCTCCAAAATCGGAAGTTTCGCATCAGACAGCACATAAAATAGTTCTTCGCGAAAATCCTCACCGGAGGCTCCTGTGAGTAACAATCCGGTCATATCTGGCTCCGCGGCGGTCAGCTCCATGTTCGCTGAAGGCAGCGTGGCCGCCGAAGATTCAACCTCTACTTTTCCCCAAGAACGCAGGACATCCAGCACCTGCTCACGCTTGCCTTTGACTTCCACCTTCACCTTGAATCCATCTTCCATCGAACCGCCAAGCGCGTCAGGACGCCCATCCATGACCAGTTTCCCTTCATGGATGATGAGAACACGATTGCACAAAGCATCCACCTCAGGCAAAATATGCGTGCTGAGCAATACCGTATGATTTTCGCCAATCTCCTGAATGAGCTGACGAATCTCCAAAATTTGATTGGGGTCCAAACCCGAGGTCGGTTCATCCAGCACCAGTAAATCCGGGTTATGGATAATCGCACCTGCCAGTCCCAAGCGCTGTTTATACCCTTTGGACAAACTGCGGACTAATTGTTTTTCCCGCCCATTCAGTCCCAGCCTGGACATCATCTCCGAAATACGCAGCTTCTGCTCTCTCGCAGGCACGTCCCGAATACTAGCTACAAACTTTAAATAGGATCTTACGGACATATCCTCATACAAAGGGGGAGTCTCCGGCAGATAACCGATTTTGGAACGAGCTTGCCTGCCCTTATCCTGAATCGGGATACCGTCAATCGTAATCACTCCCTCGTTGGGTTGAAGATACCCTGTAATCATGCGCATCGTCGTCGTTTTACCCGCACCATTCGGCCCCAGAAAACCAACAATTTCACCGCGCTGCATTTCAAAATCCAGCTTATGTACACCCCGGTTGCCCTCATACCACTTGCTCACCTGCTGCACTTTGAGCACATGTTCCACCCTTTCTTTTATCGTAATCTTCTTCCTGCTGCTCCCCTACCCCAAAATGTTGCATGAGTGGCGGAGCGGTCTCACCCTACTTCCTCCCATCTAAAATGTTGCAGGAGTAGCGGGTAGCAGCGAAGCGGAGGATTTGAAGCTGGAGAAGCGCCAGCGTTCGCCTTTGCTGTAGGATTCTTACCTTTATATGTCTTATCTAATCAAAGAAGAATCCTACAGCAACAGCGATCGGAAGCTCAAAGCCTTCGCGAAGCGGTCTCCTCGCACCTCATGCTACACTTTTAAATTCTAATGATAATCCCCCACATATAACTCCAGCTTAACGTCACTTAAATAGAAGCTTAAAATAATGTGTCTGAAATGTGAACACAAAAATACACATCTACCCTCGGAAACTTGTACGGTTCGCTAAGGTATGGATTTACATCTACTATCATTACAACGTGTGAAGGGAGTGTATAAAAGCGATGAGTGTGTTGTTTACCAATCTAGTTAATAACGGCGACTTCGAGATCGGATCAACCCTTTTTTGGAGCTCTGTCAATGTGACTGTCACTAACTTATCTGTAAAAAAGACAAACTTTTATAGTGCGATCCTGGCAGGAGGCGCAGTAGATGCATCTCTTTCCCAGGTCGTTTTTGCTGCACCAGGCGAAAGTTATACGTTAAGTCTTTCAGCTGCAAAAATAGGAAGCCTCTCCAGTCCTCAAGTTAACATTTTTCTGTATTACTATGACGCAACCTTTAGCTTCCTTGGCACGGGGCTAACTACCTATTTGAGCGCAGGAACATTGCCAGACGCTGTGAATGGGACATGGCAAAGTCTATACGAAGTAACAGCTCCTGTACCAGCTAACGCAGCCTATGCCTTTTTGATTATTAGTAAAAATGCCACGGTTAACACCGCTGATGTAGCTATTGATGCCGTTGCCCTTGTTAAGGCAAGTGCAGCTGGAGCTGTGGGTCCAGCCGGACCTGCCGGGCCTACTGGTGCTACAGGCGCTAGTGGCGCTACAGGTGCTACAGGTGCTACAGGGCCTGCGGGTGCCACAGGCGCCACGGGCATTAGCGGGACTGTCGGGCCTACGGGCGCTACGGGAGATACAGGTGCTACCGGACCTGTCGGACCTACTGGTGCCACGGGGGACACTGGCGTTACCGGACCTGTTGGACCTACGGGCGCTACGGGCGACACTGGCGCTACCGGACCTATTGGGCCTACGGGCGATATCGGACCTACGGGGCCGACTGGACCGACCGGACCATTTGGCCTTGGATTTACCGGACCTGTCGGACCTACGGGTGCCACGGGGGACACAGGTGCTACCGGACCTGTCGGACCTACAGGCGCCACGGGTGACACTGGCGTTACCGGACCTATTGGACCTACGGGATCTACGGGCGACACTGGCGCTACCGGACCTGTCGGACCTACGGGAGCCACGGGTGACACTGGTGCTACCGGACCAGCTGGACCTATCGGGCCTATCGGACCGATTGGCGACACTGGCGCTACTGGACCTGTCGGACCTACGGGCGACACGGGACCTACAGGGCCGACTGGACCTACCGGACCGTTTGGATTTACTGGTCCGATTGGACCAACAGGAGACACAGGTCCACAAGGACCGATTGGACCTACCGGACCTACGGGGCCAACTGGACCTACCGGACCTACCGGACTCTAACCTCCTTTTTCATGGTTAAGCGATGTACCATACCTTATCGACAAAGCCGCACAGCACATTAAGGCTTGTCATCCTTGCCCTGCCGCGATTGCGGCAGGGCTTCTATAAATCAGACCTCTTTTAAATCCAACTTTATGTTTGAACTGCATCCTTAGATGTTTCCCAAAGGAGTGATGCTCAATTGATCAGTATCAGCCTGTGCATGATCGTCAAAAATGATCAAAATACTATTGGTCGTTGCCTGGAATCGGTCCATTCTATTGTGGATGAAATCAACATCGTGGACACGGGTTCACAGGATCAGACCATTGACATATGTCGCAACTTTACAGATCGGATTTTTCAATTTGAATGGGTAGATCATTTTGCCCTTGCACGTAACTATTCGTTTGAGCAAGCTACGCAGGAGTACGTTCTCTGGCTTGATGCCGATGATATTTTGAAAGAGCAGGATGCCGCCAAGCTGCTTGAGCTGAAGCAAACCCTTGGTTCCTCAGCCGTACCAATCGTCGATTCTGTATCTATGAATTATCATTATGCCTTTGATGATCATGGCAATGTCACCCTACATTTTCGCCGCAACCGCTTGATCAGAAGATTAGCTGGATTCCGTTGGCACGGAGCCGTGCATGAGTACCTCGCCGTAGACGGGAATATTCAACATGCCGATATCGCCATAACTCACACCAGAACACATACAGTCTCTCCAGGAAGAAATCTGCGAATTTATGAGAAGTTACTCACCCAAGGCCATACCTTCTCTCCTCGTGACCTCTACTATTACGCTAACGAGTTAAGAGATAATAAAAGATATGAGCAGGCCGTGCAGGCTTACCAAAATTTTCTGGATACCGGACAATGCTGGGTAGAGGATGCGATTAGTGCATGTAGCAAAATGGCCGACTGTTTGCAACAACTTGGCAAGCTAGAGCAAAGCATTACGGCGGCTCTCCATAGTTTGACCTTCGATACGCCCAGGGCAAACCTGTGCTGTCGGATGGGTCATTATTTTTTGCATAAAAATGAGATCTCCAAAGCTATTTACTGGTACGACATGGCTACCACTCTGAATCCTCCCGACACGATGGGCCCAGTACAAGACGCGTACCAAACGTGGTTTCCTCATATCCAGCTATGCATTTGCCATTTTCGGATGAAGGATTACACACGTGCGAATTGGCACAACGAGCAAGCTGCCACTTACATTCCCAACGACCCGCATGTCCTGCATAATCGACAATTTTTTAGCTCAATCCTGAATCCTCCCCAATAGAGATGTCTCCCATAAACACCCATCATTCTTCAAGTAAGTCAAAGGAGGAGCAAGCGAAATGCCACAATCGAATCGGTACAAAATAGCGGTCTATGCCATCAGCAAAAATGAAGCCCGATTCGCCAAACGCTGGATGCGCACCATGCGGGAAGCCGATGTTGTCATTGTAGTGGACACCGGCTCTACAGACGATACTGTTTCCCTGCTACGCGAAGCGGGTGCAGAGGTGCATCGTATAGAGGTAACTCCTTGGCGTTTTGACAAAGCTCGCAATGAGTCCCTACGGCTGGTCCCTGATGATATAGATATTTGTGTCTGTACGGATCTGGACGAAGTCTGGGAGGACGGTTGGCGGTCGCGGCTGGAACGCAACTGGAAGGAAGGAACTACCCGGATGCTATATGCCTTTACACATGGACAGCCTGGGCAAGATACCGTTTATACATGGTTCTGGAAAGAAAAAATACACACTCGTCACGGGTACCGCTGGGTACGCCCCGTTCACGAAGTGCTTGAATATATCGGGGAGGGTGAAGAACGCAGCATCCGATCCGACCAGCTCTGCTTGTATCATGATCCCGATCCGCACAAGTCCCGCAGCCAATACCTGCCACTGCTGGAGCAGTCTGTGCGCGAGTTTCCCGAGGATGACCGCAACATGCATTACTTGGGGCGGGAATATATGTATCATGGCCGTTGGGACGAGTGCATTGCTACACTGCAACAACATCTGGCCATGCCGCAGGCACGCTGGGCAGATGAACGCAGCGCTTCGATGCGCTTTATTTCTAGAGCCTATAAAGCAAGTGAACAATGGCAGGAGGCAACACGTTGGTTATACCGGGCTATTGCGGAAGCACCGTATTTACGTGAACCTTACACGGAAATGGCTCAACTGGCCTATCATACTCGGAACTGGTCCGCTGTCTATCATATGGTTGAAGAAGCGTTGCGTATTTCAACACGACCGGATACGTACATGCAAGAGGATTTTTGCTGGGACGCCACACTGTATGATCTTGGTGCCCTCGCTTGCTACGAGTTAGGCCTTTTACACAAAGCTTGTGAATTTGCGAGAAAAGCAACAGAGCATTCCCCGGAAGATCCTCGCCTCAGCCATAATTATGCGCTGATTCGAGCCAGGCTTCCATAGAACCCACACCCCGTCCTGTAGGTTGAATAACTTGGTATAAGAGCTTGTGGTTGGCAAAGGAGGTTATTGAGATCAAAGTTCTATTTACTTTTTATATACCCAGCGGCGGCGTAGAAACCTTGAACCGCCAGCGCTGTAAAGCGCTCATTCAGGACGGGATCGAATGTCATCTTCTCTATTATCAGCAGGGTACAGGGATGCAAAACCTGCACGGCGATATTCCAGTGTTCACAACTTCCTCTGAAGAAGAAATTCGAAAACTGGTGGAGACTCATCGCTACGATGCAATTATCGTCTCTTCGGACTACCCCATGCTCCCCAGATTGCGAATGTTGGGCTATCAGAGGATATTGATCTATGAATCGCAGGGCTTTGGCCCTCACGAAGAAGCGGCTTGGGTTGTTGCAGATGCAGTTCCGTATCTTCAAAATTACGCCGATGCAGTGCTCCTGCCAGATACGACTCATTTAGTGAATCTTTTCTCCACCATGTGTCCATGGCTTAATCGCTATGTGTTTCCAAACGTGCTGGATACCAGCGTATTTAATTATGTACCTAACACTCCTCCAGCTAATCCGGTTATTGCCTGGGTTGGGCGGCTAGAGCCCAACAAGAACTGGAGGCATTTTGTCGACATTTCTTACTGGATGCTGCAGAACCGTACCGATCTTCGAATCTGGATGTTTTATGATGAAACATTGTCACAGCCGGAGGATAAAATACAATTCGAGAACATGCTTGCTCAGCTTGGCATGTCCTCGGTGATCGAGCGTTTTAAAAGCGTGCCTCATGCCAAAATGCCTCTGTATTATTCCATGATTGGCGACTCAGGTGGCTACCTGCTATCGACCTCATTGGTGGAGGGCTTCGGTTATGCGGTTGCTGAGGCGATGGCCTGTCGTTGCCCGGTATTAAGCTCTGATTCAGACGGAGTACGAGCATTCATTGACCACAACGAAACCGGTAAATTTTATCAGCACGGAGACATCTTGCAGGCGATACTGCAAGGACTAGACCTGATGAACAACGTACCTCAACGCGAATCTATCCGCAGGAAAGGGCTGGAGCGAATCGTTAGTCTGTTGGCACCGGATAAATATGTACGCTCCTTCCGGCAGATGATGAACACGCTGGGTGTGAGGTAACTAAAAAACAGCTGACGACAACCCTTTTTACACACGGGCCATCGTCAGCTTTACGACTTTCCTTTTTATTGCTGAATATTTCGAATCTATCTAATCTTTAGTAAGCGGTCTCCTGTATGAATATCCTTGGAATCTTCAACTAAGATATCCGTGTACACGGCTGTATTGGTTACAATGACGGATGTGGTAATATCATATCCGTCATCCTCTATAGCTTTGGGATCGAATTCAACCAGCTTGTCCCCTTTTTGAATCGTATCTCCTTCAGATACAAAGGAAGTGAAGTGTTTTCCTTTCAAGCTGACCGTATTTATTCCAATGTGAATGAGCAGTTCAACTCCGTCCTCAGAAATAAGCCCGATGGCGTGCTTTGTCTTGAAAACGGTAACAACAGTTCCGTTAAACGGAGCATAGGCTACCCCTTCCTTCGGGATAATAGCGGCTCCCTGACCCATCGCACCACTGGAAAAGGCTTCATCTTTCACTGTGGTTAAAGGAATCAATTCACCATGTAGAGGACTGAACACCGTTTTTTCTTCCTCTTTGTTTTCATCTGCAACCTTAATTTCAGACGCAGGTTTTGCATTTTTATAACCGAAAAGATAGGTCAGAATAAAGGCGACTACAAAAGCTACAACCAAAGATATGATAAAGCCGATGAAGCCTGCATCCATGCCTTTTGGATTAATGAATAGAGGTATACCAAAAATGCCGCCTGAAGCAAATCCATATGCCGTTGAGCCGAGTAAGCCTGCTGCAGCTCCTCCTATACCTCCAGCGATCGAGGCTAAAATAAACGGTTTTTTGGCGGGTAGCGTAACCCCGTAAATAGCGGGTTCAGTAACTCCCATCAAACCCGCAATTGTGGCAGAAGTGGCGATGGGTTTTAATTTAGGGTCCCGTGATTTCAAAGCGATGGCAAAAGCTGCACCTGTTTGGGCAAACGTAGTACAGAATAACATACCGTTAATCGGATCAAACCCGTTCGTAACTACATTATTCAAGAGAATTGGAATAAACGCCCAATGTAGACCAAAGATAATAATAGCCTGCCAGAATCCAGCCAGAACGAGACCAGCTACAGCCGGACTTAACTGGTAAATCCACATGGAGCCTTTGGCTAACCCATCGCTGATTAAAGTTGCTATCGGCCCGACAACCAGAAAAACAATCGGTGATATGATGACCAAGGTCAGAAACGGCACAATGAACATTTTAATGGAGGCAGGTGCATACTTACTTATCATTTTTTCGACCTTAGCTGCCAAGAACGCCCCAATAATGATAGGTATAACAGAAGAAGTATAATTAATCAGAACGACAGGTATGGTCAAAAAGGACAGCGCCGTTTTATCCGTAAAGGCGGAAGTAATGGTCGGATACACCAAGGCGGCCCCCAAAACAGCAGACAGGTACGGGTTTCCTCCAAATTTTTTACCTGCTGAAAACCCTAGAATAACTGGAAAGAAATAAAACATAGCGTCTGCTGTCGCATATAAAATTTTATACGTGCCCATCTGATCAGTCATCCAGCCCAGGGATGTGCATAAGGCCAATAGTCCTTTTAGAATCCCCACAGCAGCGAGCACACCTACAACGGGCATAAACACACCTGAAATTACATCGACAAATTGGCTGAATAAGCTCGCTTTTTCATTTTTTTGATCGTCTTCAGCCATTTGATCTCCATGCTTTACTCCCATTGTATCCAAAAGAGCTTCATACACTTTGGGAACTTCATTCCCGATGACCACCTGAAATTGGCCACCACTTTCCACAACGGTAATGACACCGTCAATCTGCTTGATCTTTTCTTTATCTGGCAATTGATTATTCTTCAATTTAAATCTCAATCGAGTGACACAGTGAATGACACTGTTCACATTTTCATTTCCGCCCACGGCATTCAATACTTCTTTGGCTGTTTTTTATGATCCATCATGTTCACTCCTTCTTGGATGCGCTTTCTATTTTTCTATTCGTAGTAGCTGGATGTGCAATAACTGCAACAATTACGGCACTGATCCCGCCTGCAAGTTTACCTACGATCATGGCAATCACCATACTCTTGTCCATTCCTGCTACAAAGCCAAGATGTCCTCCCAGAACGAAAGATCCACTGACAGCAAAAGCAATGCTGATCACTTTTCCTCTGGGCTCCATTTCTTTAACTAAAGTAAAAGTAGGAATATTATGAGCAAGACTAGCTACCAGACCCGCAGTAGCCGATGGATCTATGTTTAGCAAACATCCTGCCCGTTCAAGCGGTTTTTTGAATATTTTTGTAATACATGCAACGAACGGAAATGCACCCGCCAATACAATAGCAATCGTTCCAACCGTTTGTACACCGACAGACAACGGAGCCATATTGGGAATGATCACAAATCCGGTTAAGGTTTCGACCCCAATCGCTACCAAACCGACAAGGGATAGAAGCCGAATGCCGTTACCAAACCACTTGAACAATCGGATCGTAAGCTCCGTAAATAGACGTAATCCCAGCATAATGATTATGGAGAGGAGCATGGGAATGATCAGATTTTTTAAAATTATCATCACGTCAAATCCGGCGGTCATTCCCCCTATGAAACAGCCAACGGGAATTGTACTGATACCGATCAAGATACCTTTTGCAAAATATGGATGATCTTCTTTTCCCAAAATGCCGAGGGCAACCGGAATCGTAAATACGAGCGTTGGGCCAAACATGGTCCCCAGAAAAACCCAGGAAAACAAACTCGCTTGCTGGCTGTGCGCCATTTCTGCCGCAAGTGCGTATCCTCCCATATCTACTGCCAATATCGTATTAGCAAAGGATGCCGGATCGGCACCCATTGCCACATATAACGGTGAAACCATGGGGATCAACCATGAGGCCAGTACAGGAGCTAAGGAAACAATTCCTATCATGACCAGAGCAAGAGAGCCCATGGTCATGAGCCCATTGTTGAAGGCTTGTCCCAAACCCCAGCGATTTCCCAAACATTGATCCAATGCACCCAGCACTAAAAAAAGAGCGATAACATACATCACAATATCGTTAATGGACATCCTGTTGCCTCTTAATACACATGAACTTTATGATTTTCTGCGCTGTCATAGGTGTCGAATACAAGCTGAAGGGTCTTGATATTGTCGTGACCACTCGTTTGAAATTCTTTTCCCGTGTTGAGGCAATCTATAAAATGAGCCTGTAGCTTTTTATGGCTTTCCTCATAGTTTAATTCAGTCTTTTCAACCAATACTTTTTCGACTCCCTGATTATTAATGAGAGATAATTTACCTGTGTTATACAGTTTTAGGGTGGCCTCATCGCCTTCAATCACCAGCTGTTCTTTATGATCGGGAAGGACCTGCTCTGGAAGCTGCCCATTCAGCTCCCTACGAGTCGCCCAACTCATATCCATAAGACCAAAATAATGTTCATAACCTAACATGATAATGCCCGTGTCTTCTCCCTGTGTGTATGGGCTGACCCGCTTGGTTTCCGCATACAAACGCTGAGGTTCACCGAATAAGAAACGCCAAGTATCCAGCCAATGAACTCCCATTTCATAAAACAAGAGCTTGGGCATATCTCTGAAAAATGGCTGCGGCAGCTCTTTTTCCGGGGCAAACCTTGGCGAATAAAAATCGGTATGTGTATAACGTATAACATTCATATTCCCAACGATGTTGTCTGCCAGCAATTTTTTTATAATTTGAAAAGGTTCAAGCCAACGCCAATTTTCCGTCACCATAAGTCTGACTCCTGCTGCTTCAGCAATATCTACAATCTGCTCAGCTTCCTCCACAGAACATGCAAAAGGTTTTTGGCACATAATATGTTTTCCGGCTGCGGCCGCCAGTCTAACCAGTTCCAGATGTGTCTCAGGAGGTGTAATGATGTCCACGACATCAATATCCGCTTCGCTTAGCATCTCCTCCAGGCTGGTATAACAATGTTCAGTAGGTATATGGAATTGAGCTGCTTTTTCAAAAAGTAAGCCTTTATTTTGATCACAAAAACCTTTGATTTCTGCATCCGAGATAAACTGCCATGCTTTTATATGTTTCTCCGACCAATATCCCGTTCCAATAACACTGATTTTCCACATGTTGCTTCACTCCATCCACATTCTTCTCTATTTTTATTTCGTTCCAATGATGACAACATCACTTTCAAAGCTGTGCATGTCTAGTACCGATTGATCCTTTTGGACGGACACATCGGTTTGGGCAAACCGCTTCCCGGCTAAATCAATCGTTGTAAACTTGTAATCCTGCACGTTGATACTTAGTCGTACCTTCGTGTTAAATGGGACATACAAGATCACGGAATTCTCGTTCCCCGCAGCTCTGATTTCCTCTGTCTTGTTTAAAACAATATCCAGCGGCTTTACGCCAATCAGGTTATACATTTCAAACAAATATTTAATAAAGGAATAATCCCATGCGCCCTCAAATCGCAATGCTGTTCTCCAATCATAGGGACTATCGAATCCTTCCCCTTCTACAATGCCGAATTTCTTTCCTTGCTTGTGCCAGCTCCAAATGCCATGCGCTCCGTAGGTGATTCCCGCACCCCCGCCTGCAAGGAGGCTTTGCCATGCTGCTTTTCTGGCATCCAGTGCTGTGTATCTGCCATACACATTGCGGCTGTAACTAATTTGTTCATAACATGGCTCCCCATTAATGACAGGCCGTATATCTGGCTTATGATAGAAATGTTGAGCAATCTCATGGGCTACATGCTGAAACTCGGAATTATGTCCTGATTGATACATATAGAATCCAAGACCCTTGTGTTTCTCAAAGGCTGGAGGAATTTCTCTCAATCTCCCTTGAATATGCAGCGTAGTTAAGCTTGCCGGGCTTAATTGTTGTACAATTTCTAGTGCTTTTAAATAATAGGAATTGGCACGTTCGGTTGGAAAATCACTATCCCCGCTAATCAGAAAAATAGGATCAAATGGAGAAAAACGGTTTACGATGTACGTTACATAGGGTTCAACGCATTCAAACGGCATTTTATTACCCTTTTGGAACATTTCAGCCCATGTATCCGGCACATAGTTACACCACAACAAAACCAGTGCCGGAACAAATCCACGCTCTATAGCCACTTTCAACATGATTTCTGCCCGATCAAAATAAGCTTCGTTTAATGTATGGTAGTCGAAATCCCCATTTTCCAGTATTGGAAACGGCTGTAGATTCAAATCCGATTCACTTGCGTCCCATTGTCGGAGCATGTTGATTTGCAACACATTGAAACCTTGCATTTTCCGATAGTCAAGATAATCGCTCCACTCTTCTATCGTAGCGTTGGTAAATACACTCCAAACCGTATCTGCCAAATAAAAAAAAGGTTTTTCCTCTTTTGTAAAACTTCTTTGATTTTCAGCAATGTTTAAACTCAAATGAATCACCGTTCCTCTCTTGCTGTATTCACAAATTCCTCTAAACAAAACTAAATAAATAGCTAAACTTATATATGATTATTTCGCAAATAAACTAAATTAAAGCGCTTTACACTTGAATATTAACACTATAAATCATATAAGGTCAACAAATTTTATTTTTATTTATTTAGTTTAGTTTAGTTTAGTTTATAGCCTAAACTTTCTTGCTGAGTAATGATATAATTTATGTAGTTTAGTTCAATAGGGGGTTCCACATTGAAAATTGATGATATTGCAAGGCTTGCAGGTGTTTCGAAATCTGCTGTCTCTCTTGCTTTTAATAACAAACCCGGAGTCAGTGAAGAAACCAAGGAGCAAATTCTAAAAATAGCCCAAGAGCATGGATATAAACCACGCACCATGAAGACAGGCAAGGAAGTTATTAAAAATCATCATGTGATACGCTTTGTGGCCTGTAAAAATACAGACATCGTAACAGAGCATTATGATTCACTTCCATTTTTCAATGAATTAATTCATCATATTACCAATCAGGTAAGAGAACATGGAAACACCCTGATTTTTTCGTCTTTTGATAGCCATAGCCTCGAAGAAGAATTATCTGGTTTGGAAAAAGATCAGCCCTCTTCAGGCATACTTCTGCTTGGCACCAACTTAACTTCCGAGATTATTCATTCCATACAATCCATTCATTCCAATATCGTGATTTTGGATACCTGCTTTGAACACGTCGATGCCAGTTTCGTATCTATTAACAACTATCTTGGTGGGTATCAGGCAGGCCAATATTTAATTCAGTCAGGACACAGAAAGATAGGATACGTACAATCCAGTACCAGAATTCTTAACTTTAAAAAACGAAAGGAAGGGTTTATGGCGGTTTTAGAGGAGCACAATCTTTCCATAGAAAATGGGCTTACATTTGATATGCATCCCATGCTTGTGATGTCACAGGACGCATTTAAAACAGCTATTCATGAATTGAATGAGCTACCTTCGGCCCTATTTTGCGAAAATGATTATATGGCGATCAGTGCCATTAAAACGTTTCAGGAAATGAACATTCGAGTGCCTGAACAAATTTCCATCATGGGCTTTGATAATATACATGAGGCCAAGGTCATTAGCCCTGAACTCACAACCATTCATGTGAAAAAGGATATTTTGGCTCGAACTGCTGTAAACTTGCTTATGGAGAGGCTTAACAATCATCAGGGGCATCATACTCAGGTTCTTGTGAATACAGAGGTTATTGAAAGAAGATCTTGTTTAGCCTTGAAATGACCTATGATCATTGGTTTATTATTGCTTACTGTCTCTATGATTTTAAAATAAAGCCGCCATATAGGCGGCCTTTTTTTTAATCATCCAATTGCATATTCGACATTTTCAATTTCTCCTCATTCGTTGAAATCCTCCTCTGTCAAATCCATATTTACGCTCGCAGCGGTTCGACTGCCGTCGGCCGCCGCAAAAATCAACTGAGAAGGCATGAAATACGATGAATCCCCAGCAGCATATACACCAGGTATGAAGGTTCTCCCCGCTTCATCCGTCTTGATCCCGCCCGACTCCGTTCTTTCACAGCCTAAATGTTCTCCAAACGGTGCACTTTGTACAAACTGGGGAGTCACGAAGCCGCCGATCCTCGGGACTTGAGTGCCATCCGTAAAGCGCACGTGCTCAAGCTTTCCATTGTGACCGATGAACGCCGCAACAGGTTGCTCCATTACCACGATTCCTTTCGAATGAAGCCGTTCCTTTTGCTCTTCGGACAGGGATGCATGACCGTTCGTACAGACGATCAAATCCTTACTCCAGTTAAGGAGCAATTTGGCTGTATGAAATATAGCCGCCGATTCAGAGACGAGGACAAGCGGTTGATCCCGCAGCTCCCAGCCGTCGCAATAAGGGCAATTAAACAAGCTTTTCCCGTATAACGGATAAAAACCTTCGATCTCGGGAAATATCTCCTTTACGCCCGTCGCTAATATCAATTTTCGCGCTTGAACGCAAAGGCCTGACAAATCAAGCACCTCAAATCCGGATTCGTTTTTCGTAATCGAAACAACCTCGGTTTGCAAATGATGGACAGACGGATAACGCAGTACTTCTTCATAAGCTACACGTCGGAACTCGGCTGGCGTTACGCCGTCTCTTGTAATAAAACCGTGCGACGCATGCGTAACCGCATTTCTGGGCCGATTATTATCAATCAAAGCCACACTTCTCCTTGCCCTGCCCAGCACGAGGGCTGCATTCAACCCAGCGGGCCCTCCGCCAATAATAGCGCAATCGTATAGCATAACACCCAACTCCTCTTCAAAGATATTAAAGACTCCTTATGTCTTCGATGAAACCAAAAAAAACGTTTTACATAACTGGCAACCACCCTCTTTCTATATAAAATCGCTACCTTTTACACTTGTGTTTGCTTTTGCGCCAAATCGATCAATTTCGTATTTTTTAGATGTCGTTCCATTTTCTCCTCTGCTTCCCTCATTACAGCCTGAATCAGGCACTCCGATCCGTGGACAAAATCACATTCGAACAAAGAATTCGTACCTTCAATGGCATGGATAATATCCAAAAAGGTAATATCATCTTTATGACGGGATAGGCGATAGCCTCCATTGGCTCCAGAAACGGATTCGATCATTCCGGCCTTCACAAGCCTCGTCAAAATTTTTGAAAGATAAGTTGGTGAAACATTTTGGGATTCGGCCAATTGCTGAACACCTACCGGCTTAACCGACGAATCAGCAACGAGCATGAGCATGGTGTGCAGCGCATAATTTGTGGCTTTTGTAAATTTCATAACTACACCTCAATCAAAGACTTATTGTGTCTACTATATCGCTGAATCTGCTAGTGTGTCAAGGTCATCTAGGATTCACGCTGTTGTCAATCCTTCTTTTGGTTACGCTCTAACCGTTGTATACTGTTCATCAGAACAGCTAAGAAAGGGGGCTCGTTGTGCGTATTTTTGATATTCTTCGTATATTGGTTGCTGAACAGATGGTCAACGGAGAACACTTGGCAAATTCATTGAAGGTATCTTCTCGAACGATACGAACGGATTTAAAGGAATTGGGTGCGCTGTTGTCAAAGCATGGAGCAGCAGTTAAACCCCTTAAAGGAACAGGCTACAAGTTAGAGGTTCGGGACGAACAAGCATTTCATCAGCTGCTGAAGCAATTAAAGGATTATGAAAATAATGTACCCTATCCATTAGCGAATTCTTCTGAAGCTAGAAATCGTTTTTTAATGAAAAAGTTGTTGCTTACCAACGCATATGTCAAACTTGATGATTTAGCTGAAATCCTGTATGTTAGTCGATCTACTTTACAGAGTGACCTCAAAGAAGTACGCAAATTACTGGCAACTTACGGACTATCTCTGGAGAATAGACCCTATCATGGTATTCGAGTCAAAGGTAATGAGGCTAAGCTGCGTTATTGTATTTCCGACTATATATTTAATAGGTTAGATGAAATAGGTGAGCAGCAGGTGTCCCCCCCTCCTCTAATCTCTAACGAAGAGATGGATTTCATAAGAGAAGTGATTCTGGATCGTATCGAGATCCATGATATTCAGCTGTCGGACATTGCCCTGAACAATCTGGTCATTCATATTGCTATAGCATGTAAGCGTATTCGCGAAGAAAGGTATGTGTCGTATTATCCGCAAGAGATGAAAAAAATTGAAGCACAAAAAGAGTTTAGGGTGGCGACTGAGATCGTATCTGCTTTGGAACAAAACATGGAGCACTCCTTTCCACTTGTTGAAGTTGCGTACATTGCTGTGCACCTGCTGGGTGTAAGGACCGTCGTTAGTGCGCATATGGATGAAGTGGAGATTAAAAAGATCATTGATAAAGATATCTACGAACTGACTATCGAAATACTAGACCAAATTGATCAGCAGTTGAAGATGAACATTCATAACGATCAAGAATTGCTGATTGCATTTTGCCTTCACCTCAAACCGGTGATCAACCGTTATCAATACGGAATGAATTTACGTAATCCTATGCTGGATGAAATCAAAGCCAATTACCCGCTTGCCTTTGAAGCAGGTATCATTGCTGCGGAGGTCATCAAGCAGCGGCTTCATATACACATCGAGGAAAATGAAATTGGGTATTTAGCCATTCATATCGGAGTCGCGATGGAAAGAAAGAAAATGGAGGACGCGCCCAAAAGATGTATGATCGTATGTGCTTCTGGACTCGGCAGCGCAAAGTTGCTGTATTACAAGCTTCAATCGGTCTTCGGTTCCAGGTTGGATATCGTGGGAACCACTGAATTTTATAAGCTGAAACAAATGCCGTTGGATACACTGGACTTTGTTATTAGCACGATCCCCATCTCAGAACCGCTTTCTATCCCCATGATCCATGTGAATACATTTTTAGGCGGTTCCGATATTACTAAAATTGAGCAAGCCATTTCTGAGGCCAGACTTCCTGCTGTGCAGTATGTACGAAAAAAATTGGTCTTTCTTCAGCAGAAGTTTGAGAACAAACTCCAAGTGCTTAAATTTATAGCCGAAAAAATACACGAAGCAGATCTTGTAAAAGGCCCCCTGCTGCAATCTGTAATAGAGCGTGAAGCCGTTTCCCCCACTTCATTTGGCAACTTTGTCGCGATTCCGCATCCGATGGAACCTTTCGCAGATTCTACGTTTTGGGCCATCTGTACATTACAAAAAGCTATCGACTGGGATGGCAAGCCAGTACAATTTATTTGTATGCTCTGCATACAGCGTACCAAATCAGAAGATTTACAGACTATGTATCATATTTTGCTTGAACTTTTAAATAATGAACAGCTCGTCCAACAGCTTATTCGCTGCAAATCGTATACAGAATTCATAGAAGTGTTGCATAAAAATGGTTGAACATAAGGAGTATGAAAAACGATTTATTTCCGGTAAGAAGAGGAAATAATGTGCGTTATGTTGAAAGCGATTCCAAATTATAATAGCCATATGACGAGATGATTGAAAGGAGAGAGGATCACGTGAATAATGATGAATCTACAGAGCACGACGTGAACATGGAGGACATGGATGATACAGAGATTGTATTCCAAATTATATTATACGCAGGGAATGCACGCAGCTCGGCCATGGAGGCGATTGAGCTTGCAAAGGCGGGGAAATTTCAGGAAGCCAAAGATGAATTAGCCTCAGCAAAAAAAGAACTGGTGTCCTCCCACAAAATTCAAACCAGAATCATCCGTAAGGAAGCAGCGGGTGAAAAAACAGAGATGTCCGTCATGATGGTGCATGCTCAAGATCATTTGATGAATGCCATCACCATTCGCGATATGGCCTCAGAGTTTGTAGACTTGTATGAACGCATTGATCAATTCGTACCGAAATCGTAGAGGGAGGGACGCTATCCCATGGCATTCAAAGACAAACTGGTCGATGGCCTCACATCAGTAGCAAATGCAATCAATAATTTTAAATATATTATAGCGATCAAATCAGCTTTTATCACATTGATGCCTGTTATTATTGTCGGTGCCTTTGCTGTACTGATTTCCAATATGGTCATGGACCCGGTCAATGGTTTGGCCCATTTTAAGCCGTTCTCATTTCTGGCTGAGTACAAACCGATTTTCTCGGGCATTAACTACGCCAGCTTGAATATCCTTACCATCCTAGCTATTTTCATGATTGGTCTGGAGCTAGGAAAAATTAACGGAGAGAAAAATCTCTTCCCTGGGCTACTGGCTGTGATCTGTTTTATATCTGTGACACCAACCACGATAGAGTTGATGGTTAATGGAGAAATGCAAAAAGTAACGGATGTCATAGCCCGTCAATTTACGGATACCAAGAGCTTGTTTTTAGGTATTTTCATAAGTATTCTATCCGTTGAGCTGTATAGCAAACTGGGCAAGTCTGATAAGCTAAAAATTAAAATGCCTGAAAGTGTTCCCAGCAATGTGGCCGTTTCTTTCTCCGCGCTCATTCCTACCATCATTACGGTGACTGTCTTCTCGATGCTTGGATTTTTCTTCCATAAGTTTACGGGGCTCTACCTGTACGATGCTGTCTATAACGTGGTGCAAAAACCTCTAGAGACCGTGGTACAAGGACTGCCGGGTATACTGGTGCTGATGTTGGTTGCGCAAATTTTCTGGGTGATCGGTATTCACGGGAACCAAATGGTAAAGCCCATTCGTGAACCCCTGCTACTTGGAGCGATTACTGTCAACATGACTGCTTATGAGCAAGGACTGCCCATTCCGAACATTATTACGATGCCTTTCTGGGACGTATACATGAGTATCGGTGGTTCAGGGATTACGTTGGCCCTATTGATTTGTATTATGATCGCTTCCAAACGTGAGGATATGAAGGAAATTACAAAGCTTTCGTTGGGTCCGGGTCTGTTTAATATTAATGAGCCTGTCATTTTTGGACTTCCGATTATGTTAAATCCATTGATGGCTATCCCTTTCATTATTACTCCGCTCATCACAGGAACGATTGGTTACTTTTCGACGTTGCTTGGATTTGCAGGTAAAGCCGTCGTCATGGTTCCATGGACTACTCCGCCTATTATTAATGCCTACCTGTCTACAGGTGGAAGCATTGGCGCTGTCGTAACTCAGATCATTTGTATTGTGGTAGCGATTATCATTTATTTCCCGTTCGTCAAAATTGCCAACAAGCGAACAACTGAATAATGCGCTACTATAGAAATACACCAATTAATTGAAAACGCATTCTTTATACAATGAAAAGGAGAAAACATGTCATGGCTAAACATACGATACAAATTCCGCCGAATTTCATCATGGGTGCAGCGGCTTCCGCCTGGCAGACAGAGGGCTGGAGCGGTAAAAAAGAAGGTCAGGACTCATTCCTGGACCAATGGTATAAAAATGACCGTTATGTCTGGCACAACGGATATGGACCCGCGGTTGCAACCGACTTTTATAATCGCTATGCCGAAGATATTGCGCTGATGAAGCAGATTGGCTTAACCCATTATCGGACTTCTATTAATTGGTCCCGCTTCTTAACGGATTATGAGAATGTAGTGGTGGATGAAACGTATGCGGATTATATGGGCCGGGTCATTGATGAGCTGATTGCAAGCGGAGTCGAGCCGATGATTTGTCTGGAACACTATGAGGTCCCCGCCTATCTGCTGGACAAATATGAGGGCTGGTCTTCCAAGCATGTAGTGGAGTTGTTTGTAAAATATGCGGAAAAAGTGTTTGAACGGTACGGCGATCGGGTCAAGCACTGGTTTACGTTTAATGAGCCCATTGTTGTACAGACTCGTGTCTATCTAGATGCCCTTCGCTATCCCTATGAACAAAATACGCGGAAGTGGATGCAATGGAATTATAATAAAACGCTGGCTACCGCAAAGTGCGTACAGCTTTTCAAAGCAAAAAACTATAGTCAGCACGGGGCTAAAATAGGCGTTATTCTGAATCCCGAAGTCACTTATGCCCGATCAAGCGCCCCTCATGACCAGTATGCGGCACATGTGTATGATTTATTTTACAATCGAGTATTTCTGGACCCGCTTATTAAAGGCGAATACCCGCAAGAATTGTTCGATCTCATGAGCAAGCATGATATTGCATTTGAAGCTACAACGGAAGAACTGACAGTGATTAAGGAAAATACCGTTGACTACGTCGGGATCAATCTCTATTATCCCCACCGGGTCAAAGCACAGAGTAAAGCGTGGAACGAAAACACCCCCTTCCACCCCTCTTACTACTATGAGCATTTCGATCTTCCGGGTAAAAGAATGAACAAGTCACGGGGCTGGGAGATTTATCCGAAAATCATTTACGATATGGGAATGCGCATCAAGAACGAATATCACAATATCGAGTGGTTTGTCGCAGAAAATGGTATGGGCATTGAGAATGAAGTTGCTTTCAAAAATGAGGAACACATCATTCAGGACGACTATCGTATTGACTTTATAACTGAGCATTTATACTACACATTACAAGCTGTAGAAGCGGGCTCCAACTGTACAGGTTATATGCTGTGGGCCTTTACAGACAACGTTTCTCCTATGAATGCTTTTAAAAATCGCTATGGACTGGTGGAAATTAACCTGGACAATGATCGAAGTCGGCATTTGAAGAAATCAGGCTACTGGTATCAAGCTGCGATCAAGGAACGCTCATTTATTGCTGATCTGGATGAAGAGTACAAGTAGTTAAAAATGAATTCTGGAGGCGCTCAAATATGAAAAAAATTATTTTGGCATGTGCTGCGGGTATGTCTACATCCATTTTGGTTTCTAAAATGAAAAAAGAAGCAACAGCAAGATCCATAGAGCTGAACATTGAAGCCATCCCCGAAAGCACCATTAAGGAAGAGCTGGACGCCGTTACAGATTCTGTGATTGCTATTTTGCTCGGACCTCAAGTGCGGATGCGTAAAAAGGCAGTAACCGAAATTGCAGCTCCCTATGGTATCCCTGTAGATGTCATTGACACGTTGGCTTATGGTAGAGGAAACGGTGCAGCTGTCCTGGATCAAGCCTTGAAGCTGGCTGGCGAGAACATCTAATTGCTATTCAAATGAAAAAGAGGCTGAGTATTTCCTCAGTCTCTTTCTTGATATCCGCGCGCTTTTTATCAAGACATACCTTCTTTGCCTGAACCCATACTGCTCACATACGTTTCCTGTAATCCGGCAGAAATGCCGTATAGCGGTTCCCAACGAAGCCAATGTCTGGCGACTGCGTTACTAAGACAGCTATGGTGAATGTCTCCAGCTCGCGCTGGTGAATACACAGGGCGGACAGACGAACCATGCAGTTTTAGTAAATCGTAGGCCAGTCGATTAATGGACGTCGTTCGCCCCGTACTTACATGGACTGTGCGTTGGTCCGCTGCATGGATAGCCGCCATATTCGCTCGAACTACATCCTTGACGTACACAAAGTCGCGGGTTTGCGTCCCATCGCCGTGAATGAGCAAGGGGCTTCCTTTTTTCAGCCGCTCCATAAAGAGGGCAACTACACCCCCCTCTCCCTTCGCGGCCTGACCGGGACCATACACATTTCCATAACGTAAAATCGTGTAGTTCATGCCGTACAGCCGATAAAAAAGTCGAATATACGATTCTGCGGTCAGCTTGGACAGTCCGTAGCCTGAAATGGGCTCCACGGGATCGTCTTCCTGAATACATTGCTTTTGCAACTCTCCGTATACACCAGATGTTGACGCGAATATAAATTTCGACACACCTGCTTCGTGACAAGCCTGCAACAAATGAATCGTCCCCAACACATTCACATCCGCGTCCTCATCGGGTTGATGGATGGATTGCTGCACGTCCGCCTGTGCGGCCAAGTGAAACACAATATCCGGGCTTTCCCGAATCAGCAGCGTCCTAGCTTCAGAGCTGCGAATATCCGCAATATGCATGACCGCGCGCGGGTCCACATTTGCCATATTCCCGGTCGTCAGATTATCCAGCACATGCACTCTGATGCCCGAATCAGCAAGCGCACGTACCAGCTGAGAACCAATAAATCCGGCTCCCCCGGTGACCAAAGCCTTCACTAGCTCACCCTCCTTTTGAACCGAAGCATATGACTTCCCTTCGCATCATGTTATGCGACTCCCTATAGCTTGGCGCAGGCACAAGCACAGGCCGAAGACAATCTATAATGTGTCTCTGGAATCTCAGCACCTCAGACATGCAGCCTGACATTTTCCAGCATATAACGCCACATCTCATCTTGACCGTTCCATATATCCTCAGGCGGCAGCTCCACTGAAACCAGCCGTTCCAACCCCCAATCCAGCTCCGTCACACCATCAGTCCCTGTATAATCCACGTATAACAAGCGAAAATCATGTGTAATCCTCTGTAATAACACATCATGTAGCTCCACCGCTTGCTCCCGACTGCCCCCGAGACGAACCAGTAGCAGACGGGACGCAAGCGTGAATTGATCCAGTAGACGTGCGATGCGGCGATCAAGCGTCGTTTTGAATGCAGGGTAGGAAGTCAGCTGCTCCGATGTATTCTGGCTAACCGGAAAATGATGTGCCGCTGTAATCCCATAGGATGCATCCTCGACCATGAAGTTATGCTCGCCGTAATCATGCCCCGTGACACGTAGACTGTCAACATCCATAAAACCGGCAAAACGGGCGTCCAGCAAGCGACTGATCTGTGACAAGTTACCGGAAATCATCCAGTCCAGCGGACCCGCATAGGGACGCAGTCCGTTTTTATCCAACTGAATGGAAGGCAAGCAATGTCCACCCAGACTGAATACAGCATCATAATCCCCCTGCAACCGCTCAAGCACGACGCCCTCCCCTTTCCGAAGACAAGGTCATCCCTTTAAAAAGAGTACGCCAGTGCGGATCACTCTTGTAATTCCATACATCGGCAAAGGGCATTTCCACCGCGCATACATGCGGAAGCTGCCAATCCACCTCCGTCAACTCCGTTACACCGGAACAATTCACCAACAACAAACGAAATTCATTCGCTACCATGCCTGACAAAATACGTTCCAGTTCCTCTACTTCTTCATAGGTTCCCAGCATACGGACGAACAAGCTACGCTTCGCCATCTGTGTTTTTGCAAAAAAACGTTCGATACGACGGTCTATCTTTTCCCTGAACTCGGGATAGGTCACCAGATCTGAGGACGTATTGCGTTCCTGCGGAAAATCATGCACCGAGATCACATTATAAGCGATATCTCTGACCATATAATTCAGTTGGCTCGTACCAACGACACTTAAATTGGGCAAATCCATAAATCCGGCAAACCGATTTTCAAGCAAGCGGTTCACATCGGACAGCGTGTCAGACATCATCCAATCCAGTACCCCGGCAAACGGCCGCAAACGGTTCTTTTCCAATTGAATGGCAGGTGTACAGTTTTGTCCCAGACTGAAGACCGCTTCATATTCCCCTGCCAGCTGTGCGAGTCTCATAGCCGTGCCTCCTTTTTTAATACGACCTTCCCTCAGATCCTGCTTGGCCCTTCTTCTGTAGTCGAAAAGGGACTTCAGGCCGTAGTTTGTTCCACTTTACATTACATGCACAGCACGGCGAAAAGGGTTGGACACCGATGCGCTTTTTGTCAAAGAGGCGTACAACTATCCAGTCCAATCCCGGCTATTTTTCATATCATATTAAGGCTGGTAACCTAACGGAATTCAAGGAGGCATCATCATATGTCCGTATTTCTTTTAACCGTCGATCACCATCTCGCCTACCATAGCGCCCATATACAAAGCTGCCATGTGACCTTTTTCAATCGTGAAAAGAGAGCTGTCGATGTGTTGCTGGAAATGGGAAATGACAGTGGCGTTTTCCGACGGCAGCTCCTTCGATTGAGCCCTTCTCCCGAAGCAGGCTCCGTGCTAGAACTCAAGGATATGGAGGCAGCCCAAAATCCGTTTTATCTGCGAGTGGTCACAAGTATTTACAACCCGGAAACGCTGTTTATCCTGGCTGAATTTGTGGAAAACGGGAACATTGTCGCTAAGCGCACAGCCAGTCATTTTACCGTGACGCCCTAATGAAAGGGCAGAGGAGGAAGAAGGTATGTTGAAATATTCAGTTCAAAATAAAGCTGAGGCAGGCACATATGCACTGCCTTTTCAGGTCACCGAACAGGAGAGCGTACTCTCTACATTGATCATTCCTGCAAGTGAATCTGAAGGACGTATTGTCATTGAAGTCTCTTTGGCATGGGAAAATCCGCTGCTCAACTGGGATATCGGAGAACTGGATATTCGATTGCGTCGTAATGATGAGCAGGGACCTATGCTGGATTGGTTGCAGGACTCCTGTTATCAGGAGGGATTTGCCGAGTTAAGCTATGAGGAAACGGGAAAACAGGCAGAGCCTTATGTATACTGCTTGACCGTACAATCAGCTGACCGTCGTGCTGTTGTTACGGGGCCGCTCATCATTCGAGGCTCAGTTTATGAAGATTGACGAAAACCTGGATGGACAATGAGCTGAAATAAACTAAAGGCAGGTGGGAGTTTTAAGCCCGACCTGCCTTTTTATAGAGCCTGTGCCCTCATGGTGCGGGTTGTTTCAGACGTTCCAAAATGTCAGCGTCTGGCAGCTTATAATCTTCCGGCAACGAGGTGTTAATTCGGTTCCATATTGCGTAATCGACCTTCAGATCCGGGTGCGACTGCTGGATTTCAAAAATATGGTTATACAAGTCCCCAACAACAGGAAAAGTCATGCTCTCCCTCCTAACTATTGAATCAACGTACTTGATTCAGCGCTTGCCCATAAATATTCACGAGCCGTTCAATCATAACATCCAGAGACCAGTGTGCAGTCCCCCATGCTTTGGCACGCTTCCCCATAGCTATCCGCACTTCATCCTGAGCCAGCAAATGCTGCAAATGAGCTGCCAGTGTCTCCACATTGCCAACCGGGGAGACCAGTCCGGTGTGTTCATGCTTCACCATTTCCGGCAGTCCGCCCGCATCCGATACCACTGCCGGAAGCCCCATAATCTGCGCCTCCATGACCGAAAACGGCTGATTATCCTGTATGCTCGGATGAACAAAAAGGTCCGCCAGTTGTAAAAGAGCAGGTACATCTTCACGATGCCCCAGAAAAACCACGTCTTCCTCCAGCCCTAGCTCCTTCGCCTGTGTTTGAAGCTCTTCCCTTTTATCTCCCTCCCCGACAATCCAGCAAACCCAATCCGTACGACTTGCTTTCAGCAGGCCAAGAGCGCTCATTAAATAATGCAGCCCTTTGATATAGACCAGCCGTGAAGGACAAATGATAACTTTTTTTCCCTCAGGTCGTACCATGTCCGTTCCCCGGGCGTGGACTTCCCAGAAGTGCTCGGTATCCAATCCGTATTGGAAAGTAGCAATCTGCTGCTCAGGCACTTCGAACTCACGCACAAGCGTCTGTTTCATCCATTCTGTAGACGTAATGGTAATATCCGCGGATAGAGCACCATAGTGCTCCAGCGCCCAATAATATTTCCACATCAGCGTCTCACGGTACCCCTCCTCATGATCCCGCTCCAGAGCCATCATGACTTCACGAGCCAGCGAGCCATGAATATTCGCTACCAACGCACTATCCTTACGTTTGACCCGACTTAGAGCACGCGTCGCAATGACATCTTGCGTGTGAATAACATCATACTGCTCAACCCCGAAATACGCCGCTGCCAGCTCCATACAGTATCGATCCTTTTCCACCGTCTGCACCCATGAATCCAAATGTAAAACAGGAACAGCCGATTCATTCAGCTTCGTATGCAGCAGGGGCAGCAGTTGATCTTTGAGCAGCTCCCTATCTTCAAAAACAATATGGTATTTAGGTGTATCCGGTCCGTTCCCCATCAAATCTACCGTGTGACCCAGTAGCTCCAGTTTCCGTTTAATCTGCAGCATAAAGGGCCATACGCCACCCAAATGAGGAATCGGCCAATACGTAGCCAACAAAATTTTCAAAACAGCCTCACCTCCTCTGTCTCGTACGCTGAGCTACATTCCGTTACTTCCGTAAATTTGCTGGAAACCCGATAACGCATCTGTCCAGACCGCAAAAAATCCGTTATTCGGCACGATCGTTACATCAATAAAATTACCGATTGTAACGACTGGAACCGGGCTAATCCCGTTAGGATTAAAGGAGCTATCTGTTATTCTGAGGTTCGTAAATGTATTCCCTCCGTTCGTTGATTCGGCCACAAATACGTCTAATAAAGAGGTCGTTATTTGATTCGTATAATATACGATCTTAATCACGCCGGTCACAGGCGAAACATCAATAGCCGGGAAAAAATGCTGTGCCCCGGCACTGGCCCCTGTCACCGATTGCGGCGCAGTCCAGCTTAATCCGCCGTCCACCGACCGGGCGAGCAGTACATCCGCATACCCTGCCCGATTATCCTGCCAGACCGCATAAAGTGTTCCCTGATTCGGGCTAGTGGAGCGATCCACCGCAATGTTGGCCATCGGCAACACATTGAAGCCAAACCCGGGCACGGGCAACGGACTCGGAACCGGGACAACAGAAGATACAGGCAGCGAAGAACTGAACGCTGTCCCTCCATTGAAGGACACAATGACCTGATATTGGTTAACCGGATTCGTCACAATGTACCCGACATAAATGACCCCTGTAATGCTCACGGTGATTTCCCCCCGTGTGATCTGATTCGAGCCAGCGGTGAGCACCACGGGTGTATCCCACGTGATTCCTCCATCCTGCGAACGCTGGAAGAACATGACTGATCCGCCAAAAAAGTCAGGATTGTACTGATGCGTATAACATAAATAGATGTTTCCGGTATAGGAGCTAACCTGAGAAGTATCAAATTTCACGCTGACCTCAACATTGTTGACAAATGTCCCATACCCTCGCTGGGCAATCACGGGCGGATCAAATGTATTACCGTTATCTCTGGATACATAGGTAGCGATGGTACCGCTCAAGCCATCTGCGGTAAATACGTGACAGGCTATGACAAACAAGTTGGGAAAACCGTAGCTGACGCTATGGGATTCCGCTCCTACATAGCCGGCTGGCAGCGGTAAAATCTGCTGTGTGAAGGAGACACCGCCGTTACCTGAACGGTATACCGCTGTCAACGGCGGCCCTGTCGTAAAATCGATAGCCGCAGACACAATGGTACCGTCGAGCAGGTTGAAAGCTACACTCGGCTCCTGCGCCAGCCTTCCGTTAGGCGTAAGCTGTACGTTCGGCATCAGGCTCCACCTCCCGGTACACCGGCAAAAATCGTTAAACTGCCTGTGCGCGTATCCGTCCAGACGGAAATGTAGCTATTCGGCGGCGAAATGGCTACATCAATATAGTCGCCGATCAGCTCTGATTCGCCTCCACCGACATTCGGATTAAAGGAGGTCGTTGTGAGACGACTGTTCGTAAAGGTGTTGCCGCCATCGACAGACTCGGCGGCGAACACATCCAGATTAAAGCCGTCCAAGCGATTGGTATAGTACACGACAACGACCAGTCCCGTCTTGGGCGACACCGAAATCGCAGGAAAGAAATTTTGCGAGCCAGGCGGGCTGTCGGTCACAATGATTGGAGCACTCCAGCTACCGCCAAAATCGCTTGATTTGGACAACAAAATATTGCTGTATCCCTGACCAAAGTCCTGCCAAACGGCATATAGCGTATTTGTTGTGGAAGGCACACCCGAGCAGTCCGCGGCCAAGCTGGGGAAATTCAATATGCGAAAGTCATAACCAGGAACGGGCAAAGGATTGGGCACTAGCGTTATATTGGATACAAGAATATCCCCGCTGAAAGTTGCCCCTCCATCAAAGGAGCGCCGAATAAAAAAAGCCGGTGTTTGCGGACCCGTACGAATCCAACTGACATAGACACTTCCATATTTGTCGACCGCGGGCTCAGGTCGTTCTGTGGAAGATTGGATATTCGAAAGCAATAACGGTCGATCCCAAGTTAGTCCTCCATCGGTGGAACGCTGGTAGAACGCCGCAGATTGAGCATTAAAATCCACATTATATTGGCGGTTATACGTGACATAGACGTGCCCGAGATAGGGACTTGCCCCCGCATTATCCGTCGTAATATTAGTCCAGTCATTATTAATGTAATCTCCAAAACCCGGATTAATGACCACTGGAGGATCAAAAGTGGCTCCATCGTCCGTAGAGCGATAGATCACGATAGCCCCGTTCTCATTTCCCGGAAATACATGCGCGGATACGATAAAAATATTCGGGAACAGATAGGCTACCATTCCTGCCTCTGCCCCTGTATATCCTGGTGGAATCGGCAATAAAGAATCCGTCCAGTTCGCCCCGGCGTCCAAGGAACGATACAGCCCAATCAGCGGAGGCCCGCTACTAAAGTCAACAGCGACAGCCACAACAATATTCGGATTTAACAAATTAACGGCGACACTGGGCTCAAATTTAGGCAAACCGCTGGGTGTTACCTGAAAATTAAAGGGCATCGTGAGCATTCCCTTCATTATATAAATAGACATGCCTGAAGCGGTTTTATTAAAATGTACTTTTTTTCGGCATAGCCTACAGACAACCATACAGGCTTTCTTTTCAATAGATTCATAGTATAGAAGCATCCCTTCAGGGGTTTTCCAATATTCTGTTTTTTGAGAGGATGATTCGATTGGCTTTTACAACCGGATATATGACCAACACTAGAGATTTTGGTACTGCCTGCTCCAATGTCGTTGTAAATTTGGTCAACGAGGATACCGTGAACGCGGCAACCGTGACCATCCAAATTTTTTTCTCGCTTGTACCGGATACTAAGATCCCCTTATACGTGACATCAGTTAACTTACCTGCAAACTCCATTGCCCGACGTACCTTCTTTATACAAGGGGTACTTGCCTACGAGGTGCAATACAACGTAGTCTCCGCTGCACCTACCAGTGTTGTGCTTTCCAACTTCGGACTGGATCAGTTCGGTAATGTTGTACAGGAGCATCGTGTCCTTCAGTCCGAGCTGACCACAATCCCGGCACTGTCTCCTGTTGTTTAAAAGCCGCCCTGTTCCAGTGCCTGATGTAATCTGTAGGTGTAATGCACGTAATTCCATTCCGGTGGTATGGACTGAACCCCTCGGCCGCTACCGATGGTTGAATGGTCATCTGTATAGTAGGAAAAGGCATGTGTATCCTGTAATGGGCGCAACAAATCCGTCAGATATAGCAGATCCGTCACGGCAATATAAGGTTTGACACCGAAGCATACAACAAAGCGGGTCGTTGTTTCACCAATCGCCTGAACCAGTGCTTCCTGGACCGAATAATGCTGACGTGGCGTTACGATTAACCGAGGATCGGGCATCATCGACAGGAAAGCGGCGGCTCCCTGTTCTGGCGTTAAATCCAGCAAACGTACCACAGAGTTACTGTAGTGCTGCTCCAGTAAGTTATCTAGCAATGGCTCAGCTTGAGCCATATCCGTGACAGGCATTAAAATCGTCATCTCAAGTGGGATACCTCGGCGGGCTCTCGCCTCATGCTTGGCGATTTGGAATGCGTGCCGCCAGCGTCGGTGCTCCTTCTGGCTGTGCAGGCCGGCCGATACACTAAATGTGGAATTCACCCGGTAATCCATCAGGATCTCCGGGATGAATTTCATGCTGCATGTCTCGGTCAGCCGCAGCCAGTAATCATAATCCTCAACTGGTTGCAGCCGATAACTCCCAATTTGACGGGCATATTTGCTTTTGTACATAAATGAAACCCCGACAATGCTGGCGTTCAATAATTCGTGATGTGGCTGACTTTGGTACCGGATCAATGCCTGTTGATGCTGCTCGTCGTACAACGGGTTCCCATATGCGTCAACCTGGCGGAAGGTAGAGTACACAAGACCGAGTGAGTCCGGCCCCTGCTCGAGCTCCTGCCGCAATCGTTCAATAAAGGAAGCATTATAAACATTGTCGCTGGATACCCAGGTCACATACTTGATCGCAGGATCTTTAAACAACTCATCGAACCCTCGGTTAAGAGCGTGGGATACTCCTTTGTTCTGAGGGAGTGTAACCAACTGAACGCGCGGGTCTCCCATTGCTGCGTGGAGCGCTGGCCCCACCATTTCCGGCGCTCCGTCAATAACAATGATGAAGCGAAATGCCCTGTAGCTCTGGGCTAGTACGGATGAGATCGCAGCTTGCAGATAGCCGATATCCTGTTTGTACAGTGGCATAACAATCCCCGTATCTACCATATCAATCCCCCCTGACAGACTTTCGGCTTCATGAGGATAAACCGCTCAATACCTGACTAAAGCGATCTCGATAACGTGCTTGGGTGATGTTGTACTCCCGCTCCACAGCGGGCCAATGTTTTTTGGTTCCCATTTCATCATGCCAGCGGTAGTTAACCAGGGACTCGTTCAGAAAAGGAAATGGATATCCCGCCAGCATTACTCGGTACCACATATCCAGATCATGTGTGTACGGCAGCAATTCATCAAACAAACCGATATGTGCAAACAGCTCCTTTTTAAACATAACCGTGCATCCATTGACCGGATTTCCTTGCTGAAAAAAACGGTAAAACTCCGTCATAGACGGAAACACGGCGGCTGCCTGGTAACTTGTGACTTGGCTGTATTGATTGATGAAATTGAAATTGGTATGGGAGATGTACGCACCGTTTTCCACCATAAAAGAAACCTGATTATTAATTTTGTCCCTATGATAGGTATCGTCGGAGCTGAGCCATGCAATATATTCCCCGCTGGCATGTCGGATACCATGATTCAGAGCGCTGGCTGTTCCACCGTTGGATTTGCCCAAATAATGTATATACGGAAGATAGGCCTGAAGCATATCAACATGTTCCGTGGACCCGTCATCGACGACAATAATCTCGAGGGGCCCATAAGTTTGCTCTAGTGCACTTTGCAAAGCCTGATCCACATATGCACAGTTATAAAAGGGAATGACAATCGTTACTTTCGGTCTCATATCGTTCCTTCCTTTCCAGCTCGGCGGTATTGAATCATATCCTCCAGAGATTGCCCCAGCTGTATGGTCGGCTTCCAGCCCATGTCCTCCAGCTCTTTCGCACGGTATGCCTCGGTGGATGCTGACTCTGCCACATCTCCCCATTGTATAGGAATAGATGTTTTGGCCAGAGCAACCATACGTTCTACGATATTGCCCAGTTCCACAATGCGGCCTGTGCAGACCGAGTAAACTTGGCCTGATACACCCTGCTCCAATAGCACACCGTATGCGCGAACGGCATCACGAACGTCGAGAAAATCACGTTTCGCATGTCGGGAAGATACTTGGAACGGGGCAGTTTCAGTTACGGACTGCCCCTCCATACGTTCCGTCTGAACGATATACCCCGCGAGTAATGCACAAAATCCGGTAGATGGGCCCGGGCCGATCAAGTTGCAAGGCTCTGCTAGCATGACGGATTGTTCGAACAGCGCGCCCCACGAGAGCGCGACTGCCTCTTGAAGGCTTTTGCTAAGGCTGTATGGATGCGTTGGATGATACGGAGCCTGCAAAGCCGTCTTTAGCCGAGAACCCGCCACGACAATTCTGACTTTTGGGAAAGGTCGCAGTACATCGAGCAGATACAGGGTGGACAGTACATTAGATTCCATGTATAGCAGTGGACTCTGCCAAGATTCAGGTACGGAATTTTTGCCACCCAGATGAAGCACATAATCCGGAGCAATCTGTCTAATTACTTCGCCCAGACGTTTCTTGTCGAGCAAGTCACACACATAAGGCGTAATATAGCTATGGGTCACCGCTTCTGAGCTGTTATTTTCATCATCGCAAGCCAGTAAGATCAGTTCTGGGACGGAAGCGGCAGTGCGAGTCAGCGCCGCTACCTCCCAGCCGAGCTTTGCAAAATGGCGGCAGGCATGCATCCCGGTATAGCCCGCCGCTCCGGTAATGACTATGACAGGCCGACGTTGTTCCGCTGTGCTTCCGTCCATTCCAGCAGCTCCTTCAGCATGATGCTGTAGTGAGGAACATCGTAGAGCAGATCGGCCCGGGTAGAACGAAGCGTCCGGTCCTGCACCGGCGCATCTTTCGGCACGATCCGAATATCCTCCCTATTCCAAGTGTCTTTGAACAGCAGCAGCAAATCATGCTTGCTGATCGGTTCAGGGTGAACCAGATGAATGAGTCCGTCCAGCGGCTCATTCATCTGCACCTGTATCGCCTTTGCTAATTCCAGCGTCGTAACCCCGTTCCAAAAGACCCGGCGATACCCGTTAACGTCCCCGCTCTGCTGCAAGAACCAGTGCAGCAGACCAATGCCACCGGGCCGAATTTCCGGCCCGATAATGGAGGTACGGATAGTCAGATGCCCTGCGGCCTTTACTTCTCCGAGTATTTTGGTCAAAGCATAGGCACTTGTCCCATCGGGTTGATCCGTCTCCTTATATAAACCAGGTACCCGATTTCCTTCGAATACGCAATCCGTGCTGATATGAACCAATCGGGCACCGATTTTGTCCGCTGTCCGCCGGAGAAGATGTGGCAGCAATCCATTGATTTGGTATGCTGCAATCTGATCCTCCCCGGCATGCTGATTCAGTACGCCTACCGCGTTAATAATAACGTCTGGCCGTACACTCCGTACCAGCTGCTCCACCATAAAACTGTCCTTTACATCCAGCAGCAGACCGCCTTTATTTTCAGGATCACGGGTGGTGTAGAACACGTTATACCCGCTCTGATTTTGGAAATACTTAACCAGAACATGGCCCGCCATGCCGTTACCACCCAAAATAAGCAGCTTCATTTGATGAACCCCCCGCTTTGGAGAATGCTGCGAATCTCCTCTTTCGACATCAAATTAAACTCCGAACTAAAGCTGCTGAATGACACGGGAGGGCACTGATTATAGCGGTCCTTTAATTGAGGAATATTTAGCGTTGGGAGAATGACCAAATATTGCTCGTCATAGACTACCGTCGTCAGGCTTTCAAAGTCGCTCATCAAAATCTCATGAATTTTCTCGCCGGGACGCACACCTTTTTCTACAATTTCTACGTTTTCCACACCTGAATCCTCAATGAGCACCTCAGCCAAGTCCAAAATACGGCAGGTTGGCATGGTCATGATAAAAATTTCCCCGCCGACACTTTCCACCGAGGCTTTGAACAGGAGACTGATTGCATCACGCAAGGTCAGAAAGAAGCGGGTCATGTTCATATCTGTGATCGAAACCTTGCCCTTTTGGCGTATCTGGCTTTGGAACAGATGCACCACACTTCCGTTTGTGCCCAAAACATTACCGCCACGCACCGTCACGAAACGTGTATCGCTATTCAGCAGGTTGGCGTAAACAATCAGTTTTTCTCCTATTGCCTTCGTCATGCCGTAAAAATTGGACGGATTCGCGGCCTTGTCAGTCGATATATAAATGACTTTCTTGACCTGATTAACGACAGCGGCCTCGATTACGTTTTGGGTGCCTACGACATTGGTTTTGAGTGCCTCGTAGGGCTGATCCTCACAGACGGGCACGTGCTTGAGCGCTGCCAAATGAAATACATAGTCCACTCCTTGACAAGCGGTAGTCAGCGCATCCTTATCCCGAATATCTCCAATACAGAAGCTGAGCCGCTCATCCTCAAACTGCCTGTTCATGGCAACCTGACTGGATTCTCCGCGTGAAAAGATAATGACCTCTTTGGGGTTACGCGGCAGTAACTGGGTAACCAGCTCATGCCCCCAGGAGCCGGTACCGCCGGTAACCAAGATACGTTGGTTTTCAAACATGCCGTTTCCCTCCAAGCAGAAATTTAACTACCTTATCCGACACATCTTCTGCCAGATAGCCCGCGGGACATTGCCACTTATGGGTCATCCCGGTCATTATGGCTACTGCGTTTGCTATAACCTCGCCATCAAGGCCGGACACGATATTGCTGCCGCAATCTACCGTTTCCGGCCGTTCAGTCGTCCGGCGCATCGTAACCGTCGGCACCCCCATGACACAGCACTCTTCCTGTACGGTACCACTGTCCGTCAAAGCGCAGCGGGCATGCCGCTCCAGCAGAACGAAGTCAAAAAAACCGAACGGTTCGTGAAATTCCACTAGCGGATCAAGCTGGATCGGCGGATGGCTTGCGATCCGGGCGGCGGTGCGGGGATGAATACTGCAAATGACCCGCTGCCCGAACTGCCGGGCTACCCGGTTGAGACCATCTAAAATAGCCAGCAAATGCGGTGGATGGTCGACATTTTCAGCTCTGTGGGCAGTGACCAGGAAATATTCTCCAGGCGACAATCCCAACTTTTTCAAAATTCCACTGCCGGATACCTCTTTCTCATAGTGCTGCATCACTTCGTAGATCGGATTTCCAGTCAGTATAATTCGTTGGCTTGGAAAGCCTTCCCGTAGTAGGTGCTGCTTGCTTTGCTCCGTATAAGGCATATTAATGGTAGATATCGCATCAATGACACGCCGGTTCTTCTCCTCCGGCACATCTAGATCATAACAACGGTTCCCCGCCTCCATATGCACGACCGGGTAACCCATACGTTCCGCAAGCAAGGCACATAAGGCGCTGTTCGTATCACCGAGCAATAACACATGATCGGGGCGTTCCTTGTTTAAAATATCCTCCATCTGCGAATACATGACGGACAACTGTTTGCCCAGTGTCCCCGCTTTCTCCTGAAGTACATAATCCGGGGCACGCAGTCCCAGCTCGCGAAAGAACTGCCCGCTAAGGCTTTCGGTATAATTTTGGCCCGTATGCACAAGCACATGTTCATCTGCATGGCGGTCCAGCTTCGGAATGATCAGGCTGAGCCGTATAATCTCCGGTCTTGTGCCGAGCACGGTCAATATTTTCATGGTTTTGGAACCCACCTTTGCTGTCGTTGTTTCATTGAATTATGTCGTTCAATGAATAATAGCCATCCAGCAGACTGGCTGTGCTCCAGCTTAACGTTCATCTCAAAGGTCCGGCGTAGGTTCACCCGGACCGTTGTTTGGTATGCTGTCCAGCCTTGAGTGTGACTCGCTTCTGCTTGTGCGCGTTATGTCGCCGTGACCGGTGCTTGAATTTCCGCTTGAGCTTCTGTCTGGACTTGCTTTTCGGATAAAGTCCCTTCGACAACGGGGACCCGTGAATTTTCTTGAGGCGACTCTTGCCGCCGCTTCTCTTATACCTGCGATTCCGCAGTCGGGTACGTTTGCGCCCCTTTGACCATCTTGCCCGAATACTACGCTTGCCGCGGGGCAATTCGGGCGGTGGCTCAGGTAAAGGGGATGCTGGTTGTGGCAAGCCTTGAATGGCTGCATATTCAATTGGCGGCAGACCCAGCACAGGCAGTTGACACACTACCGATTCGGGAAATTCTCGAATCGTGCTGGTATAACCATCCGGTATAGCGGTGACCTGACGCAACCCTTCGCCTTCCCTCGTCCATACAGGTCCACCCGGCTGCTGAATCAACGGGAACCAATGCGGTTGATGACATACCCATTGACTGACCATGAGGTGTAAACTACCTCGGTAGGAATCAGGTCCGTATACACGTGTAGCCGCACTGTTGTTACGCACACCAATCCGTTCCACTTCTTCGGGATGATCGAGCAGATAGCCCACTTTTTGCGCCAACATGTCGCTGTTGCCCGGCTCTACCAAAAAATCTGTATTTCCGGTCGCCTCCATTAATTCCACAAGTCCACCCTGCGCAAAGGCCACCACGGGCTTACCGTAAACTAGCCCTTCCAGGGCGGTCAGGCCAAAGCCTTCCTCCACCATACTTGGGATCACAACAATATCCATTGCGCTATAGGCCGTTGACACGGATTCCTCGAATGAATTGAACTGGAAGCGGCGGCTATAACGAGATTGGCGGATTAAAGAGACACATTTTACATAATATTCCGAGTCCACCGAGCTGCCGATGATCCAGAAACGACATCGCGAATTGGTTTCGCACAGCTTTAGAGCCATTTGGACAAAAGGTAACAGCCCTTTGGCTTCGTAGATAAAGGAAGAAATATAACCAATGCAAATATGGAAATCCCGCAGCCCCAGTTTTTCACGTTTCCTTTTCCGTTCCAGCACATGCTCTTTGGGAGACGGCATATCCATATCCCGGCAGGGAGACAACACCGTATGCGGACGTGTCAGTCCCCCACCATGCAAAGGACGCATTACAGCTTGCGAAATGCCGATGACCCATTGGCTATAGCGCTCAATAATAGAGACAGAAATTGGCGTATGCGCATTCTGGTTGATGACCTCAGTTATTTTCCAGATCACCGGAATATTAAGCTCTTGGGCAGCCATTGCAGGCATGACGTTCACGCAGGTATTGACCATCACCACATCGGGTCTAGCATGCCGAAGCATCTGGAACAACGGTGCATACGCCACATGGGTCCGCAAATTCTCTGCATCCTGCGCCAATCCCTCATATGGGGTATACATGCCATGCAGCATGAACAGGTTCTGTGTCAGAACGGTGATTCCGCGCTTGCGGGCCATTGAGGTCAGCCGCCCTTCACCAGGCGTTACGAGAATACAATCGAAGTACGTACGCATGTCTATACAAAATTGCAATAGCAGCTTCTCTGCCCCCGTAATACTGCGGACATTGCTAACATGGCTGAATAGCATCATTTTCGGCTTGATCGGAGTTCACCTCCTTTAAAATAGCAACCATCGGACGTGTGAATCACCTTATGGAAATATGACCGACAACAGTTGGTCAATCCGGTGACCATACGTGTGCTCTCGCAGGGTTCGTTCCAGAGCACGCAGGGCAATCTCATGGCGCTCTTTTTCATGCGTCAAATAAAACTCAACCTTCTCGAGTAGTTCCTGCTGAGAGCTGTAGGTCTCAATCTCTTCCCCTGGCTTGTAAAAACGAGCCAGATCATCTCTTGTATCTGTCAGTTGCAACGTGCCACTGGCAGAAATTTCAAACGTACGCGGATTGGGCGAAGCTCCCGGAATTTTCAGTGAGTTGTTGTTCACCGAATCATCCTGATGGGAACGATGAAGGTTAATTACGATTTTGCTGCCGTTATACGAATCATTGGTCTCGACCGGAGACATCCAGCGGCCCAGCTCAATTTTGTCACCATACGACTGATAATCCGGGAGACGATCCCACCAGATTCCGTTGATTTTAATGTTACGGGCCATGAGCTGAGGCATAATCGGATTGAAGAAATAGATACGGTTCCAGTAGGCTGAGCCTGTAAACCCAATCTCACGTCGTACCGAAGCGGGCGAGCTGAGTGGGAAATAGTGAGTCAGAAATGCCCCAAAGGGCAAATAGTGCACAGACGTGCAACCCAACTGACGGTACAGCTCCATGCAGTTCATTTCTAACGTGAACACATAATCATAATTCGTGACGATTTTGGTCGTCGTGTCGGTGTAATATGGATCGTCCGTTAGCCAGATGGCGGTGGGGATGCCCAACTGGCGTACCGCAGTAACCTGCTCCAACGGAAGATCCATTCCATCCAGTGCCAGCATCAGATTCGGACGGAGCTGAGCGGCAATATCTCCTACCGGCTGACGTGGGTCTGTTACGGTAACCTGAGCCGTCATGCTTTGCAACGTGGTAATGACCGCCTCATCCAGCGGAGAATACGGAAGGCCTTTGCCTGAGACGACATACAGTACATGGATTTGTCGAAAAGGGAAAACTGCTTTCATCCGCGCAACAATTGCGTTAGCACGGCCGCGCAGGTATCCTTCGTCGTATCCGTCATGCAATCCCGCAGTTCTCCCCTTTTCCCAGGAGGCTGCCGCCGTCTGGTGAACAGCCGGGTCATACGGTCCTGTCGTAGATATCGTCATCACTTTCACTCCTCACTGTTTATGGTGTTTACTTTAGGCCATCGCCTTGTCCAGCAGTTCTTCCATGCGATTGGAGTACATATGCTTTTGCATAGTCGTGTACAATGCGCGCCAGGCCATGCGTTCGCGTTCCCATTCATGCTTGAGATAATAGTCCAGCTTCACTTTCAGTTCCTCTGCTCCAGAGAAGGTTTCAATGTCATAGCCTGGTCGGTAATAACGGCTCAAATCCTTCCGAATATCCGTCATTTGAAGCGTGCCGCAAGCAGAAATTTCATATGTCCGAGGATTGATGGACTCCGCTGAAAGCTGGTGTGTATTCCGATTATCCAGTCCGGGGTCTGTCGGGCGGTGCATATTGATGACAATTTTGGAGCCGTTATAGTATTGAGCGGTCTCTTCTGGCTCCATAAAACCCGGACGGATAAAGCGTTCCAGCACATCCCGCCGGGTCAGCCGATCCCAGTGCCCACCTACGATCAGCACTCTTTTGTCCGCCAAGAAGGGAGCAAGGTAGTCGAACAACTTCACACGGTTCCAGAAGGCATTTCCAATGAAGCAAATATCATGCTGATGCTCCCGCTCTACCCGCCGGGGATAAAAGATACGAGCTGACGCAGCCAGCGGCAAATAGTGAACCCTCGTTACTCCCTGATCGCGATAAAACGGCAGGCAAGAAATTTCGTGCGTAAATACGACATCGTAGGATTGGCAGATCAACGCCGTATCCTCCGTAAAGTAAGGATCATCTACAAACCATATGGCCGTCCGAATGCCCAGGGCTCGTATTTGCTGTACCTGCTCCAGATGATCCGCCGGAAAAACATGCAGCCCGTTCATGACCAGCACGAGGTCTGGACGTTGAGCCTCGGCGTCAGCTAGCATGGTAGCAGGCGTACCGATGGCGCATGAGCTGCATATTTGGCCTAATGCCTCTTGCACACCTGTGTCTATAGCTGCGAAACCTTGCGGAATATACAACACTTTCAAATGACGAACAGCAGGCTGTATGGCCACGACCTGTGACAGAGCAGCCGTGCAACCGCCCATTCTGCGTCCTTCCCGATAGCCGCATCGGTACGCTTCGCGTTCATTTCCGCTTTGTTGATCGTTCACATCCTTCACCCTGTCCTGTTGTAGGATAAACTTCTGTCACTCCTAAACTATATGCGGAGGGGTCAAACGCATCATGGACGACTGCCACTGCCCGGACAAAATTGGCGTTTGCCCGTCCAACTGCCGAACCGCAAATAACCCCAAAGCTGTTAGCTTCGGGGGTGAACAGTAATAGATGATTTGCACAGTTTACTGAGCTTTGTAAGCGACCTGGTGTCCATCTTCATAACCTTTGGCAAAGCCTGAATTGAAACCCTCGTTGTAAGCTGCATCATATCCCTGCTGAAATGCCTGCGGATCATGCTCCAATGCAACAGTCCCGGGCTGTGGATTCTCCGCAGAAGGGGCTGCCGCCGGGTTAGCTTGAGGTTTTTTCCGCCGCCGCAAAAGAGGATGCCTTCTACGTGCAGAATGATGTCCTCTTTTACGGCGTCTTAGAGCAAGCAGACGTCTTCTTCTCCGTTTTAATCTGCGCATACTGGAACGCCGGGCATCTTTACGTCTTTTGCGGGCTTTTTCCCGAGTGGCGCGTTCCCACCTTGTGCTCATTTTCATTCCTCCTTTGCTTTCTCGTCGTGGTTTCATTTTTCTGAACAGGCACATGGAGCCACGGCTTCGTCGGTTTTCCATATACCTGTCGTCTTAATGGAATACCCGCCAACATTTGCGTGATTTCTCCCTGATAGTTGCTGAGTATACGAATGGATTCTTCCAGACGGGTAGCCGACATATCCGCATGGGGCGTCAAGTCCGCAAGACTGGTCAGCATCCGAGCAACGGCGTGCTGGCTGGCAGCAATAGACTCCATCATATCCAGCTTGATCTCACGTTCACGCCTCATGCTCATTAGTTCATATCCCCCGAGCCCATTCCTCCCATCATCCCTTCCATGCCGCCACCCTGCTGCTCATCCTGATCCAGCAATGCTTTGAGATTGCTGCAAAGACCAGTCTGAAGCCGCGTTAATCCCTCCAGCATTTCCACCATTTGCTCGTGAATCTCCAAAGGTCGTCCCAGCTGTTCTTCATCGGTGTCAAAGGCGTGGGGCGCCAGATGGTTCAGCGCCCAATTGCGCACTTTTTCTGCTTCGACCGCCTTGGCCTCCAGGATCATAGACACATTCCGCTGCATCTTGGAGGCTGCGTCCAGCATGTGAATCATTGCTTGTTCCCTACTCATGTGTTCACTCCCTGCCCTCGGTTGTTACGCTACTCCTCTTCCGGGTATGCCGTTTCCTTCACGACACGAACGAGCATTTCAGCCATTGCTTCCTGAAGATCGGCAATACCGTTCAGATAGGCCACAATGCTTTTGTTTACTTGTCCCGAGCTGTCGAGAATGCCCGGAATTCCATCAAAACGCGGCTCCTCATCTGGCAGTTCATGTATGATCTGCGCCATGCGCACAACCACCTGCCGTTCCGCATCCAACAACCTTGACATCTGCTGCTGCGAGTGCGAAATGTGGATCAACAAATCATCTAACTCGTTATGCATAGGCCCCTCCTTTATGTGCTCCGCCGTGCGGAACGCACGAATTACCTACGGGCTTTCCGCTACTACAGCGTATGCCGCAGCGAGTAGTCGGTTCCGCCTAAAAGCGCCTATTCAGATCATTACAGATGCCCGTGCAGCACCGGTGGAGCAATAATAGGCTGCTTCTCCGTCAATGCCGACAATTCTTCGGAGGACAAAAATTGAATTGGATAGTCCTCAGCCCGCCAGCTCATCACAGCGTAGAGGGTAAGGAATGGTCTTTTCCAGCCGTTGCCGATTTGGTACAGTTGCCCACCTTCAGCATACAGTAACTCAATCCAGCGCTTACGTTGAGCGGGGATATGAAGTGTGGGCAACATGGACATGTTCCCCAGCTCAGGAGCCGCCAGCACAGGCAAGGGTTCCTCTGGCGACTCAGCTACAGGTGCATCAGTGCTGCCGGAAACTGTGACCTCCGGCTTCCCTACCAAGGGAAGTGCTAACAAATCCAGCTGAGACAATCTGACAGGGCGTACGTTTTCACCTCCCGCAGCACTGACTCCATGCAGATACCGCCTTCTTCCCGGCTCTAACCGAAATACTGCCCCGGACGGTCCCTGAACAACCGCTCCGACGGGATAAAAGCTTGCCGCTGATACGTGCGTTTCCTTACCTGTTGATATCTGGCCGTCCGTCTCCGCTGTACTGAATTTCAGGTTGTGGAACAGCTTATCCGCATCCCCCCACTTTTGTACAAAAAAGGATCGGTTCCGGCTGCTTTCCTCCATTGAACCGCTTTTTTCGGTCGTTAGAGGAAAACCATACACCGTATCCCGATCTCTTTCTTCATAATGGATAAAAGCATCTCCGGCAATTGCCATACGTATCCCCAACAAACGCACACGCAGTAGCCAATCTGCAAGGGCTTCCTCAGTACTGTGGCAGCCTTCGTCCCAGTAGCCTGTTTTTTCCAGTGTCTCTCTGCGCAGCAATAAACAAAATCCGGCCAAGCTTTCGGTCTCTCGCCATGCATCTGGTTTGGGGACATTAAAGGTCATGGCAAATTGACGTGCTCCATTTTCGTTCATATAAGGAACCTCAATCTGCTGTTCTTTGAATGGACCATTCGTTACAGGCCCGACAACACCCATACGCGGATCGCTGTATAAACATCCTAACAACCGATCCAACCAGCCGGGGGTCACCATGGAGTTTTGATCCAGTACCACAATAGTAGTGCCTTTTGCCATCATCAACCCCTGATTCAGGCTACCTATCAATTGCACATCCTTTTTTAACAGCGCATAACGCACAGCGATGCTTTTACGGAGCAAATAGGTGGATGTCCCGTCCGTCGAGCCGCAGTCCACCACAATAATTTCGTGAGGATGGCTCGTATTCTCCTCAATACGGTGAATGCATGCACGGAGCTGTTGAAGCTGATTGCAGGACGGAATGATAATACTGATGCCTTCAAAAACCTTGCCGAACGAAGCCTGACCCAACCTGTTGCCTTGCTCCTGGCCCCTTTTATATCCTGACCAATAGCCTTTCTTTCCGAGCCGCGTGCTGTGTTTCCTTTGCATATTCGGGCGTTTCATGCCGTTCACTCCTCCGGGTGGCATTATGCCTATACTATATGCCTGGCCCGGCAGGATGGTGTTTCATTGAGATCAGGGTAGAAGTCCTTTCATTTTCACTCCAGCTTCCTGAAGGGAATCGAAGGTTCCTGCGTCGCTCCAATAGCGCCGTAAAATATCATATTCCAGCTTGCCTTCAGCAGCATAACAGTTGTTAACATCCGTGATCTCAAGCTCACCGCGTGCCGAAGGTGTAATTTGCCGGATCTTATCGAACACGGCAGTATCGTACATATAGATGCCTGTAACGCAATATTTGGATTGGGGATGCTGCGGCTTTTCTTCAATCCGCATAATGCTCTCCGGGCGCTCAGGATCAAACACGGGTACCCCGTAACGACGAGCATCTGCCACCTTTTTCAACAACACTCTGGCGCTCCCCGGGGGCTGTTGCTTGAACCGTTCGATCACAGGTCCCAAGTCTTCCTTGAACAAATTATCACCTAACAAAACAGTGAATTTCTCTTCTGCCTGCATATAGCTTCTTGCCAGTTCGAGTGCTTCTGCAATGCCGCCCGCCTTTTCTTGAATCCGGTATGTCAGTTGGACACCATAGTCACTGCCACTACCCAAAAAATCGGTATACAGTCCGGCCGATTGTTTACCAATAATAATAAGCATATCGGTGATCCCTGCCTGTCGCAGCCTCTCGATACCATATACGATCATGGGATACTTGCCGACCGGAAGCAGATGCTTGTTGAGTAATGTAGTCAACGGATGAAGGCGCGATCCGGTTCCTCCTGCGAGAATAACCCCTTTCATATCTTCCTTCCTCCTTCGACAGCATGTTCAGTGCATACAACCCCAGCGTTTCCAATTTCGATGAACATTCTGGGATCTATACTCCATTTCTCTATAAACAAACGATAGTTCCGCTCGATCAGCTCTTCAATCCAGGAAGTTTCCGAGCGTGAGAAGCTCGCATTCCCCTCGTGATAGACGAAACAGTCGTTGCACATGAGCAGCTTGTAGCCATGCACGCGTGCGCGTAGACAATAATCGTCATCCTCATAATGTCCGGGGCTGAACCGTTCATCCAGCAATCCGATCCGTTCCATCAGATCGCGCCGGAACAACAAACAAAATCCGACCAACCGCTTGACCTCCTGCCATCTGGAGGGATTACTTGCATTATTCTGCTCCGCATATCTCAGACAACTGGCCAAATCTCCTTCTAATCCGTGTATCTGCTGAATACCGCTGACATAATTCGTCACCGGTCCCACCAATCCCACTATGCTTTCGCTCTGCAATGCGGCCAACATATTCGATAGCCATCCCCGCGTAACCGTCACATCATTGTTTAAAATAACGAACTGGTCACCTGAAGCCAGCCGGAGCCCCGTATTACATGCTGCTGGAAAGCCCCTGTTTTCAGGAAGACGTATGCTGATCAGCCGCTCGGATGCGCAAAAATCATCCGTTCCGTCATTCGAAGCGTTGTCCACAACAATGATTTCATACGGTACATCTATCGTATGTGTCCGAATCGCCTCAATGCACGGCTTTAACAGATGCAGGCCGTTATAAGTCGGAATAATGATGCTCGTCAGACTCATTGTGCATTCCTCCCTTTGGCAACGTCTACCCGTGTTGGAACAGGCCCGAGCGGAGAATACCCAGCTACCTGAAACACTGCCGTCAGTGCCTCTGCATGATCACCGACGATTAACTGTTCCATAGCGTTTCCTTTGCCAACATTGAAGGTCCGCTTACGGTTCGTTTTAATGACATCGACAGCATGTACTGCCGCCACGATCATGCCATGCAGAATTGCCATGGCGTGGGCTTTTGGCGGTACGGCTAGCACGGCTGAGCCAAGCTGATCCAGTAAACGCCGAGATAATGCATGCGGTACGGCGGTCAATGAGCTTGCTCCCAAATCCGGCCTGCGCAGTACGCGATTCAGGAATGCTTTGCACCGTGTCACGCTGTCCTGCTGGGCATAGGGCGGCAAATGTCTGCCCAGATCATTAAGCGCAACATCTGTTCCCTGATCCACCGCGTGGAGAAAAGGCAGCAAATCAGATGCTGGAATCGGCAAATCTCCGTCCACGAACAGCACAATATCAGCCTGTGTCATACGCGCGCCTACTGCACGGCCAACATCATGCCCCAGTCGATCGGGCACGTTGACCAGAGTCACGCTGGGGTGATGTTTGGCTACGGTGGAGCGCGTACCGTCCGTGCAGCCGTTCAATACGACAATGATATCCGTAAGCGGAAGTTTTTCCAGCTCGCTCAGTACCCGGTCAATCGTTGACTCTTCATTACAGGCGCTGACCACGGCCGCTGCAGTTCCCTGTAACACAATATCCCCCAGAACTTCGCGTTCCACAGGCGGAGTCACTTCGGTCATTCCTTTCGCCCGAGGTGTGGGCTTTCTCACTCTACGGCTATGCATTGAATTCGTCGTTCCTGATTTTCGCTGAACACGTCTGATCCCCCAGCTCGGTTCTTCACGCTTCCCTCTGCGATACGGTTTACTCACAGTTTCACCTCGTCTCTGATCCGTTTGCGCTCCAAATCCGTATATCCCGCACGCGTTCCCAGACGCGATGTAAGCCAGGCAATGGCATCCAGATGATCCTGAACAATTACACCTGCCAGCGGGTCCTTTCCGTTCTGTTTTTTACGTGTCGCATTTATTTTACCGACAGCTATTCCATATACAGTCACCACTCGTAACCCGGAGGCGATGGACATAGCTTGAAATAAAGGAGGTTTCTCCAAGGGCTTTAGACCTATTTCCTTTAGAGCCTTTTGACTTATGGCGTGTGGAATGCCAGTCATAGATGCTCCCCCTAAATCAGCACGATTCGACAAGATATTCAATACATGCTTTGCCTCCACTACAGGATGTACGGGCGTACGATTCACAGGTCCATGGTAATCATTCAGCACCACATCCGCACCTGCACAAATGGCGTGTATAAACGGCCGAAGTCTAACGCAGGGAATGACGATATCCCCGTCCAGGAAAAGCAGGATCTGTCCGGATGCCGCCTCCGCTCCAATACGACGGCCAACATCATGTCCGAGCGGTTCCGGGAAGGAAAGTACACGAGCTCCTGCCGCTGCTGCCACCTTCGCCGTTCTATCGTGTGATCCGTTCTCAACGACGATAACCTCTGTATGTGGATGGACACGGCGCGCTTCTCGAATCACAGCTCCGATTGTTTTTTGCTCATTCATGGCCGGAATAATGACAGATACGAAAAACTTTCCCACTGATGACGGTTCAGATGGTCGCTCTTCTCCGCTCTGTGCCCCTCTCTCCGTGTCCAGTACCTCCATCATGGCAGGGGTTACCGGATTCTTATGCATGTTCGGCATTCGTAACGGCAGCCACATCTTAGAATGATAGTAAGCGCCGGAATGCCGCCTCCGTTTGATCTTGTATCCAGTTCTTCCCTGTTTCTTCATGCTCCCGTCTCACCTCCCTTCCTGCTGTATAGATGGACAGCATGATTAGGACAGTTCAACATAACCTATGCGGTCCAAAAGCCGTGTGTAACGGCAATCGTGGAGTCTTTTCGACATAGCAATTTTCGACTTTATTTTACAAACTTATTAATCCTATTAAATAAATGAGTTATTAGGGTCTAAAGAATCATTTTGGATAAATTTGTGACATAGATCTTCTCGTCCGTCATTCTCTGTGCTAATATCAGAGCCAGATGATGGGAGTTCAAAAAATCAACATTCGTTTTTTTTGCATAAGGCAATATTTTTCCATTATCCACCATTATTCTATTTTTTTATATACGACAGGAAAGGAGGAGTTTGTCACCTTTTTAAGCTACATGCTTCATACTGCAGTACCCTCTTTTCACGTACGCTTCATGAAAAACACTTCGGTATTTCTCTTCATGTTCCATTTTCTTCTATTCCAGACGACAACACGACCTACATAAATGGCGCAATGCCTTATTCAAGACAGGATGATTCATCCTGACAATAATCGAGGAGAGTGAATTTTTAATGAAAAAAGTATGGGTTTCGCTTCTTGGAGGAGCTATGTTATTAGGGTCTGTCGCGTCTGGTGCATCAGCGGAGAGTTCCGTTTCGGGGCCAACTCAGCTTACACCGACCTTTCACGCCGAGCAATGGAAAGCCCCTTCCTCGGTATCCGGGGACGACATTGTATGGAGCTATTTGAATCGGCAAAAGAAATCGTTATTGGGTGCGGACAACTCTAGTGTACGTGAACAATTCCGAATCGTTGATCGCACAAGCGACAAGTCCGGTGTGAGCCATTATCGGCTGAAACAGTATGTAAATGGGATTCCCGTATATGGAGCTGAACAGACTATTCATGTGGGCAAATCTGGTGAGGTCACCTCTTACTTAGGAGCGGTGGTTACTGAGGATCAGCAAGCTGAAGCTACGCAAGGTACAACTCCAAAAATCAGCGCTTCTGAAGCGGTCTACACTGCATATAAAGAAGCAGCTGCACGGATTGAAGCCCTCCCTACCTCCGACGATACGATTTCTAAAGATGTTGAGGAACAAAGCAGTGTAAGCAAAGACACTTACGCTGAAGCAGATAACAACGGAAAAACGATATCTACTGATAAGGACGAGCTGAGTCTTGATAAAGCATCTGCCCTGAAAGATAGCAAAATTGAAGCAGTGGAGACAGAAAAAAGTTCCATCGCCAAAATCGCTAATCTGCAGCCAGAAGTAGATCCTAAAGCCGATCTGTACTTCTACCCTAAAGGGGATGACCTGCAGCTGGTTTATGTAACAGAAGTCAATGTTTTAGAACCTGCCCCACTACGTACTCGCTACATTATTGATGCCAATGATGGCAGCATCGTATTCCAGTATGACATCATTAATGAAGCGACAGGTACAGGTAAAGGTGTGCTTGGTGATACCAAATCATTCACCACGACGGCTTCCGGCAGTAGCTATCAGTTAAAAGATACAACGCGCGGTAACGGGGTTGTGACCTACACGGCCTCCAACCGTCAAAGCATCCCAGGTACCCTTCTGACCGATGCCGATAATGTATGGAATGATCCAGCCGGCGTGGACGCCCATGCGTATGCTGCCAAAACATATGATTACTATAAGTCCAAATTCGGACGCAACAGCATTGACGGACGCGGGCTGCAACTCCGTTCGACAGTCCATTACGGTAGCCGCTACAACAACGCCTTCTGGAATGGCTCCCAAATGACTTATGGAGATGGGGACGGTAGCACATTTATCGCATTCAGTGGGGACCCCGATGTGGTAGGTCATGAACTTACTCACGGTGTCACAGAGTATACTTCGAATTTGGAATATTATGGGGAGTCCGGTGCATTGAATGAAGCTTTCTCGGACGTCATCGGCAATGACATTCAGCGTAAAAACTGGCTTGTAGGCGATGATATTTATACGCCAAACATTGCAGGAGATGCCCTGCGCTCTATGTCCAATCCTACGCTGTATGATCAACCAGATCACTATTCCGACTTGTATACAGGCAGCTCCGATAACGGTGGCGTTCATACGAACAGCGGCATTATCAATAAAGCCTACTATCTGTTGGCACAAGGTGGTACTTTCCATGGTGTAACTATAAATGGAATTGGCCGCGATGCAGCGGTCCAAATTTACTATAGTGCCTTTACGAACTACCTGACTTCTTCTTCCGACTTCTCCAACGCACGCGCTGCTGTGATCCAAGCGGCAAAAGATTTGTACGGTGCGAACTCAGCACAAGCAACTGCAGCTGCCAAATCTTTTGACGCTGTAGGCGTAAACTAAATCATACGCTATCTTCCTCAAAATTTTCGTCCATAGACCATTGCCGTTGTGCAACAGTCATGTGACCCTACTCATACAATGGACGAAAAAATAGGGGTGCAGTGTACAAGTCTGCGCCCCTTCCCCCCTTATTTATGGCGTCCCCTCAAAGGGGCGCCCTTTTCTCTTACAAAAGTAATCCTATATCTCTCGCTTTTTGCACGGCTTCTTCTCGATTGTTGACTCCCAGCTTGTCATAGAGAGTGGAGGCGTAATTTCTTACTGTGCCGTTTGATAAGTAAAGTTTCGAAGAAATTGTTTTATAACGGATTCCTTGAGATAAAAGATTCAAAACCTCTAGTTCGCGTTTCGTTAAGCCATACTCTTTTCCAACTGACTTCGATCCGACTGACTCTTCTTCATCATTTTCGTTCCACATTCTTCGGAACAAATCTTGGTCAATTATCGTGCCTCCCCGATAGACGAGGCGAATCGTTTCAGCCAGTTCACGCGACTCTATGGATTTCAGCAAATAGCCGTCAGCACCGCTTCGCATGATTTCCTTCACCCTCTCTGTATCCTGAAACGTTGACAGGACGAGGACACGAATGTCAGGCCATGTTTCCTTGATTATTTTGGTCGCACGAATTCCATCCTGATTGGGCATCTCCAAATCCATTAGTATCAAATCTGGATTCAGGCTTCCGCACAATTCCACAGCTTGTTCTCCATCTTCAGCCATCCCCACTACCTGCAAGTCCTCCTGTCCGTCCAGGATTGTATGGAGGCTGTCTCGAATAAACGATTGATCATCGACGATACATAAGCGAATTCGTTCATCAGACAATTGTACCAGTCTGGGTAACACACATGAAATGAACGTCCCTTCGCCTTTTTCGGAGTATACAGTGACTCTTCCTTGTAACTGTGTCGCACGTTCTTTCATCGTAGTTAATCCGAAGCCATCCTTCCACTCCTCCACTCCTCCGCCATTATCCTGCACATCCAATCTCGTCTGTTGCGGCTCAAAATGCAGTGACACAATGATTTCGGTGGATTGTCCGTGGCGCACGGCATTAGTCAGCGATTCCTGCAAGCTCCGATAAAGCGTCATTTTCGCTTGTTTGGAGACCATGTACTCTTCCCCTATTATTCGAGTGCGTACATTTACTTTTGCATGTTTCTGGAACTCCTCTGCTAATTGTTGCAAAGTAACCGTCAAGGGAAGTGATTCTTGTGGTGAATCTATTTGATGCAAATAGGCTCTCACTTCCTCCATACTGTTACGGGCCAATTGCAATAATGAGTCGAGTTTTTCCTCTCCATCTTTTGTCGCTAATTCCGTACGCAATATTTCCAACCCCATAATGATCGAGGTATAGGAATGCCCCATCGTATCATGTAAATCTTTGGAAAGCCTATCGCGCTCCTCTAACAAAGTAATCCGCTCAATCTGAGATAGGTACTGTTCCAGCACAAGCTTCTGATTGCGAATAATTTCATTTTGGCGGTAATTAGAAACTAGTAAGTGGAAGGAAAATCCCATCGCAAAAGCCAGACCGATTTGTGGGATAATCGCCCATAGATCTGTTCCTGGGGAAAACATTGCAATGAGCAACGGAAACAAAACAATTGTGATAGAACCCGACCAACGGAATGATTTATGAGCACTATTTGCCGCGATCATGAAAGTTGGCATTAAAAATGCAAGATACGCCCCCGGAAATAATAAGGTTAAGTAAAAGCACACTCCGCCAAACAAAACCATCTCAGTAAACAAATAGTAGCGATAACTGAACATTAAACAAATCCAAGGTACTGAAAATGAGGCGACTTCCCAAAGAATGATGATCCAAAGGGGCACAGTTAAATGGTCTTGGTGTTGGATAGTAGTTATCATCAATGAGAGCCAGATGACAAAACGTATACAAAGCAATAACCAGTCATACCAGAGCCATTGTTTCCAGGTTGTAAACAAATTATCACCCCTTAATAGCTTTGAACATAGAACGCGTGTACATTCCAACGATTTGAACTAAGCTGTTTCCAATACGAGTATTGATCCAGGCGAGAATACACCCAGCGATCATGACACATATAGCCTTTTCCCATGAATCCATAGCGAATCCCAATAAGTATAGCTCAAGATATTGAAAAAGTATCGGTGTAACGATAAATACGAGCGGAACTATGTACAATATAACGGCACATATGAGGCTAATCACCCCAATAAAAAATTTCTGCATAAGCCAAAAAACGGCCCTCCAATTGCTACTATTAAGAATTGCTTCTCTCGCTTTCATCCATTTATCTCTTCCACCTTTTGTCCTTATCAGGATTGGCTCTATTGATATATCCGTATAAACCTTCGTCTGAATGCGTTCATATTGGACAAATGTGTGAGTTGTTCGCAACACACGCGCCAACAAGGGAATACCCACGAAGATAACCGTCATCGCCAACGCAAATGTAATGCTGGCCAAATAGAAGCAAAAATAAAACAGTCCAGATCCGAAGGTAAACAACAAAAAGTAGAAATCTTGCAACCTTTTTCGAGCTGATTCTTTCGTCATTTGATTCTCTCCTACTCTTTCTTTTCTTTGCTAATACGTTATGAGTCACCCTTCGAATCTAACTTGTTATCTGTCACATACGGTAGTGTCAAAGTGTCATGATTTGTAGGTCATGACTATAAAACAAGCCGTACTACGCTCTATTTTTTATGTCATGCATTAGAAGACAAAAGGTCACTAGCTACTATGACTTGCCGCTTGCTACACTCGGTTCATACACGGGTGAGTCGACAACTCGGTGTGCTGACAAGAACATTTCAGTCCAAAAAAGGAGAGTACGAAAATGAAAAAAGCAATAAATAAAGCAAGCCTCGCACTTCTGCTCATTTCTACCAGCGTGGTTTCTGCTTGTTCCCAACAATCATTAGAAGTTGGAGAATTAAAACCATCGACATCCACGGCCAATATTCAAATGACGAAAGCTCCCAATAACGCAAAGGAAGTAGAATCTTTTGCTGATCCCTTATTTGCGGAAAAAATGAAGAAGTACAATGTGAACGGTGCAAGTTTTGTCGTCGTCCATGATGGAAAGGTCGTCGTCAATAAAGGGTACGGTTATGCAGATAAAGAAAAGAAGATTCCCGTCAATAAAGACACGGTCTTCCAAATCGCTTCAGTCTCGAAAACTTTTACCGCCTTGGCCGTGATGCAACAAGTCGATAAAGGAAAGCTTAAACTAGATCAAGATGTACAACGGTATCTCGGTGGGTTGAAAATACCCAATAAAACAGGAAAAGCCCTCACCTTGTTTGATATGTTGACCTATACCAGCGGCGTAGATTATCCCGATATCACCACGATAACCGGACCCGAATACGTTAATCAAAATATATCGATGAAGGAGTTTATTCCTAAACATATGCCGACAGTGGTACGGTCGCCCGGTGAAGCTTATACGTATGACAACTTCTCATTTTTACTCGCAGGATATGCAGTGGAAAATGTTACGGGCATACCTTTCTCACGATATATGGAAAAGAATATTTTTAAACCATTAGGCATGAAGTCTACCAGTGTGCGCTTTACGCCTGACCTTCTCAAGAGAATGGCTACACATTACGGTCCCACTGGCGATCCTCATCCAACATATGGGCACGCTCCAACTGATGGACCACAAGGAAGCATTTTGTCTACTGGAGAAGACATGTCAAAGTACATGATTATGCAGCTACAGAATGGAAAGTTTGGAGGTAAAGAAATCGCAAGTAAAAAAAGCATGGATATGATGCATGCCTACCAAGTTTTCGCAGATAAGACGATTCCTATTGCGACAGTTGGATTTGAGACATATTTCAACGACTTTGCCAACGGTCAACATGTGGTATTAAAAGGCGGAAACATGCCGGGACATTCTTCGTTGATGGTTTTGGTGCCTGAACAAAAAACTGCATTTTTCATGTCTTACAATAATGATTCCATGATGAGTCTAGATGTGTACGATGCGTTCATGGATCATTATTTCCCTCGAGCTATCACTGAGAAGAAACCAACCTACCGCCAGTTAGAGGAAAAAGAAGCGCAAAAATACGTGGGTCTGTATCAAAATACACGTGTATTCGCGATTCGTACCCACTTTTCCTATGAGAATGGGGCGTTAGTCATGGAAGATGAAACTGCGGGAAAACAAGTACTTAAAATGATTCACCCATTGTTGTTTGAAGATGCAGAAGGAAACAAGCTCGCTTTCCAGAAAAACAAGGCTGGAGAAATCGCGTATTTTTATTACACCAGTCCTAAAGGCCTAGGCGTTGTTGCTCAATCTCAGAAAATCAATATCAAACCACCTTTTGCAGACGTCCCGCAAAAGAGTAACTATAGAAGCCATATAGACAATCTTCATGCTTTAAACATCATGAATGCTAAAACAGGTAATCTCTTTAACCCGATGGGCACGATGACACAAGGGGAATTTGCTGACGCCTTGTTGCTTGCACACGGAGGGTACATTTTCCCAGACGAAACCGAAAAAATCAAGAAGCAATTCATAGTAGGCATACCAGGTTATGACCGTGCGACTCCGATTACCAGACAAGTCGCAGCAACCATGATTCAAAACTTGAAGCAGATTCAACCTGACCAAGCCACTCAGGTGAAATTGCTCGACGCTGCGGATGCCTGGGCGGTCCAGTCCATTCAAGCCCTTGCCTCACAAGGAATCGTAGACCCGGATACCCTCATCAATACTGATGGCTCCTTTACCTTCCGTCCAAAGGATTTATTGCTGCGTCAAGAAGCGAGCGCCTTGCTCGATTTGGCTTTTGGCTATCATGCTCTGCCTATTAAACAGAAGTAAGCATCCATCCAACATGAATCATGGCAAACATTAGGGATCGTGTTCCATCAGCATCAAGCTAAAGCAAAATGGTATCCATAAAACAAAAAACACGCTGTTCTTTCTGTATAATTATAGGAAAGAATGGCGTTTTTTTATCCCTGTTTCAGCAATCTCAGATGTTCTAACATTTCCATAAACATAACAGCTGTTCTTTCTCCACCCATACATTTTTGAATGAGTTTCTTCTATATATTTCGACTAGATACGACAATCTCATTAATATTTTGGGACTAAAGATTCATTTTGGGGTATTTTGTAAAATTAATCTTCTCGTTCGACAACCTCTGTGCTAATATCAGAGCCAAGACGATGAGATTGCAAAAAAATAAACCTTAATATTTTACATAAGGTAATTTTATCCAATCCTCTTCACGTTTCAAGGAGCAACAAGACTTACATATATGACGCAAGGCTTCTGCAAACAGGGTGTTTCTTACCCCAATATTAATTAGGGAGAGTGAGTATGAATTGAACAAAGTATGGGTTTCACTTCTAGGAGGAGCTATGTTATTAGGATCTATAGCGCCTGGAGCCTCCGCAGCTGAAAATGCTGTTCCTGATCCGACTCAGTTTACGCCAACATTCCAAACGGTGAACTGGAAGTCCCCTTCAACGGTAACAGGCGACAATCTGGTCTGGAGCTTTTTAAATCGACAACAAAAAACATTATTGAGTCTGGACAATACCAACAACAGCTCCCATGTGCGCGAGCAATTTCGTATAGTGGATCGCACCAGTGACAAATTTGGTACACAGCATTATCGGTTAAAACAATATGTAGACGGAATTCCCGTGTTTGGAGCCGAACAGACCCTTCATGTGAACAAGTCTGGTCAAATCACCTCTTATTTGGGAGCGGTCATTTCAGAAGAGCAACAAGCCGATGCCAAAGAAAATACAACTCCAAAAATCAGTGCTACTGAGGCTGTATATACCGCATATGAAAATGCTGCTACACGGGTACAATCTCTCTCTTCCTCTGTCCAAATCGTTTCTGAACCTTACGAGGATACAAATAGTGTAAGTAAAGACACTTACGAAAAAGCATCTAACAATGAATTGCCAATTTATACTGATAAGGACTCCTTGGATTTGGATAAAGAATCTGAACTGAAGAACAGTACATTGGAAGTGGTAGAGCCTGCATCCTCTATCCCCAAGATTGCCAATCTGGAGCCAAGTGTGGACCCTAAAGCAGAACTGTACATCTATCCCGATGGAGACTCAACACGTCTCGTCTATGTAACCGAAGTTAATACTTTACAGCCCTCTCTGCTGCGCACACGTTATTTTATTGACGCTAATAACGGAAAAATCGTATTCAAGTATGACATTCTTAACGAAGTGATCGGCACAGGGCGCGGTGTATTCGGTGATACCAAAACATTTGAAACCACAGCTTCCGGCAAGAAGTATCAACTAAAGGATACGACTCGTGGTAAAGGAATCCTAACTTATAACGTCCACAACACCGAGACGCTCCCCGGCACCCTGTATACAGATTCCGATAACGTATGGGAAGATCCGGCTGCGGTGGATGCCCACGCTTACGCTATCCGCACTTACGATTATTACAAGGATAGATTTGGACGCGACAGCATTGACGGGCGTGGCATGGCTATCGCTTCGGCAGTCCATTACGGCGCAAAAAACTACAACAATGCCCACTGGGGCGGTACTCATATGCTTTACGGAGACGGAGACGGCACGTTATTTGCCCCTTTCAGCAGCGACCTTGAAATTGTTGCCCATGAGCTGACACACGGTGTGACCGAGCATTCATCAGGGCTCGTGTATTTCGCTGAATCTGGTGCATTAAGTGAAGCCATCTCAGATATTATAGGCAACGACATTGAGCGTACCAATTGGGACTTCGGCAAAGTCGCTTATACCCCTAATATTAAGGGCGACGCCATTCGCTCCCTTTCCGATCCTGTCAAATACGGTCAAGTCGATCACTACAGCAATCTCTATCCTGATCCTAACAACGAGGATTATGGTGGAGCCCATATTAATAGTGGCATTATTAATAAAGCCTACTATCTACTGGCACAAGGAGGCACCTTCCATGGTGTCAAGGTAGATGGAATCGGACGTGATGCAGCCGTATATATTTATTATAATGCCTTCACCAATTATCTGACTTCCACGTCTAACTTCTCCACCGCGCGTGCCGCTGTTATCCAAACGGCCAAAGATAGTTATGGTGAAAATTCAATAGCCGTAACCTCTGCTATGAAGTCTTTTGACGCTGTAGGTGTAAGATAAGTGAAATAATACAAACTTCCCCGATATTACAAGTCTACCCCCTTCCCCCTTATGTATACGGCGTCCCACTATGGGACGCCCTTTTTCTACTATAAAGTTGATTATTGGCACTTATATTCCTGGCTTCTTATTATTGCCCCATCGCAATCCAAAGGACCAACCCTTCACATATCGGACCTGAGTGTATGCGTTCCACAGTAAGTACTGCTGAATACCTCTGACGTTGTGTGATGGATACCATCACTCCCGGTATACTCGCATTGGCAGTGATTACATATTGTGTATCTATAAATGGCTTCTCAAATACAACGCTCACTTCCCCCCTATCCGCTCGTGCGGGGAGGTGAAAAGAAATGCTCCCATATTGAGGTGAAGCTATATGATCGTCAGAAGCCTCGTCACTGGTCGCTGATCCGTCGTGAATGGCATTCAGGTCTAATTCTTTCTCTGTATGGAAAGCTAGATCGATATCTTGCTCGGGCAAGACCACGCGCTGCTTTGGGCGGTGTCTTCCTTCTGCAATGTGGATACTGGTTATGGAACAATCCAGTAACGAATCTTGCTCTGCCTGACTTTCTGTCGTAATAGACGATATGTCGTTATCCGTCCTGTATTCCGTTTCTGACCCAGGCACAGATAACAGCAGTACAGATGCTCGATTCATCTGCATCGCTTCCTCTAGCGTTTTGGGAAGCTTATGCTTCTTCCATGCCGCTTCCTCTATAGCTTGAACCGATGTGTCCTTCTCTACGGGGGCAGGGACCGTTGCCGTTCCACGCTGGTTCGATTTATGACTGCCGGAAGTCGAAGCCGCTTTCTCCTTGTTAACACGGGGGGAGGGAACCGCATTAGAAAGGTTACGCCGCGCTGTTCTTTTATCCTTGGGGCTATGGTTCGTACGATGGTTCATGGTGACCGCTCCTTTGGCACAGGAGTGAACCAGCGGCGCTCCGCTTCATTCACCCGGCTGGGAATCATGGCTAATGCCTATAAGATAGCCTATGCGCATAACAGCGCCTACGTCACTCCGTTGCGCAGTCCGTTATGATTTGTGCCCAGCGTTGTGCTGAGTGCTGCCACAAAAAACGTCTCCGTACCTCGCCAAGTCCGGCTTCTCCCATCCGTCGTCGCAAGTCAGGTTGCTGGAGCAGCCTGATGATGGCATCGGCCATTTCCTGCTCACCGTGAGACGGATACACAAGCCAGCCTGTCTCGCCGTGTTGTACAACCTCTGGAATACCGCCGATTCGTGAGGCGACCACAGGCACTCCTGCCGCCATGGCTTCCAGATTGACCAGCCCGAAGGCCTCATCCTTCACTGAAGGAACAACAGTCACATCGGCTAGCTGATATAGCGAGGCCAATGCTGGATGCGGAACATAGTCGAGGAACTGCACATGCTTCCCTAACCTTAGTTTACGCATCTGTCGATGCAACGACGCCGTGTACGACGTGAGACGATCATGGCCGTAATAGGCACTACCTGCAATGAGTAACAGTACGCCCGGGCAGGCGCGGACAACACGCCGCAGGGCCTTGAGCAGTCGGTGAACGCCTTTCCCAGGCATCAGTCTGCCCGCGAATAACACGATTTGGCGGCCTGACCAGCCGAAATCGTCCAATCTCGCCGATCTGGCCGCTTCTGCTGCTGGAGTCCATCTTGGTAGGAAATCGCCGGGATGGATACCCAGCTTGTTTATGACGATGCGTTCCCTGACCGCGTCGGGACAGTCAGAAGCTACGATTGCTCCCAAATAGGCACTGTTCACGATAATGCGATCCATCGACAACAGCAGCATCCCCATGTCCTTCCGTTCGAGGTGAGGCTCCCGGATGAACGTGGTCGAATGCAAAGTCAGCACAACCCGGCTATCGGGCAAAGCCTCGCGAATGGCATACGCAACTGCCGGGCGGTTGTGTACATCTACTACCGCTGGTGACCATCTCTTTAAATCAGCAATCACCTCAGAAATATAACCTGCTCCCCGCGTATAACGCATGCAGGGAATTCCGTCGACATCGCCATGATCCGGTGCCTCTGCTCCCTTTATGCCATAGATCTGCGCCTGAAGCTCATGACTAGCCAGCGGTACCATGCGGGCAATTACCCGCTCTACAGAACTGCTGCGGGGCGATGGTATAACAAAGGAGCCCGGTGTAACGACTGCTACCTTCGGCCTCTGCATCACCTCACCTACTTTCTGACCTTATTCCAACACTCTTCAATACTCATCTTGTATCATATCGTCTGCTTCCCTGAAAGGTGCCTCCCTTCTAACTTTGGGCTTACCGCAAGGCTAGCGTCCATGCCTGGCCGATCTTTGATACATATGATGGACTAGAATCACAGTATGATCAGTTGGAGTGACTACAAGGAGGGCGGACATACTCATGTTGCATGTCGGCGTCATGCTCAACCCGGCAACCTACCGGGGCATTCCCGCCATGAGGACGCGATATGAATCTATCGCCAATTACGAGGACGCCGGGTTAAGCTACGAGCTCATCCCCTGCTTTCTTCGTCTGGAGGATATTCATATAGCGACCGGAACATGCCGGGCTTTTGTTAAACACGGCAACGAGTATCGGCAGATGACTCTTCCGTTGCCGCCGGTCATCCACAATCGGACTCTCTATCGGCAAAATGAAAATGCTAGAGATATCAACAAGCTTGTACAAAAGGGATTCTATATTTTTAATGAACAAAACCGTTTCCACAAAGACCATATACATGCAATTCTGCAGGAAGACCCTTTGCTTCGCATCCACCTCCCCAAAACATTGCAAGGCAACCTTTCCTCCATCCATACCTTGATGGAAGAAACCGGAGATGTTGTAATTAAACCCAGTAGCGGTAGCGTGGGTAGAGGAATTATGCGTCTGCGACATTCCCGCGGAGGCTGGACTTTACAATATGCTCATCCTGCTATACCTGAGCGTTGGTCCACACTACGTTTGAATGTCGGAGAACTCCCATTATTTCTACACAAGCGACTGTTGCATGTGCCTCATATCGTACAGGAAACCATACCGCTTTCTTTGTACAACAATCGTCCGTTTGATGTCCGTGTGTCGGTTCAGCGCGGATATGGCGGTATCTGGGGTGTGACAGGCATGTTCGCTAAAATTGCTCCTTCCCACACCTTTGTCTCCAATGTGGCACAGGGCGGTACGGCCCGTTCCTTACTGGAGGTGTTATCACAAACAGAGACGGTTCAGACTTCGAACGCAGTCCGGCTGATGAATGAACTGGAGCGGCTCTCGTTACAAATCGTGCACCGACTGGCACAAACCCTTCCCCGTCTCGCCGACGTCGGTCTGGATCTGGGAATTACCCATGAGGGCAAGATTGTTTTTATCGAATGCAACGGTCGTGACCAGCGCTATGGCTTCAGCCAGGCGGGCATGCATAATGTCTGGAAAGAAACATACACTCAGCCGATGGCTTACGCTCGTTGGCTTCTCGAACGGATGCCTTCATCAGACACCGAACGTTCACCAGGCCGTCCACTGTATTGATTTACGTCACATTCTGTGTCAATATAGTTCAGAGCGGCCGGACAGGTTCCGGCCAAGACGGCTCGGAAATGAACAAGGGGGATCTGTAATGGCAAAACAGTGGCTGCGGCTCATGACGGAGCTATCATCGCGCAAGTGGGTGTGCCGGATTGTAGGCTCCTTCGCGCAAAGCGGTGCAAGCCGACTTTTTATCCCCACCTTTATACGTACGTACCAGATCCAGACGCATGAGGCGGAACAGGAATGGAAGGAATACCGTTCCCTGAACGCCTATTTTACACGCAAATTAAAAGCGGGCATGCGCCCGATTGATACGAACACCGAGGTGATGACCAGTCCGGTGGATGCACGGATTACTTTCACTGGCCCAATTACGTCCGGCACTCTTCTGAACGTCAAAGGGCAGGACTATACGCTGGAAGAGCTTCTTAATCGCTCTCCGCGTCTTGAAAAATACACACACGGCTATGCTTTTGTGCTCTATCTCAGCCCGACGGATTATCATCGCATTCATGCACCAGTATCCGGTACACTGGTAGAAAAAGAACATCTGCGCGGCAAGGTATACCCAGTGAATGACTTCGGCTTGCAGCATATGCGAGCAGTTCTTAGCCGCAATGAACGACAGATTACGTACATTGCCCATGAATATGGTGAGGTGGCGGTCGTCAAGGTTGGCGCAATGAATGTGAGTAGCATCAAATATACGGATGATAAAGCCGTCTCATGGACAAAAGGAGACGATCTCGCCTATTTCGAATTTGGATCAACTGTCGTTTTGCTAACTGAAAACGGCACGTTTGAGCCAGACCCCGCATTGAAGCTGGGGGATGTGGTGAAAATGGGACAACGTCTGGGTTGCTTTCGACATGATCCCAAAGCATAAGTGAATTTACCGTCACAGGATTATAGCTACACATATGAGCATCGGGATTGGATGATGCTAAATTGCTCATAAAAAAAGGACCCGGCGTAACTGCTCGGGTCCTTTTTGGGAATTTATCCTTTATATTCGTCATGCGTTAATCCCATTATGCCTAAATCCAAAACAGCTTGTCCACCCTCCATAGCATTACCGGATCTCAGACGGACTTTTCCCCGTGTACTGCTTGAATTGGCGGCTGAAAAAAAAGATATCACGGTACCCCAAAGCCTCTGCCACCTCGGTCACATTCATTCCGGCATGTAGTAATAGATGCTGTGCACGCTCAATCCGCATGCTGATAATATGAGATTGCGCGGACACACCCAGCAGCTCCTTGAATTTAATCGAAAAGTAACGCGGTGACAGCCCCGCCCGTGCAGCCAAATCCTCGACGCGATGAGGAAGTCCCGGATGCTGACGCACATAGTTGGCCGTTTCCCGAATGACCTCGGTGAGCTGGTTACTGGCCTGTTGCTCCTGCGGCTCCTTGCGGTCCGCACGCAGCAGATGAATCATCAGTTGTTTCAGGATCAGCTTGCCTTCCTCGTCAGCTCCGTAAGCACGCTCCAGGCGCAGTCGAACGTACCTGGCAAGCATATGCTCTACCTCGAACGTTTCCTCCAGCATACGGTAGCTTGCAGGAATTAGCTTTGGTTGTTCGATGAGATCAAAATGAATATAGGTAAGTATGAGCGGCTTTTGCGGGTTATGTGTGGCTCGGGTATCATCCCCCGGCTTGAACAGGAAGCAACTCCCCTTGCTTACCGGATACGATGTCCCGTTTAAGACCACTGTTCCTTCTCCGCTCCATACATAAAATAAATCATAGTTTGGCATCGGCTTCTCGCGTACCTGCCACTTCCAGCCCGGCTCGCACACAATTTTGGCGAAGGCCGACAACAGGATAAACGATGACGCAGATGTATCCAGCAAAATCTGCACCTCCTTTTGTTAATCTTTGGTTGTCCTTTATCCCGTTAATTTATAATATAAGCTCAGCGCCGTCATTAAGCAAAAAAATGCGCTTTTATGCTCCCAGATGCTTTTGCGTGACGCTTACCGTGTGTAATGCTATAATATGTAATCAAAATGACTTGGAAGGATGAAACGGGAATGAATCCACTGGCAGCGCAGTTAAACCAAAACATTCAGACAGGCAACGAGCATGTATATCAAATGCTTTCTCTTTTAGGGAAAGAAATTTATTTTCCAAAAGAGGGGATTTTGAGTCAATCCGCAGAAGCAGGGAAGCTTGCTAAAAAGTACAACGCCACGATTGGTATTGCTACTGAAGGCAATGGTCCTATGCATTTGGAGGTCATTCAGGAGAAGCTGTCCGCTTACAATCCCAAGGATCTATACCCTTACGCTCCCCCTGCGGGCAAACCTGAACTTCGTAGTGTATGGCGTGACAAAATGCTGAAGGAAAACCCTTCATTGGCTGGAAAAAGTTACGGCATTCCCGTAGTTACGAACGCGCTGACCCACGGTTTGAGCATCGTTGCCGACCTGTTCACGGATGAAGGAGACGCTGTCATTTACCCAGACAAGAACTGGGAGAACTATGAGCTGACTTTCGGTATTCGCCGTCATGGACGTTTAGTGAATTTCCCGTTGTTCACAGAGGATCAACGTTTTAATAGTGAAGGATTACGCGAGGCGCTACTGGCACAGAAAGAATACGGCAAAGCAATCGTTGTGCTGAACTTCCCGAATAACCCGACGGGCTACACACCGGGAGTCGAAGAAGGTAAAGCGATTGTTGCTGCCATTCAGGAAGCCGCGGAAGCAGGCATCAATGTCGTAGTTGTGACAGATGACGCTTATTTTGGTCTGTTCTTCGAGGACTCCCTGCATGAATCACTATTCGGTCAGTTAGCTGGGCTTCATCCGAGAATTCTACCCGTCAAAATTGACGGAGCTACCAAAGAAGAATTCGTTTGGGGCTTCCGTGTCGGATTTATTACCTTTGCTTCGGAACATCAGGATGTACTGAGCGCACTGGAACAAAAAACATTAGGAATTATTCGAGCAACGATTTCAAGCGGTCCTCACCCATCTCAAACCTTCGTTCTGGATGCCCTCAAGTCAACGGACTTTGAACAACAGAAGAAAGAAAAGTTCCAAATTATGAAGGGGCGGGCTAATAAAGTCAAAGCGTTGCTCGATAGTGGAAAATACGGAGATGTATGGAGCTACTATCCTTTCAATTCGGGTTATTTTATGTGCCTCAAGCTGAACGGCTTGTCCGCTGAACGACTGCGCACACATTTGCTGGAACAATATGGGGTAGGAACGATTGCGCTGGGTGAATATGATCTCCGAATTGCATTCTCATGTATTGAGGAAGAGTATCTGGAAGACCTGTATGACATTGTTTACCGTGGCGCACAAGATTTGTTGAACGCCTAATATGTAACAGGTTAAATATAGCATCATTAGCGGTATGCCGGATGTTACGGCATATCGCTTTTTAATGGGCTAACCATTGTTAATCACACTTTCGAAACAAATTATCCTTCAGCAGCAAGCATTGATTCCTGTGCGAGTGGCAGCAGGATGACTACCTCCGTTCCGACTCCGGGCTCACTCTCATAGTGTATACTTCCGTTCATGGCTTCAATGATTCGAAAGGAGACGACCGTTCCCAGTCCCGTTCCTACCTCTTTGGTTGAAAAAAACAAAGTACCCACTCGCTCCAGATGCTCCTGACTCATGCCTTTTCCCGTATCTCTAATATGCAGACATGCCTTCTCTTCCTGAATCGCCAGCTTTATGTATACCCTGCCTCCATCATCCGCAGCTTCGATCGCATTTTTCGTCACATGTATTAACGCCTGTAACAGCTGATTACGATCCATATGTACGTATATTTCATTCCTTAGCTCAGTATACAGTCTTACGCCTTGCTTGGTCGCCATCGGTTTCAAAAGCAAAACAATCTGTTGAACCATGCCAGACAGATCCATCAGCTCTGTGTTCCCAATCTGCGGTCTGGATAAGTTCAGATAGTCGCTAATAATTCTTTCAGCCCGATCGACCTCTGCTAGTGCCAAAGCAATATATCTGCGATTTTTCCCTTCTAGCCCTGACTGAACCATTTGCAAGAACCCTTTAATAACGGTCAATGGATTCCGTACTTCATGAGCCATAGAGGCAGCCAGTTCACCTAACGTATTCAGATGCTCTGCATATTTAATCTTTCTTCTCATTTCTTCCCGTTCCAAACTAAACTCCATCCAGAAAGAAGAGGCTCCAATGCTTAGGAATTGAATCATACCGAACCAGAGTATTGCCCGGATCAGCTCGATCTCATCGTTATCCAGCCTTCCATTGACCCAGGAATGTATTAACAGAAATATAAACATGGCAATACTGGTCCATATACTCATTAGCATATTCATGCCCACCCGAAGCAACATACTATTGAGCTGCATAAACTTTTTTCTCACCAAAAGAGGCCCCAAATAAGACAACATCATGCTGGGAAAACTCACCACTATAGACTCAGGATCTATATACATACGAGCCATCACCATCAACGTTATATTCAGAAGCCCTGCCTTAGGACCAAAATATAAAACAGAAAGGATCAAAGGAACATATCGGAGATCCCAATATAATCCATACCAGATGTACGAAAACATAAGGCAAAGCACAGAAGACACACCCAGCACCCCTCCCATAAGCAACGGGGTATGCTTCATATGCCGATGATCTGACAAAGTGCTATATACCAATAACGGTACAAACACAAGAAATATGTTCACGAGCAGCTTATCTACCAGCATCTCGTCTTTCCCACTTTCCAAGTGATAATGACTACGTACTTCTTCTATTCTCGACAATACGTGCCTTTTCCTCTCTCCTCCCCTACATCTGATGAAAAATATAAGGCGATTCGGCAACACACCTGAGCATTGGCCCACGCAATCTGAAAATCCACTTCATAAGATACGATGTATCCTTTATCACAATGACCGAGAGGAGAATGAGCATGGGAGCAGAAGAAACAAGAGGCGGTTACGGTGGTTACGGCGCATTCACAAGCACAGGAACCATTCTGGTACTGTTCATTTTATTAGTTATCATCAGCAAAACGATCTTCGTATAAGCAGACGGATATCTGCACCCACGGCTACGATAGCAGTGAGCGTACAAAAAAAGGCTAATTTGCAGACAGCTCTTGCTGCTTGCGAATTAGCCTTTACTTTATTCACACAGATACAGATTACACTTCTTCTTCATCTTGACCGTCCAAACGCCATTTTTTGGCTTGAGCGCCTCGTAACAGGAACACTACTGCAACTCCCCCAAGCAACGTGAGCAGTGTAGACAGTAGATCTTCCGTTCCTTTTGCCAGAAAAGGAAGCCACAGAACCACAGCAGCCGGCAACGTCAACCGAACAACAAAATCGAGAAAAGACGCACGACGACTATACGCAGGAATCGGATATAACTGAAGCCACAACGAATCCTTGTGATACTGCCTTAGTGAAGTGACCTGTACACCAATGAGGAATATGAAAAATAAATATACTGCAATACCAATCCAGCTAGCATGGGTGATGTATATAATTAACAACCCCAGAATCCCAAGCCGCATGACAATACCTGCTGGCTCTGTGCGCAGGAACGTCTTAAACAGAAGGTAACGATACGCTCCCCTTCTGTTCCAAGGTATGTTACCTCCCAACCAGGACAGCCAGCGGCGCGGCGTCACTCTCTGCGTAAGGGCAGGCACATCGACAAACCAACCCAAAGTGCGCATCACCCGAGCAGCCTGCATACCCTCTGTACGAATCAGCTTTTCCCAAGCCACTAGCAGCTTGACCGGGAAACGCAGAACAAGCACGTACACCACACCGACCAATATGATAAATGGCACGCTGTGTAGTGGAGGCTGCCATAGCCATGCGGCTACCATCAGTACAGCCAACACCCACCGAAGCAGACGATAGCCTACACTCCCGCCAATCGATACCATACGAAGCTCTTGCCAGCCGCCGTAGCTGAATAGCAGCTTTAATAGCACGAACAGTAGCAAGGTCAGAAGCAACGGCTTAGGCGCGGCATCACTGCGGATATACAGCGGCCACAAGATGATAGACAGCAATAGCAAACCGAATATTTTATACACCACACCCCGAATCCGGCTGGTCTTAAAATAATGGTGCATCGCGTGCTCCTGTGGGCGGAGGAAAACAATATCCGCTGCGTTTAAATACGTACGAAAGCTCGCATGAGCAATCGGAATAGCCACAATAAGCATGATCCAGCGGATGGGCAAATCCGGTGGAGTATGCATCAGTAGCGACGTGTACCATGCGGCAAAGGCAATCAGTGCAAAGCCGAACACCACCGCCAGACCGCTCTGAATGACATAGCCCAGATAAGGCAACACCTGTCCCCAGAACGCTACACGTCTTTCTTTATGCAGACGTTGCAAATCCATGCTCATTCCCTGCCCTGTACCAGCTCATAAAATGCATCTTCCAGCGGCATGCCCGGCTTACCCGCCTGTGCTGTCACTTCGTCCAGCGTACCCTGCGCAATGATGGCACCCTGATGAAGTACAATGAAACGATCGCAATAATTTTCAATCGTGGACAAAATATGAGAACTGAGTAGAATGGACGAACCCGAACGCTTCATCTCTAACATAAAGTCAAGCAGGGAACGAATACCAAGCGGGTCCAAACCCAAAAAAGGTTCATCTATGACATACAACGGCGGTCCCGCTAAAAATGCACACATAATCATCACTTTCTGGCGCATCCCTTTAGACAGGTGCATCGACATACTTCCACTTTTATCCCGCATACGGAACAAGTCCAGCATTTGATCACTGCGCGTGCGGAAATCTGCTTCGCTAACTCCGTACGCTCTGGCCGTGAATTCCATATGCTCCATCACCGTCATTTCTGGATACAGCTCTGGAGATTCAGGTACAAAAGCAATGGCTCCCTGATATTCCTCGGGATTCTCATCCTGCTTATGCCCATGCACACGAATTTCTCCGGCCTGTGGTGTCATCAGACCCAAAATATGCTTCATGGTCGTACTTTTCCCGGCCCCGTTCAAACCGATCAGTCCTACCATTTCGCCCGGTTTCACATCCAGTGAAATCTGATGCAGTACCGGGCGCTTGGCGCTATATCCGCCGGTCAGTCCGTTAATTTGCAACACAGGCTGTTGTTCCATGGCTCCCCCTCTTCTCCCTTACTCGTTCGGTTTTGATCCTTTTTCCTTCAGCCATCTTGGCGCACCCTTGTTTTTACGATCACGCTCGCGCTGTGCTTTTCCTGCTTTGGACAAGGCTGCTCCTTTGTTCTTGCCTGGAGCTGAACCGTTCGCAGAATTCCTGCCAGGACGCCCGTTTTCGGTGCGAACAGGTGCCTTACGGTTTTCCGTCAGTGCTCCGTTAGATATGGATCTGGCCTCAGATGGTCTTACAGGTGCACGCTTGGCATCCGCCGGACGCGGCACAACTACTCGCCCCCCATGCAACGCACGCTCTGCGATGTCAATGCCCAGTTCACGGGAGAACTTACGCATGATGAACGTTTCACGGTCGGTGACAACTGACGCCACCAATCCTTTGCGTCCCATCCGTCCTGTCCGTCCTGCACGGTGAACATAAGCTTGGCTATCCGTAGCCGGGTCAAAATGAATGACCATTTCAAGGCCCTCAATATCCAGACCACGGGCTGCCACATCCGAAGCGACCAGCACTTTGAGCTTGTCCTCGCGGAATCGGGCCAACACATTGCTACGCGTGACTTTATCCGCATCTCCATACAAGGATGCCGTAGTCAGTCCCATATGCTTGAGCTTGGCCTCAATCTCCCCGATGGCATTGGTTGTATTCACGAACACCAGCGCTTTTCTCGGATTAAAATGACGTACCAGTCGGCGCAGCATATCCACCTTATCCCGTTCTTCGGATACAAAGTAATAGTGTTCCAGTCCACTAGCCGTCTTCTGGTCGGGATCAATCCCGATTTCTACGTATTCACGCATCTCCCGTTTCGCCAGCGACTGAATCTCATCGTTCAGCGTTGCGGACAGGAATACCAATTGGCGATCACGTTGGGCGGTGCCCAATATGTTGGTTACATCGCCTGCTCCGCCGAGCTGGAACATCTGATCCACCTCATCGATGACAATGGCTGTAATATTGTGCATTTTCAACTTTTTCGAAGCGATGAGCTCCCGTACACGTCCTGGTGTGCCCACGACAAGCTGTGGATGATCCTTGAGCTTTTCGATTTGACGTTTGATAGCCGCCCCACCAATCAGACCGAGTACACGGATTCCACGATGCTCTCCGTAGCGCTGACCCTCGCGTACAATTTGCATGGCCAGTTCCTGGCTTGGAGCTAGTATCAGCTTTTGCGTAGCCTTTTTCTGTGGATCAATCGCTTGCAGCAGCGGCAGCAAATAAGCCAGTGTCTTGCCTGTGCCAGTTTGTGAACGCGCCAATACATGCTTTCCCTTCATTATTTCCGGTATAGCCTCTGCCTGAACTGGCGAAGGCTGTGTAATTTCATGCTCAGTCAGTTTGTCCAACAGATCTGGTTCAACGCCGAGCGATTCAAAATTCAATGTCATGAAAAGGTCCAACCCCTATACGTAAATTCGTTACTCTCCATTATATGCGAAAATAGCCCTGTTACCAAATCACAAAAATAAAAGATGTCCCTCACCACAGCTAATGGCTTACGGGACATCTTTTATTTCTTATTCATCACACCATGACCCAGCCTATCAGTCAGTCTGGGAGCTAACTGATACAGCTTGAGAAAAGGGGATACCCACCGTGGCAGATTAACCTCCTCCTTGCGAAGCTCCATCGCTCTTACGATATGCCGTGCTACCTTATCTGGTTGTAGCATAAACCAGCTTACATTTCGAACATATCCTCCTGAAGGATCTGCCAGCTCAAAAAACGGTGTGTCGATCGGCCCGGGGTTAATCGTCGTTACAGTCACTCCACTCCCGCGCAGCTCTTGCCGGAGCGCATTGCTGAAACCGAGCAATGCATGCTTCGTGGCCGTGTAAGAAGACGATTTGGCTGTCCCGATTTTCCCAGCCATCGATGCTACATTGACAATCTGTCCATGGCCCCGCTCCGTCATTTGCGGCAGAAACGCCTTGATGCAGCGAACAACACCCATGTAGTTCACGTCCATCATTTGTTCAAACTCCGTCAGATCGGTTTCATTAAAATACTCAAATTTTCCATAGCCCGCATTGTTAAGCAATATATCGACCCGTCCGTACTGTCCCAATACTCGTGCAGCAACAGCCTCTACCTGCTCCTGGCGGGTGACGTCCAGTTGGATAAGCTCATGTCTGTCGCTGATTCCCGCAGATACTTGCTTCAGTCGCTCCTGCGAGCGTGCTGTTAAAATAGGAATCGCGCCCTTTTCGCTTAACAACTGAGCGCAAAGGGCGCCGATCCCACTAGATGCACCTGTAATCACAACTATCTTGTCCTGTAGTATACTCACGGTCATCCCTCCACATTAAAGAAACTTGCTCCTTTAATATTAAGAGATCATCACCTGAATATCCAGCTCACCGATTCCTTCCACCGTGAGCGGAATATAAAGGGCACGCTGAGGCACAAAAGTGGTCAAGTTTTCTGATTTCATGACCTGCGGAGGCGTAATATCCACGACAATTCCCTGACTGGACAAAATCGTACTGGCATTACCACTAATCATATTGCCCAATTCTGAAATTGCGCTTTTTCCCATCTCATCAATTTCAGTCAACACAAATCCACCCATCATCGCTGATACCATACGTAGCGCCACCTGTTCATTCAGGCCGAACACAATATTTCCGCTAAGCTGTCCAGTCATCCCGATCATAATCCAGATGTGGTCGTCCACCAGCTCGACATTTTTCACACCAAGATTTCCGGGTGAAGGAGATACTTGGATCAATTGTTCAATGACCCGTCGCGCCGACTCCAAAAAAGGATTTATCACTTCTGCCTTCACGATCAAAGCGCCCCTTTACGATGGGCTTTTAGACATACAACAAAAGTCCCATTTTAATTAGAATTTTTTAAGTAAATATTACTGCATAACGTTTCGACCCTCAATAAAATGCTCTCTCTATCACTTATCGACAGCTGTCCGGTAATTTTTTATAGCTAAACCACAAAAAATGTGAATAATGTCCTATATCTTTACTTCTTACCGATTTTAAACTGATTATTTTTGAAGGATATCAGGACTTTAGTCTTTATTTCCTCAATATACCACACTTTAAGATGCTCTGCTTCGATTCATTGCCCTTCCTGCTCGAATAACCTATAATTTAATGAAATAAAGCATAACGACGGTTTTACATATGAACCTATGAATTGGCTAAAAATATTCATTCTATACAGCTGCGACAAGATTAAGAAAAGAGAGGAGGAACTTCATGAACATCAGTCAACTTGAAACACTTATCATGATTTCCAAAACGATGAGCTTCCGCAAAGCCGGAGAACTTCTCAATTTGACGCAGCCGGCGGTGTCCGCCCAAATTAAAAGTCTAGAGGATGAGTTCAAAACCATTCTGATTGACCGCAACCAGCCCGTCACCCTGACCGACCGGGGAGCTGTTTTTTTGGAACACGCCGAGCGCATATTGGAGGTTGTTGAGGAATTAAGACAAAAATTGTACGATCTAAACGAAACACCGCAGGGTCACATTGCGCTGGGTACCACAACATCCATCGCTATTCAAATTTTACCGCGCGTGCTTTCCTACTTTCAGGATCAGTTCCCTCTCATCAAAACCTCCATTCAATCCATGGCTTCCTCCATGATTTATCAGCAGGTGGAGAACGGACTTATTGATGTTGGCATCGGTTATCTGATCGAACGTAATCCCAATTTAAGCACTTCGGTCCTGTACTACGATTCCTTTGAGCTAGTCGTGTCTCCTACTCATCCGCTAGCCTCACAACCACATGCTACCATTGAAGCCCTTCGGGAAATCCCGCTGATTCTGCTCTCTCCCGATACGGTGGGACGAAAATTCGTGGATGATGTATTTAAAAAGCACCAAATCGTGCCTCATGTCGTGATCGAGTTGTCCAGCAGTGAGGAAGTCAAACGGATGGTCGAAATTAATCTCGGGGCTGCCATTATTTCCAGACTATCGGTCACTTCGGAACTGCGTGCAGGCACATTAAAAATGATTCACATTACCGAGTTGGATGTTAGCCACCCGGTAGGGGTGATTTATAAGTCCGGCCGATATTTAAACTCAGCCATGCAGCAATTTTTAAGCGATCTGAAAGGGATGCCGGAGACGAATTTTACCAGTTCTGAATAACGTCATTCGCTATGAACACCATACGAAATATAAACCTTGGTTACGAAAGGAAGACAGACTATGAAATTTGATCTGCACACCCATCATTTCCGCTGCGGTCATGCAGACGGCAACATTCGGGATTATATTGAAGCAGGTATTCAATCTGGCTTACAAGCTATTGGCATTTCGGATCATTCCCCCTTTCTATGTAGCGAACAGGATCAGGCTTTTCCTAAAATTTATATGGCCAAATCACAGCTTGCTGAGTACGTAGAAGAGGTACAACAGCTTAAAAAGGAATACGAAGGACGCATTGACGTGCTGCTCGGATTGGAGACGGATTATTTTCCTGATTTCGCTGAATTATATCGTTCCACTCTGGCTCCTTATCCATTTGATTACCTCATTGGGTCGATTCACAATGTCGAAGGGGACAGCATTTTTAACCGTAACCGTTGGAACAAATTAAGCGACGCTCGTAAAATCGAGGTCAAACAAGCCTACTATGCGCTCATTCAGGAATCTGCGCGAAGCGGCATGTTTCAGATTTTAGGTCATATTGACGCAATGAAGGGGAACTTCCCTGCCTTTTCAGACATTCCTGCCGATACAGCCATTGATGAAACCTTGCGGGTAATTGCGGAATCCAATGTGGCGATTGAAATTAACACTTCGGGTAAAACCAAGCTGAGTGGCGGATGGTACCCATCTGCTTCTATTTTAGAAAGAGCGCACCATTTTGGTGTGGAGGTTACTTTTGGTTCGGATGCCCATAAGCCTTCGCGGGTAGGCGATGACTGGGAAGAAGTAAAGGCAATGCTAAAGGATATCGGCTTCCGGGAATGGGTCTATTTTAAAGAAAAACGTAAAATTCCTGTGGCGCTTTAAATTTTATTTAAGGTGGGGATCGCCAATCCGCAAATCATTTGATCTTACGATCGCTGCTGCAATGGGATTGTTGGGGATTGTAATTTATAAGGTAATAATTCCATTGCAAAGGCGAACGCTTAGCAAGATTATGACATCTATGTGTGAGGAGAATTACATATGCACTTGGAAGATCCTATGGACAAGTTCAAAAAGCTAAAACATGACATCACGCGATTTATGCTCATCTATAAGTTTGCGCTCGACGAAATGGAAACCAAGATTGAAATATTAAAGCAGGAATTTCAAGCATTGCACGATTACAGCCCTATTGAGCATACCAAATCACGCCTTAAATCTCCTGAGAGCATCATGAATAAAATGATTCGTAAAAATAGCGAGCTATCGCTGGATGCTATCAAAGATCATATCAAAGATATCGCTGGTTTGCGTATTACTTGCTCTTTTATTTCTGACATTTATGATGTCAGTAACATGCTTCAGAGACAGAGTGACTTGAAGGTACTGGAAATTAAGGATTACATCAAGAATCCCAAGCCGAACGGTTACCAGAGCCTGCATTTGCTGGTTCAAGTTCCTGTATTCATGTCGGATTGTGAGGAGCTAGTCTGCGTAGAGGTGCAAATTCGAACCATTGCGATGGATTTTTGGGCCAGCCTGGAGCATAAAATCTTTTATAAGTACAACCAGTCCGTTCCCGAAAGTCTGACACGTGAATTAAAGAACGCAGCGGATTCCGCTAATGCGCTAGATCTTCAAATGGAGCGGCTGCATCGTGAAATTAAGGAGATTAAAGACGCTAGAGGTGAAGAAGACTCCATAGAGGAGCTTCGGAAGATTATGATTAATAATCAGCAAATTACGGTGCCGGCCAATTTCTTGAAGCTTCTCGGGGAGTAAGGTTAGGCGGTGCTCCACCGCTATGCAAATGATTTGATCAACGAAACGTATGTTTGTTCAAAAATGAAAGAATATAATCATTGATTAAGATCGGCTTCTCTCTAAGCATGAACGTTCTTTTTTGATGAGCCACTCCGGTTCAAATTCATCCGCCCCCTCAGGACATGCGATTCCACTACAGCCTATGGTCGTAACGGTCGCGAACATCTGAGGGTGCTTCACCGCACAATATAAAGCCACATTGTCTCCGCAACTGTACCCATTTTTTCGTAATACATTTCTAAATCCTGAATCTCTACGTATGGCATATGATCCTCCTCTTTTTCATTGCGTCCTGTATCTTTTACATTCATTAGTCCGTCTATCTTAATATAAATGAAAACCATTTCAGAGGAGTGATTAAAGTATGAAAAAGGTACTTGTGTTGGGTGGAACCCGCTTTTTTGGCAAGAGACTGGTGGAACGTCTGCTGGAGAGTTCCGAGAACTCCGTTACCATCCTTACGCGAGGCCAAACAAGCGATTCGTTTGGTGACCGCGTTCAGCGGATCTGTGCAGACCGTACCGACCGACAAGCGCTCGCTGAGGCGGTAGGTGAGCAAGTGTGGGACGTTGTTTATGATAATATTTGCTTTTCTCCAGATGAAGCCAGCGAAGCCTGCCGGATTTTTGATGCTAAAGCCAAGAGGTATATCGTGACCTCCAGCCTATCCGTCTATGATTCGAGCCCGGAAGTGCTGACAGAGAGCATCTTTGACCCTCAAGCTTACCCGGTTCGCAAGGGCGGGAAGGACGATTTTACATATCAAGAGGCTAAACGGCAAGCAGAAGCAGTTTTTATGCAACAAGCTACATTCCCTGTAGTCGCTGTTCGTTTTCCGATTGTATTGGGAACAGATGATTATACGAAAAGGCTTCATTTTCATATCGAACATGTTCGTGAAGGAACAGAAATCGGAGTACCTAATGCCGCAGCACAAATCTCATTTATTCGTTCCGATGAAGCCGCAGATTTTCTGCTTTGGCTTGGGTCTACTCATTTAACAGGTCCTGTAAATGCTTGCTCCGACGGTACAGTGAGGATTGGAGAGATCATTTCGATCATTGAGCAGGCAACAGGAAAACAAGCTGTGATGAAAGAAAAAACAGCAGACGAGCACATGTCTCCATTCGGTATTACACAATCGTGGTACATGGATACGTCCAAAGCCCAGTCAGAGGGGTACTCATTTCTCTCCCTAAATGAATGGCTTCCAGAGCTAGTAAGCAGCCTGAACCGTTCCTATGAGTCATAAAAAAAGAGGACCCGAAGCTTCGGGTCCCAGCAATATATATAATTCAAAGGGAGTCATATCTATGTTGTACCCACTCTATGTTAAAGTAACTTTGCAGTTATGTTTCATTTTTGTAACAAAGTGAAATACAGACAAGACCTGCCCAGTCCGTATTATCCTTAATTATAGAAACAAAAAAAAGAGGACCCGAATCATCGGGCCCAGCAACATATATTATTCAAAAGGGGGTCATGTCTGTATTGTACCCGTCCTGTGTTAGAGTTGTTTTGCAGTTATATTTCATCTTTGTAACAAAATATTCCACTGCCATTTCTATGCATAATCCCCTTGGGTCATCGAAAATACCAATACACTCGGTACCTCGCCTGAGGGATCATAGGCACCAATGGTACGCAGCAGGCGCATCTTATTTTTCATAAGCACGCGCTTGGAAGCCTGATTATCCTCTTGGCAACGACTTTCAATCCGCTTGAGCTTCAAAGATCCGAAACCAAAATTCAGCATTTCTCCTACCACTTCTGTAGCCAGCCCCTGTCCCCAAAAAGGACGATCCAGAATATAGCCCAATTGCGCCTCACCCGTTCTTTCATTCCATTGCTGAAAAGAGACGATACCGAGCAACGGTGAAGAGGTAAGCTCATTGGATTCACCAAGTAGATTGCTTTCTCCTGTATTTCTCTGATGCCATTCTACCGCAAAATGCAGCGAATCTAGTGAATCCGCAGATATTTTAATTTGCGCAACTAGGCGCCGCATTCGTGCATAGACTGGCTTGCGAATTCGATTCACATATTGGATCACCAATGGATCGGATAGGATCCGTTCCAGCGCGGGATAATCCTCCGTTCTTAGCTGGCGCAATCGGACCCGACGGGTGTATAGCTCCGGTAGCCCAAGACGAAGCATCTCTCTGGTCAGCACAATGTTCCCTCCTGCGGATGGATTGGCTTTAGAAATGAATGTTTCCATACTTAATCCAGATCCTGAATCCCCCGGTAAATTCCTGTACGCAGCTCTCGAATATAATACGGCAAAGAAGGCACAGCAGCTTCCTCCGCTTGTTTTACCGCCAGTTCTATATCATAAGGTACACGTACAAAATGAATGGAGAAGGACGTAGGCTGCTCCTCTCCCATCTCCCCCTCTAAAATGCAGTAGGAAGCCTGCGTAACATCCAACGGATTCCCGACACTACCGACGTTAAAAAGTGTTTTTCCCTGAAAATGCTGGATAAAAGCATTGTGCACATCACCATATCCCACGACATCCGGAGCAAAAGCAACTTTTCCATTTTCTTCTGCTAACGGATCGAACATGGCAAGCCTTTTTTCCGGCTCATCCCATGGTTGCACACGGTGATACACACTTTGCGGCGAGGCGTGCACCAGACGGATACGGCGTCCGCTCATTCTGAAATCATAATGAAACGGTAACTGTGCCAAGTACTGCACTCGTTCTGCCCCCAAGCGTTCGGCTTGCCAGCTAAAATTGAGATCATCCGTAATACTAACCAGCTCATCCCAATTCCCCCGCACGACCACTTCACAACGTTGACGGACAGCATCCAGAACCTCGCACGGGCTAGGCCCTTTGCCGATCAGATCCCCCAAACAAAACACACGCCTAATGCCTCGGGAAGCAATATCCTCCAGCACCGCCTCACAGGCAGGCCAATTGCCATGAATATCTGAAATGACAGCAATACGATCCATCTGAACTTCACTCCTTTGTCCGAAACGACTACATCTATACACTACATTCAAGCCATCTTTATGTAGTTCCAACATATATGATAAAGATGAAAAAAAGATCATGGCCTATTGGCTGGATTTTAACGTAATGACACTAAGCTCCGGTCTGCACAGCACGCGAATCGGCAGATGTGTCATGCCAATGCCTCGGCTGACATACAGCGGCATTCTCTCCGTTCCTACATGAAATAATCCCTGGATATACTTGCGTCCACCCGGAGGTGGCATCGGCGCTCCAATCACCGGCAAGCGTACCTGTCCTCCATGCGTATGCCCCGACAGTTGAAGATCAAAGGACATTTGCGCTGCCACATCTGCATAGTCCGGCTCATGCATCAGCAGGAGCTTGCACATCTCATCAGGTAGTCCGTGGATGGCACGCTGCGGATTGGGCTTGCCCATAATGTTATCCTCTAAACCAACCATGGCTACACGCTGCCCCGCGCGCTCTATAATCGCATGCTCGTTTCTCAGCAACGTAAATCCGGTTTTCGGATATAATTCCTGAACTCCGGCTGGTAAGCCTCTATAATCATGATTGCCCAGAATAGCAAATTTGCCAAGTGTGGCGTGCATCGAAGCCATAACTGGAACAGCAGCCTTCATGGATACTGCATAGTCATCTACAATATCGCCTGTAAAACAGAGCAAGTCCGGCTTCAGACCTGCTATACGGTCCGCAAGCTCGCGTAGATCCTGCTCATCCATGTGAAAGCCCAAGTGCACATCACTGAAATGTACAACCCTGATTCCGTCAAAAGCAGACGGAAGACGAGGGATAGACAAGTTGAAGCGTGTAATTTCCAAATGATTAGGCTCCCATAAGGAAGCATATCCTCCAGCCAGAAGCGCGGTTCCGGCTGTGGCTAAAGCCGCTTTTTTCAGAAAATGGCGGCGCGAAGGATTGGCTGGTTCATTTGAAATGGAACGCCGCGAAGAACCGGGAGGGATAGCGGCCCCCTGATGTGGGCCATCCTGACTCTCGCGGCGGGTGTGCGGCGTCTTCTCCATATGCGTTCCCCCTTGCGATCTATTTCCTTGATCTCACTTATTTGAATTCTTACCGTCCAGAAGCTTTAGCGATGGGTGGACAACCACTGCTCCGCATAGTCTATCAAATCACGTTGCCTCGCGAAAAAACATGAAGCCTCCCCAATGTTCACCCGTGTAAAAGCTGAGGGACAGTCCCGTTCAAAATCAAGTCCCAGCTTCTCAAAGTCATCTGAGGTAATATTAAAATCCTGAAAAGATACCCACGCTTTTGCTCCATCCACCCTCATAGGAGCTTGATGGGTGATCACTTCACGTCCATTGTAGGCTGTTCGATATTCCGCCAAATGCAAGGAGGTGTTGCTGTCATGTCCGCAGCCCAACAGCAGTACATAGGCATCTGCCTCGTACAGCTTCGCCAAGGGCGAATGCTCACCCAGTCCAAAGTCGAGCTGATGATCTGCCAGTAATTCCGAAGCTGCGGGTCCACGTGCCGCCAGAGAAACATGCGGATGCCCGCTACGCTTGGTTCCCGGCAGGCCACGGAACGTTTCTACAATGACGCCCATCCCTCCGGTCAGCGTCCAGGCCGGATCATAAGCGGGTATTTCCTCGCGTACCAGTTCCCACCATGACTCATCCAGAGGCGGGTTCATCCAAGTCGAGGGATCAGTCAAGTCATGTGACTGTGTCGGCATCACCAGCGTCCCTTCCGAGCCAACTGCTTCGGTTAGCGCGGCAAGAATGGCCGAGGCCCCGCCTGGAACAAAGCGTCCAAAGCTGCGCATCGACGAGTGAACAAGCAATGTCATGCCGCTCCGAACTCCCAGATCCTTTAATCCCTTCAATACATCCGACCTAGTGACAGGTCGATTCGTTATCGGTTGCACAGTCACCTGCCCAGCCTCCTTTTCTCCAAAAACGATACACAATACCATAATTATACCATAACTGCTATCCTGCGCTCCTTCCTCCATGTTACCCTCCATCATTCCTGAGCGCAAAAAACAGGCTTTCTCCAGTTTGAGAAAAAGCCTGTTTGGGCATAATCTATTCGCTGTCCAGTGCTATACAGTCAGCCAGCGTTTGAACATATGCTTGGTCGTTTCCTTGTTCATTTCGGCAATAGAAGTTGTCAACGGAATGCCTTTCGGACAAGAGCGTACGCAGTTTTGCGAGTTCCCGCACCCTTCCAGCCCGTCGTCCGTCATCAACGCCTCCAGCCGCTCTTCCTGATTCATTTCCCCTGTCGGATGGCTGTTAAACAGGCGAACCTGAGATATCGCTGCAGGTCCAATGAACGTCGTCTTTTCGTTGACGTTCGGACAAGCTTCCAAACAGACACCACAGGTCATACACTTGGACAGCTCATACGCCCACTGACGCTTTTTCTCTGCCATTCTTGGACCAGGGCCCAGATCGTAGGTACCGTCAATCGGAATCCACGCTTTGACCTTCTTGAGCGCATTAAACATCCGGCTGCGGTCGATGACCAAATCCCGAACTACTGGGAACGTGCTCATCGGCGCGATCGTAATCGGCTGCTCCAGCTTATCGACGAGCGCTGCACAGGCCTGACGCGGCTTGCCGTTAATCACCATGGAGCATGCTCCGCATACTTCCTCCAGGCAATTCGACTCCCAGCACACCGGAGCCGTCTCTTTCCCATGGCTGTCCACCGGATTACGCTGAATTTCCATCAGCGCGCTAATCACATTCATCCCCGGACGATAAGCCAATTCGAATTCTTCCGTATAGGGACTGGCTTTAGGATCAGCTTGACGGGTCACAACGAACTTCACTGTTTTATTCGACTTCACTGCTTGCTCCGACATCTAAATACACTCCCTTCCCTTATTTGTTCTTGGAATAATCCCGAATACGCGGCTTGATCAGCGAAACATCCACCGCTTCATACGAGATTTGTGGTCCTTCCGGTGTCCAGTCCGCAATCGTCGTTTTCAGGAAATCCTCATCGTTGCGATCCGGGAAATCTGGTTTGTAATGGGCCCCGCGGCTTTCGTTGCGCAGTAGCGCACCTTTAGTCATCGCTTCAGCCAGCTCCATCATATTCCACAGTTGCCGTGTAAACGCCGCACCCGCATTGTTCCAGCGCGAAGCGTCATTGATGTTAATGTTAGAATAACGCTCCTTCAGCTCCTTGATCTTGTGAATCGTAGCTTCCAGCTTGTCATTATAACGAACCACAGTCATGTTGTTCGTCATCCACTCGCCCAGCTCTTTGTGAAGAACATAGGCATTTTCTTTTCCGTCCATATGCAAAATACGCTCATACTTCTCCGTCTGCTGATTAACTGCCGCATCAAATACGGAGGTAGCTATATCCTGTGCAGATTTTTTCAAGCCTTTGATATACTCTACAGCCTTAGGTCCAGCCACCATCCCGCCGTAAATGGCTGATAGCAACGAGTTCGCACCCAAACGGTTCGCACCGTGATATTGGAATTCACACTCACCAGCCGCGAACAAGCCCGGTATATTCGTCATCTGATTGTAATCGACCCACATACCACCCATTGAATAATGAACAGCCGGGAATATTTTCATCGGGATTTTGCGCGGATCGTCACCGACGAATTTTTCATAAATTTCAATAATGCCGCCCAGCTTTACATCCAGCTCTTTCGGGTCCTTGTGGGACAGATCGAGGTAGACCATGTTCTCGCCATTTATACCCAGTCCATCATCAACACACACACTGAATATTTCACGTGTCGCAATATCGCGAGGGACCAGATTTCCGTAAGCCGGGTACTTTTCTTCGAGGAAATACCATGGCTTACCGTCCTTATACGTCCAAATACGACCGCCCTCTCCCCGTGCCGACTCGGACATGAGACGCAGCTTGTCATCACCTGGTATAGCCGTCGGATGAATCTGGATAAACTCACCATTCGCATAGCGTACGCCTTGCTGATACACCGCACCGGCAGCCGTGCCCGTATTAATGACGGAATTCGTGGTTTTACCGAAAATAATCCCGGGGCCACCAGATGCCAAAATAACTGCATCCGCCGCAAAAGTCTTCACTTCCATCGTACGCAAATCCTGCCCGCAAATCCCTCGACAGATGCCTTCATCATCCAGTACAGCCTGTAAAAACTCCCAGTTTTCATACTTGGTCACCAAACCCGCAGATTCCCAGCGCCGTACCTGCTCATCGAGAGCGTACAGAAGCTGCTGTCCTGTCGTCGCACCAGCAAAGGCGGTCCGATGATGCTGGGTACCGCCGAAGCGGCGGAAGTCCAGCAGTCCTTCCGGTGTCCGGTTAAACATGACGCCCATGCGGTCCATGAGATGAATGATCCCCGGAGCCGCTTCGCACATCGCTTTTACCGGAGGCTGGTTGGCCAGGAAGTCCCCGCCATAGACCGAATCATCAAAGTGAATCCAGGGGGAGTCTCCCTCGCCCTTGGTATTTACCGCACCGTTGATGCCGCCTTGAGCACAAACGGAGTGGGACCTTTTGACCGGAACCAAAGAAAATAAATGAACGTGAACTCCCGCCTCTGCCGCCTTGATCGTAGCCATTAGACCTGCCAGACCGCCGCCCACGACAATAATGTTGGATGCTGCCATTTCTGCTCACTCCTTTTTTTCAGGATTTTAACCAAATCCCCTTTTACGTTTAAAAATAGAATCTCAACACAATGTATAATGGATATGACTCATTTACAGTAGCTGTTTAAAAGCGCTGCATTGCACCAAGGCAGTTGCCGTTTCCTGAAATTCCGCGCTGCGGAATGCAAGCAGGGAAGCGATGAAGCCGATAGACACCACCACGAACAGGGTCATACAAATATAAGAAGATACTTTTTGCGCACGTGGTCCCACGGTAATCCCCCAACTGACCATAAATGCCCACAGTCCGTTAGCAAAGTGAAAGGATGCTGAAACGACACTAATTAGATACAAAATGAAATAAACCGGGTTCGTCACGATGCCATGCATGACGCCGCCTAGCTCCTCATGGGTTACATTACCCAGAGCCACCTGAAAGCGTGTGTCGTATACGTGCCAGATAATAAATACAAACGTAATGACGCCGGAAATACGCTGGAACAAAAAGCGCCAGTTACGTGAATAGCCGAACCTTTTGACATTCGGATCAGCTTGATAAGCGATATACAAGCCATAAATCCCGTGGAACAGTAATGGCAAGTAAATGAATAACGTTTCTAGCACAATAACCAGCGGCAAACCATTCAGGAAGGCCACGCTGCGATTAAATCCTTCCTTGCCGCCTTCCACCGCTGTGAAGTTCGTCACCAAATGCTCAACAAAAAATAGAGCCAACGGAATGACGCCAAGAAGCGAATGCAGCTTTCTGGAATAAAATCCTCTCATCTAGGTCATGCTCCCTTCTCCCAATAATAGCGTTTTCAATAGTAATATAACATATAAAATGACAGTTCCCGACAGGAAATGTCCAACAAGGTGTCCCTTATTAGGAAAAACAAAAGTGTGAACATCTTGTGTCGCTTTCATGTTACTCCTTTTCGGCTTATAATGGAATTGCAATATACGTATTAATTATTATGTCTTTTTTGCATATAGAGAGGAAGTGGATGATTTGTTTGAGGATTTGAACGCTTTTGCCGTCATTGTCGAGCAGTCCAGCCTGAATAAAGCCTCCAAACTGCTGAATCTGTCCCAACCTGCCCTGTCTCGCAAAATTGCCAAGCTGGAGGAAGAGCTAGGTGTGAATCTCTTTGATCGTCGGGGCAAACGGCTCGAAATTACGTCCACTGGCCGATTTGTTTATACATTCGCGCTAGAGCAACGGCAACGACAGCTTCGCTTTTTACAAAAGCTGTCCCAGCACAAAAATGAAGCCCAGAGTATGCTTACACTCGGCGCAAGCCTCACGACACTCCAAACGACGCTGCCTACCCTCGTCGAAGCTTTCATGAGCAAGCATCCTCAAACCGAACTGAAGCTGCTCACCGGTAAAACCCATGAAATCGTCGCCTTTGTACGTGACAAAAAAGCAGACGCCGGTATTGTCGGGTCTGCCATTCATGAAGTCGGACTGCGTTGCATTCCGCTATTTGATGATCATTTGGAGCTCGTTGTTCCCATTGGACATGAATTAACCGTTAAGACAGGAACGGCCTCGATGAAAGATCTGCAAGGATTGCCGATGATTATTTTCTCCAAAGGAACCTGGTACCGCAGTCTGACGGATGACTTGTTCCAGCGCAGCGGCATCATGCCGGATATCCGCATGGAAATCGACTCCTTCGAGGCGATTGTACGCCTGCTCCCAACCTGTAAGGCTTCCGCCTTGCTGCCCAAATCCTATTTGCGTAGCGAACTGCTGCGGGATAATGGACTCACTGCATTGTACTTGCCCGATTTGAAGGAGACACGCCGAACGACTTCCCTCATTTACTCGGAGACGACCGATCTCGGGCCCACAGCACGACGCTGGATTAGCGAGACACGTGCGTCGTTTGCAGGCTACCGTATGGTGTAGAGGGTTTAATCCTCTTCATTGACATTAACAACCTCATCCTCAAAGCGGCCGATATTGTCATTTGAGCCGATGATGACCATAATATCGTCTGCTTTTAGCCGATCCATAGCCGTCGGTGCGATCAGGATACCGTTCGCCGTATGAAGCGCCACGACACTACAGCCAAAGCGGGTGCGAGCATTTAGCTCTGCAAGCGTTTTGCCGTTCAGACATGCAGGTACATTGAGTTCCACAATACTGTATTCCTTAGACAACTCCAAATAATCGAGCAAATTAGGCGTGACTAGCTGGTGAGCCACCCGGATACCCATGTCCCGTTCTGGATAAATAATCCGGTCCACACCGAGCTTTTCTAACGCACGCCCGTGCAGCACAGATATGGCTTTGGCTACGACTTTTTTCACACCCAGCTCCTTCAGCAAAATAGCGGTCAGGATGCTTACCTGAATGTCATCACCAATAGCAACAATGCCGCAATCGAAATTACGGATGCCCAGTGATCGCAACGAGTCTTCATCGGTAGCGTCCGCCACGACAGTATGTGTCAACATCTCACTCATACTGTCTACAACATCCTCATTTCGGTCAATGCCTAGCACCTCGCACCCCATATCCACCAATTGCAAAGCCAGGCTGGAGCCAAACCGCCCCAAGCCAATAACTACAAACTGCTGCGTTTTCATATCTACTCGAAAACTCCCTTATCTGAATCAATTTCATAAATGATTAAACCCACGAAATGTATACTACATATCTTGAAATGATTCATCCTATAATCATTTTGCCTTCCGGATGACGATATAATTCTTTACCCTTTTTCGGCCCCAGTGCATAAGCTAGCGTGAGTGGTCCCAGTCTACCTGCAAACATCGTCAGGGTAATCACCAGCTTGCCTATGACTGTCAAATCAGGTGTAAGCCCCATCGACAGCCCAACCGTACCGAAAGCAGACACCGTCTCGAACAAGATCATCAGAAAATGATGATCTTCAGTTGCCGACAAAATCATCGTCACCCCGATCACGAACAGCAGCCCCAGCAGTGTAATGGTCAAAGCCTTGTAAATCCGTCCCTGCGCAAGTCGGTACTTGAACAGTACAATATCTTCCCGCCCCCGCAGCATCGAAATCACGGCTCCAATGAGCAACGCGAATGTTGTGGTCTTAATCCCGCCTCCAGTGGAGCCAGGAGAAGCCCCAATAAACATAAGTATGATGATAAAAAACTGCGTAGCCTGCCGCAAGCCTGCAATGTCCAGTGTATTGGCACCTGCGGTACGGGGGGTAACGGACTGGAATAAAGACCCCAGCAGTTTACCACCCCAATCAAGCGAGCCAAGTGTCTTGGGATTCGTAAATTCAAATACAAAAATCACGAGCGTGCCGACTACAATCAGAGCGCCCGTCATGCTGAGTACCACCTTGGTATGCAAGGACAGTCTCTTGCGCTTGCGATATTCTGCCAGGTCTGACATCACTACAAAGCCAATGCCGCCAGAAATAATCAGAAACATTGCGGTAAAATTAACAATCGGATCATAAACATAACCTGTCAAGCTGCGAAATTCACCGAATAAATCAAAACCAGCATTGTTAAACATGGAGATGGCATGCCAAATCCCAAAATAAATCGCCCTGCCTACAGGCATATCAAAGGACCAGCGAACCGAGAATATCGTAGCGCATACGCCTTCAATAACCAGTGAGTACAGTAATACCTTACGGATTAACCCGACAATTCCCTCTACAGAAGTCTGATTCATCGCTTCCTGCAAAATGAGACGCTCCCGCAAGGAAATCCGACGCTTGAACACCAGTGCAATCAAGGTAGCCATGGTCATAAAGCCAAGACCACCGATCTGGATCAGTGCAACGATGACAACTTGACCAAAAGTGGTAAAAAAGAGGCCGGTATCCTTTACGACAAGCCCGGTTACACAGGTCGCAGAGGCGGCAGTAAACAAGGCGTCTATAAACGCAAGTGGCTTTCCTGTTGTATTGGAGATTGGCAGCATTAACAATAAACTACCTATTAGAATGATAATGGCAAAGCCCGCAACAAATATCTGCGGTGGAGAAAGCCGGAGCCAGCTTGCATTGGGATTCATCTATTCATCACTTCTCCTACTTGGTGAATTATGAGCTTGGAGATCGCTACGGGTGCAGATTATTCTTCCGATTGCTGTTATCCCCGGATTTTTTGATTGTATAACCCCTTTAATGGTTAAAATCCGGAGATAAAGGCAAACGCTTCGCTTCTTCAGAACAATTCTGCCCCCTTCGCTACTGCCAGCTCATAAAATCACCAATCTCTTTTTAGTTTCTTTCGTCCGTTCTTATATAAAACAGAAAAGTATCCGCAAAGCGGGATACTTTTGCCTTTCAATACTCACTACTTCATACCTCACTACCTTATGAAACGTTTGGTGACTTTAAGGCACGCAGCAGCGCAGCGGTCTATTTGAATCTGGAGAAGCGGTAGCGCTCGACCGAAAGCTTTCCGCAGGAAAGCTCGCTTCGTAAGCATAAACTGACTCTGAATTTTAACCTTATTAGGGTTTCCTAATTCAATAAAATTCAGAGTCAACAGTGATCGGAAGATCAAATGGAACGCGCAGCGTCCTTAACTCAGCAAACTTTTACACGCACATATACACATAAAAAAAGACACCGGAAAACCGAGTGCCTGACTTGGTCCCTGCTCACAGCCTACGAGGTTAGCTGACGGATTCGGGCAGCACAGTATGCCCTATTTACACTTCCGGTTCAGAACCGGCTGTAAAATTCACCCCAGTAACATGGTTCCCCCGTTTTCCCATAGAAATTCGGCCCAAATGTATATCATTACCTATGTATTTCATAGGCATTGCCTCAAGATTATAATCCTTCTATATCCAGATCACAAAACCGATTTCGCCGAAAAAACGTGAAATTGGCTTTATTTTGCGAATGGACATCGTTTAATCGCAGCTTATCTTATTTTATTGAAACTTTAAAGTGTTTTCACTCCATTCTCATGAATATCGCAGGTCTGTTGGCGGGAACCTGTGCAGTATGATATCTTTAATGGATGTTCTTATTTACAGATTAAGGAGGAAACTCATGAATCCTATCGGGAAACCGGTCGTGCTCACGGCCAACTTCAAAAAATTAGGCTTGCTGGGCGGGATTGGCCTGATTTGCTTTTTTATCTTTCAATTGCTTATTCCCTCGCTTAGCAATCCGAATCCAGAATCAGTAATGAACGCAAAGGTCATCAGCAAACAAGCAGCGGTCATACACGCATTGGACTTCGCCCGCTCCGAGCTGGGCTATACTGAATCACAGCCAGAGAAGCCTGTCGTGACCTATCAGGCCGAAACTGATTTGTACGGTTATTTATCTAGAGAAAAACTGCTTCAACAGTACGACCGTACATGGAAGAAAAATTACCCTTACGAAACCTTTCGGGTCGATCTGCCTGAATCCTCAGCGAAGAGCAAACTGCAAATTCATGTAGATTTATCCACTGGGAAGGTCGTTAGCTTTAAACGGATCACCTCCAGCACCAATTACACACAGGCTGATATTTCTACGGATGAACAAGCACGTAACAGGCTTATACGTGTGGCTGAGGACGGCATGACGCTCGAAGCCAAGGAGCAGGCGGCAGCAGTATGGGTCAAACGCTTTGGCTTTAAGCCGTCAGACTTGAAGCTCGCAACCACTGAAAGTGAAGGTGGATTAAAGTATACCGTAGACGATAAAAAAATCGGCGCCTCGGTACTTACATTGGCCTTTACTTTTGAAGACGGTGATGTTCGATCGTTCAGCCAAAGCTTTTCGGCCCCGTCGTCCTATACCGATTATGTTAAAAAGCAAACATTTTGGGCGAATTGGATGACCTATGCAGGTTATGCCCTATTTAGCTTTGTGCTGGGTGTACTTGCCATTGTGTATGCGTCACTCACCCGACGACATACTTCATTTGTACGTGGTATTGTTCTGTCCGTTGTATACTTTATTGCTAGTATTGCTGGGACAATGAACATGCTGCCTTTATTGCAAGCAGAAGCAGGCGGTAAAGGCATGCTTATATTTCTTATGGTTTTCCAGATTGGTGTTACCTTCTTCATGGCTGTAGCGCTCTACTTCTCCTTGGTCGGCGGTGACGGGCTTATGCGTCAGGTTGGGCTGAATGCATGGCCACGTGCGAAAGAGCCGGGCTACGGGCTGTATGTGCTTCGCAGTATGTATGTTGGCTACTTGTGGGCCTTTATTTTACTCGGGGTACAATCCATTTTATTCTTTATACTGGAGCGCACATTTAATACATTCTCCACAACAGATGCCACGCAATCCCCTTACAATATGGCTTATCCATGGCTACTGCCGATTATGGCCTGGATGGCAGGTATTGGGGAAGAGACCGTCTACCGTCTGTTTGGTATTCCGATGGTCAAAAAAATAGTGAAAAATACTTTTGTTGCTTGTCTGATCACCACGCTGATTTGGGCACTGGGACATACGCTTTATCCGATCTATCCGGTGATTTCCAGACCTATTGAGCTGACTTTTCTTGGTTTGCTGTTTAGTTTTGTGTTCCTGCGTTACGGCTTTATTGCCGCCATGTTCAGCCACGTTATTTTTGACAGCATTCTAATGGGACTTAGTGTGATGAGTCTGGGAGATACTGTGAATGTGAGCGCTGGTCTATTCTGGATCTTACTTCCAGCCATTGTGGGTTACATCATTTATTGGTTTAGTCCTAAAAAGCCAAATCGAATTATGTTTGAACCTGTAAGAGAAACAACTATCGACGTACTTTCACAGAAGCAAGACCGCGCTTAGCGGAAGTTTTTCTTGCGATTATAGAATTATTCAGCTCTGCTGGAATTTTATAAATTCTATAATCTAAAAAAAAGAGGAGCCGTATTCTACGACTCCTCCTCCCGAAGGGCAGCTATAATCTGACGCGCAAGCTTATCCCCAATAGAGAGAGGCCGGAAGTCTTCGACGCTGGCCTCTCTTATTTTTTTGAGTGATCCAAAATGCTTAAGCAGTAACTTACGCCGTTTCTCGCCGATGCCCGGGATAGAGTCCAGCCGGGAAGTTACCATAGATTTGCCGCGTTGCTCGCGGTGGAACGTGATGGCAAAACGGTGAACCTCGTCCTGAATCCGTTGCAGCAGATAAAATTCTTCACTGTTGCGTGCAAGTGTCACGGCCTCAGAGGACTCTCCCACTAATAGTTGGGAAGTTCTATGTTTGGCATCCTTCACCAGACCACACACAGGAATGAACAAACCCAGCTCATTTTGCAGTACATCGGTCGCCGCCTTAATTTGTCCACGTCCACCATCCACAACGATCAAATCGGGACATTCCAGATTTTCCTTAAGCACACGTTCATATCGACGCCGAATAACCTCACGCATCGTTTCATAATCATCTGGTCCCTGCACAGAACGGATCTTATATTTTCGATACTCCTTCTTGGCAGGCTTGCCATCAATAAACACGATCATGGCGGAGACTGGATCGGAGCCCTGGATGTTGGAGTTATCAAACGCCTCCACCCGGTGCAAGCTATCTAGACCAATGGCACGTCCGAGATTGCTTGCGGCTTTGGATGTCCGTTCCTCGTCCCGCTCGATCAGCTTAAACTTCTCATCCAAAGCAACACGTGCATTTTCCGTCGCCATGCCTGTCATTTGCTTTTTCAGTCCACGCTGCGGTACAAGTACCTTTACATCCAACCATTCAGCCAGAGCAAGAGCCGCCGTACTCGGGTCCTCTAGTCCACCGGATAGTTGAGTTTCTGTTTCCTTCATCTCGGCATCTTGGTCACCAGCTTGATCTTGATTGGTTGCTGCTGCATAAGTTGCTCGTTCTTCAGCCACCAGCAGTGAGTCTGCAGAACGCTCTGTCTCCGTTTGTATCGCTTTCTCATCTGTCTGTCCGGTAACATCGGCTGTAGGTGCACTGTGGAGTGCAGTTTCTGCTGCAACCAGTTGATCGACATTGACCTGTTCCGCCTGCATCAGCTTAGGAGAATCCGGCAGCAATATTTCCTGCGGCACTGCCGGGTTGTCACTATAATATTGCGTCACATAGGACATAAAATCACTGTAAGCCTCACCGTAGAAAGGAAAAGTCGACATATGACGCTCGATCATTTTACCTTTGCGGACATATAGAATCTGTACACACATCCAGCCCTTATCTACTGAAAAACCGAATACATCTCGATCCTTCGCATCCGATGTGGTGATTTTCTGCTTTTCCATCATCGCGTCGATGCTGATAATCTGATCTCGCAGCTCCTTGGCCCGCTCAAAGTACAATTCCTCTGCGGCCTCCTGCATTTTACGCTGAAGATCCTTTTTAATTTCCTCATGTCCCCCGCTCAAAAAGGAACCAATCTCCTGGCCGATCTGGTCATACGTTTCCTTCTCGACCTCTTTCACACAAGGCCCCAAACATTGATGCATGTGATAATACAGACACACTTCCTTGGGCATCACACCACACTTGCGTAACGGATACATACGATCCAGCAGCTTCTTCGTCTGATGTGCCGCGTAGGAATTGGGGTACGGTCCAAAATATTTTGCTTTATCTTTCAGAACGCGACGGGTTACCTCCAGCTTTGGGTGTGCCTCGTTCGTAATTTTCAAATACGGAAAGGTTTTATCATCCTTCAATAGCACGTTATAGCGTGGCTGATACTTTTTAATGAGGTTGCACTCCAAAATGAGCGCCTCCATATTACTGCCTGTAACGATATATTCAAAATCACGGATATCGGAAACCAGTCGCTGCGTCTTGCCGTTATGGCTACCTGTAAAATAGGAACGGACCCGGTTTTTCAACACTTTGGCCTTGCCGACATAAATAATGGTGCCTTCGTTATTCTTCATCAGGTAACAGCCTGATGCATCCGGCAGTAACGCTAATTTGTGCCGTATGTTCTCTAGCGCCTTCTCCTGATTCTGCAAGTCCTCCGCATAAGGTTTCATTCGCCCGGTTCCTCCTTCCATTCTTAATGACTACTCAACTAACTCTACTTATAATATATAGGAATAATACACAAAAACGCCCCCGGTATTTATAACCGGAGGCATTGACCTTCATGGCCGCTCCACCAAGCCCCCGTGGGAGCATGGGTCACATGCGATGATTATTGGTGTTTAGTAAGCATGCTTTTCAGCGCTTCTTTGGAGTTCAGACCTACCACTTTATCAACAGGCTGTCCGTCTTTGAAAACGATCAGGGTAGGAATACTCATCACGCCGAAACGGGAAGCAGACTCTGGATTTTCATCCACGTTCACCTTCGCGATTTTGACGCTGTCGCCAACTTCTGTGGACAGATCCTCCAGAATAGGAGCGATCATTTTGCAAGGACCGCACCATGGCGCCCAAAAATCAACCAAAACGGTTCCTGTGCCTTCGACTTCTGCGTTGAAGGATTGATCGGACACGTTAACAATTGCCATTGTATGTTCCTCCTTTATAGAAAAGTCAAGATTATTATAACCTGTAATGTCTGTTTCGACACCTTTTAATTATATCACAATAGTCTTTTAATTGTAAGATATCAAAATAGCAGACGGAAAAACGCTTACCCCCGCTGATTTTTTCCCTTTACGGTAATGACATCTACAAAAGGACGAATCCGGTCCATCAAGCGTTGTCCCTTGTACATTTCCTCTCCGTCCTTGCTCGTAAAGCTGAGATGCTTCTCCAGACCCTGCAATGAGTAATTGGAAGTATAAAAGGTCGGTTTGCGATTCATTCGGTAATTCAGTATGGAACCCATCACATGGTCCCGTACCCACGGGCTTAAATTTTCGGCACCAATATCGTCAAATACGAGCAGATCACAATTTTTGAGCATTTCGGTCGTTTCCTTCAGCTTCTGCCCATCCTGGATCATGGACTTTAAGTCCTCCACAAAATCAGGCATATACACGATCACACCGTTCAGACCCGACAGGGCCAACTCGTGCAATAGATAGCCCATCAAAAAAGTTTTACCCGTACCAAACGTACCTTCCAGATACAGTCCTTTTTTGGATAGACCCTGACTTTTCGTTTCTTCAATGTAACGGAATAGTTGTGTGACGGCAGGCATACGCTGTGAATCCTTACGCGCAATTTCAAGGGCGTTATATCCCTCCAGAAGTGCGCGTTCATCCACATAAAAGCTTTTAATTCGCTCACGCACCCGTTGCTCATGTTGGGAAGCAATCTGCTTCGCACATGGGGTCCGAATGTCTACAATTTCAGCAGTTCCATTCGGATATTCCACACCCAGCTTGCAATAATGGCCTTGAAAATCGTTAGGACACCGTTCCAGCCCAGGACAATTGTCGCAATTTCGACGATCCCGGGCATACTGAAAGAGCATACTCATGTTGAGTCGCAATTGTGTTTCGTCCACATCAGGATGCGCAGCACAAAATTCCTGCACGAGCGGATCATTTAGAACCTGATCGGCTACATTGCGAGTGCGCTGGCGAAACGAAGGGTTCTGCATCTGCTGTAGCAAATCACCCAGTGATTCCAAGAACGCTCCTCCTTTCTAAAATGTGCAGAGTTATGGACACCTACACCTTTTTCTGTTTACCGGATTGCATTCGTTCGGCCAGACGCAGCAGTTCATCCAATTCTTCCTCAGATACAGACTCCTCGGAAGGGTGATCCTGAACGATTGGAATGGATGGCTTGGCTGGCCCGTTATTTTTGGCATATGCGCGGGAACGGCCGCCGGAAGGAGAAGCAGAGGACTGTTTTCCTTTTACCTTGGCTTGATCCCTTATATATTGAACGGCTTTTTCGTAAGTGTTTACCTGCTTAAGCAGCATGTTGGAAGCAACAGCCTCGACAAAGTTGCGGTTAATCCGCTGATCGCTCCCCGATACGAGCAGTGACATCAAATAATGGATCAGCACGTTGATGACTTCACCTGGCAGCTTATAGCTGATATCAATTTTCTCGAATATATCCAGCAGGTTACCGGGAACCGTGCCGGGGAAAAAGGTTTGCAGCAAACGGCGATAAGGCTCGTTGCGCAACATCATATTATATTGGTGAATGTCACACTTGGCTGTGAATTGTGGTGGAACCTCCACATAAAATTCCATTTCCACAGCCTGTTCTGCAGGCGGCTCTTCAGATGTGGAAGCTTCCCTTTGGCGCAAAGCAACTACCTTGGCGGCTTGCACCTGCTGCTCCTCCTGACGCTTCCGATCCTGTCTGGAGTGCTGGCTAGCCCGAAGCTGAAGCTCATCGAGCAACAAGTCGCCTGCTTCGGTGAAAATACCGTCCTCATCCAGCAATCGGCTAATATCCTGTACAGAAAGATCAAATTTGCGAACAACGTAATTGACCATGCCTAACTGCTCGTGCTCAAACCGAAGACGTTCCACGTGCTTACGATTGGCAGATTCACGCGGAAAACGGAGAATAATATCTGCATAATTCAATGCTTCCTCCGATTCTGACGCAAGTGGTCCAGTCTGACGGCTAGTGGACACCTCGGACAGCGCCTGCTCCAGTTCATAATCTATAACATGGGTATTCAGTTCAAATAACTCATAAAATGGAATCGAAATATTCTCTTTATTATAGGAAGATTGCGACCATTCGCTAGATTCTCTGCTCCACAATGATTCTCTCAGAGAAAGCACTGCAAACTTACCGATTTTGTCTCTCAACAAAAGGGTGAGATGCTGTGTTCTGAAAAATTCAGCAGGTGCGAGCGGCGGCTGCATCTCATATTCATACATATAGTCGTCCGTTTCGGGTGCATACAGCCTGGACGTCTGTAACAGACCGACGGCCTCCAGTTTGGAGGTCTGTTCAATCAAATACTTGCGTCCCTTTTCACTCGGCTCCAGTCCCAGTGTCAGAAAAAGGCGACGCTGCTGTTCCAACGGCGAATAACCAATTTGTCCGACTGGCACATGCTGAAACAACAGTCGATACAGACTGACCGCAAATGCGCCTACCATCGGCTGATAGACGCTTCCCAGCATCAATTCATCCAGTGCGCTCAAGCCAAATTCCCGATAAACGCAGTAGCGGTGGTTCTCAGTATAGTGCAGCAGGTTTTTCATCCGCATTCCAACATTCTTCCTTTCCTTACATAACGGTCTCCAAGATGTTTTTCTATTCTATCATACTTGCCTTCTGGTGGGACCAACAAAATAAGGGCAATTGTTCTCCTTTTTGGCAGCCGTATTCGTCTGAGTTCTACTTTTTTCGAGAATACTAACTATTTTATGACTTTGTGACCTGCATCATGGTAAAAATAAAATTCTTCACACTTCTTTCATTGGTGAAAAGCTTTATTTTGAGCTACAATATAATGGTTAAGCATCACGTATTGGATACAGGAAAGATATAAGGAAGTACACATATTTCGGCTAAGCCGATTATCATTTACAGATCGTAAAGGAGTGTAGATCGTGAGTCAACATCAACCTCAACAAACCCCAGCAACACCTAACGAAGTAGCCTCCACACTGGAAGGCTGGTATGCGCTTCACGATTTTCGGTCCATCAACTGGACAGCATGGAAGACCGCAGACGATGAAGAGCGCGCCGGTACACTGGACGAGCTTCAAGAGTTTATGAAGGAATGGAACGTTACCGAGGAAGCGGGTCTGGGCAGCTCAGCTGTCTATACTGTAGTCGGACAAAAGGCTGATTTTGTCATGATGCACCTGCGCGAAACGCTGGAAGACCTCAATAAACTGGAAAATGACTTTAACAAAACAATCTTCGCCAAATATACAACCAAAACCTATTCTTATGTGAGTGTGGTGGAACTAAGTAATTATTTGAGCAAAGATGAAGATCCTATGCAAAATCCACAAATTGTCGCACGCTTGAAGCCCGTATTAAACAAGGCCCGTTATATTTGCTTCTATCCAATGAACAAAAAACGTGACCTGAACGATAACTGGTACATGCTTTCGATGGACGAGCGCCGCACCTTGATGCGCAGCCACGGTTTAATTGGCCGCAGCTATGCTGGCAAAGTAAAACAAATCATTTCCGGTTCCGTCGGCTTTGACGATTGGGAATGGGGCGTAACACTGTTCTCCGATGACGCACTTCAGTTCAAAAAGCTAATCTACGAAATGCGTTTTGATGAAGTCAGTGCCCGTTACGGTGAATTCGGCTCCTTCTATGTCGGCAGCGTGTTGAATGAAGAGACATTTGAAGACATGTTGAAGCTGTAAAGCACAACCGTCAGTACCATTCGCAGCATACAATTAAGGATTCCGCGAACTCCCACTTTCGGGACGACGGAATCCTTTTTTATAAGACCTAGAGCTATAATAGAAGAGAAAAGGCCCCTCACGGGTGCCTGATTAAATCGTATTCTTTATGATTGCCAGGTCATAACCAAGGAATGATATCTCCGGTTATTGCAGCACAGGCTCGACCCCTACGGATGTATCCTCACTTTTCGCCAGCTTTCTTTTCTCCAAAGCGATCAGGATAAAGATAAGAAGCAGCAAACCACTTAGTAAGACCAAAAAGCCTCCCAACTCGGGAATAAAATATTTTAAGCTCCCACCTTTGAAGCCCATCCCTCTCAAAAACTTGAAATGCCAGGTCAATGGAAGAATATTACTAATATATTGCAGCGATGTAGGCAGCATAGCTACTGGCAATTGAGCGCCGCTCAGTAAAAAAGAAGGCAGTATAATTAGCATGAGGCGTGGAGAAGCTTTTCCCGGATTCGCCGCATTCCACCCCAAAGCCATCGCAAACAAACTCAACGTAATCGTGTACAAGAGAAATGGAATACTGAGCTGCCATACATTCGCTTCAAAGCGTAGTCCCCCAATTTGCTTAAGTAAACCAATGGACAGGTAAAAGGACACACATCCTACTAACGCATACGGCAACACCCTAAGAATCAAACCATAAGAATGCTGAAGCTCCTCTTTTAATCTTCCTTGCTCCCGCAATCGCGGGACAATTGTCAGTACAGTAACACCAATCAGTGAAATCATGACCGTATTAATGAACCCCATAACCGAGGTCATCAAAGTAGCATTGGTAGGATTATATAACAGGCGCTGCTGAAGCAGCATATTGGAAGTAAGCCCTGTAACCTGGCTGTCACTCATTCCCATACCCTTTAATCCACTACCAGCCAGCATCGCATTTTCCGTTGCCATGATCTCTGTGACTGCCGAGCGTAGATTTCCAGTAGCCTGACCTACCGTATTATCTACATAAAAACCGATATTGCTCTGAACTCCTTTAATCCTATTTTCCTCCAACCCAGCTGGAAGGTAAATCACCGCAAAAAACTTTTCATTATATAAAAGTAAATTCGGATCGGCTTCATTCTCTTGCACATGGCGTACATCAATATACTGCGATGCATCCAATTTATTAATAAGCTGTCGGCTATAACTGCTATGATCTAAATCGACTACAGCTACAGAGGCATCGTTAAGCTGATTATTTTTAAAAACAAATCCAAAGGCTACAGCTACTACGATAGGAACGAGCAGCATGATAAAAACCATCTTACCGCTGATCATCAGCTTCCATTCTTCTATAAACGCCTTCATTTCGTCACAACCTCTACCGTCATTCCAGGTAATAATTCAGATGTTCGCTGAACATCCACCCGCACTTGGAAGGAGCTTATATCCGACAGACCTTTGTCCCGACTCATTCTCATGTTGGTATACTGAGGGGCAGAAGTAATGTACCTCACCTTGCCTTGGACATCTTTATCTAAAGCTACAACGTGCGAAGTCACATTTCCCCCAGCTTTAAACTGTGATATGGAATCCTCGCCCACATAAATATCGTAGTATAGCTGATTGGTTTCAATAACGGCGCCCGTTGCCCCCGTAGAAACGATCTCTCCCATTTTAGGTACAATACGCGACACCTTACCATCTGTGGATGCCTTCAGCACCATACGTCCACGCTGCAATTCCAAAGTTTTGAGTTGAACACTCAATGCCTGCTTTTGTTGAGCCAGAAGATCCACATTGTATTCGCTATTCTTAACATCTTTTCGTGTTTGCGAGGTTTGAGTCAAGGCTTCCTTGGCCTTTTCTGTTTTGATACGAGCCTGCTGGCGTTCCTCAGCAGTTGCACCCGCCTCCATTTTATCCAAAGCGGTTTGCTGCTGAGCGATCCCATTTTTAGCAATGTCCGATTGTTTGCTAGCCGCTGTAATCTGGTTATTGGCAATTTCAACCTGATCCTTAGCTGTATCTAACGCGATTTGGGCATTATCCAGTTGGTTTTTAGCGTTATCCAGTTCTGCTTTGGTTCCAGCTCCGGCATCATATAACGCTTTGATACGGTTGTAATTCACTTTAGCCAAGTCCAGAGCCTGTTGTCTGGATGATACTGTTTTTTGTGCGATTTCCGCATTTCTTTTGGCTGTCTCTACTCCTGTCAGAGCTGCGTCCAACGATTGCTGTGCTGCTTCAATAGCCAGCTTTTGTCTTACAATATCCTCCGCACGTGTGCCTTGGTTTAATAAGGACTCTCCCGCTTGCGCGGCTTGAATGTCCAATTGCCCCTGTTTTTCTGAATTCGAAATTTTCTCCGACTGATTTTGCAACCCGTCTTTAGCCTGTTTTATTTTCACATCAGCCTGTGCGATATCCGTTTTTAATTTCTCAATTTGCAAATCAAGGTCTACAGGATCGAGGGTCATGAGCACATCCCCTTTTTTCACCTGTTGTTCTTCCTTCACCTCAATCGTGTTTACTCTTCCCCCTACGCCCTGAAAAGCAACATTCACGGTATCTGCCGTAAGCAGTGTATTTTTTTGTTGGGCTGCCATACTCACAGCATCCTTGCCGCTCATTGCCATTAGCGTACCCCCGGTACCTAACGCGACAACAAGTAGCACGTACACAATGATCTTTTTATTCATTGCAACAAACTCTCCTTCATGATGATTTAGCCAATGATCGTTAAAAAATAATAGTCAAAAACAAATAAGGAGCCTGATAGTACGACGTCTAACTATTTAAGCCGGGAAATTTGATTATTCCCGTTTTATCCGTTCAATTCCTGAGGAAAGCTTATTTAATAACGTAGCAAATAGAATATGATCTTCCTTTGTAAATTCATTCATTAAATCCGAAAAAAGCTGGATGAACATCGGAACTTTTTCCGTCATTAATTGTTTTCCTTCATCAGTCAAAGAGATCGCGGTCATACGTCGATCCGTCAGCGTACTTCTTCGGATGATGCCGTCCCGTTCCAGCTTATCAATTACGCTGGTTACTGTTGAACGAGTAACCCCTGAATATTCAGCCAGCTCTGATGGAGTCAATGCACGTTCATGTAAAAACAATGGCATTAAAATTTTCAGGTTGCCTACAGATAGCCCATATTCCGAGAGTCTGGAAGACACTCCATTGTACACTTCATGTGCTGCCTGCACGAAAAGTACCCACGTATTCAACGATTGGGAGTCCACATTTGGAAACTTTTCAGTCAGTAAATTTATTCTCCTGGGATCGGCATTGATTTTAAAATCAGAATTCAATGTGAAGCTCCCCCTCTGTAATTAGTAATCATACTATACGTCGTCGAATAGTTATGAGTCAATATCTTTTTTTGTTCATTGAAATAAAAAAGGTCTCCAGCTCCTTTTTAGGAGTCATGGAAACCTTTTTGCCTTAGAAAAACCGTCCCTTTTTCAGTACCAGTGGAATTCCGCCAATGATGAACAGATAGCGGAGATCCACAATTTTTTTCAATTGTGCGGCCACCCAGCCTTTTATTTTGCGTTTGCCCACCACGGCGACGGCTTCGCCTTTTCCAAGAGAAGCAACCGTCCCTTTGTTGGAAAACACGAACTTGTGTAGCTCCTTTTTGCGAAGAGTAGCGGCTAGATTCTTGGCACAAAGCACCCCTTGCTGCATCGCAATTTGAGCTGTCGGTGGGTAGGGACGTCCTTCGGGATTAAACATCAGGGAGCTGTCTCCGATAATGAAAATGTCATCATGTTCCGGTGCACGCAGAAAATCGTCAATTTTCACCCTACCACGCATCACTTCAAATCCGGCTTTCTCGATTAATCCGTTCCCACGGATTCCTCCCGTCCAAACCACCGTGTAGGCTTCGATTTTCTCATCCTCACCGACGATTACGCCATCCTGCAGGCATTCCTTAATCGGAATACCGATACGGAAGTTAACCCCCTTGCGCTTAAGCACATCCATTGCATATTCCACCAGCTCAGGATCAAACCCCGGCAACGCTGTAGGAGCCGCCTCGACGTTAATGATTTGAATCCGGTTAAAATCGATGTCATAAGCTTTAGCCAGCTGTGGCAGGCGATCCGCCAGCTCTGCAACAAACTCGATGCCACTGAAACCAGCGCCGCCTACGACAAAGTTTAGCCGGCCAGGTTTACCGTCATTTTTGTACAGAGCCAACTGGTATTCAATATGCTCACGAATCAGGCGAACGGAGTTAATACTGCGAATCGTCAGCGCGAACTTATCCATTCCCGGAATACCGAATGTTTCTGGCTCCCCGCCTAGTCCGATAACCAAATAATCGTAGGACAGCGAGCCATCCTCCAGCACGATTTTTTTCTCCTTTGGTATGATTTCCTTAACCGTTCCTTTGACTAAATCCACCTTGAACTCATCAATTAGCTGCGCAATCGGAACCCTTGAATGCTCAATCGTATCCGTACCTGCCGCAGGCATATGAAGATGTGTCGTAATATAGTGGTAATCATGACGGTTGATCAGCGTGACATCCGCCTCATTGTGCTTGAGCTCCTTTTGCAATTGCTGAGCCGTCAATATACCACCATATCCGGCGCCCACAATGACAATTTTGGGAATACTGCTCATGCTTCTACCCCTTCCGATATACATAATTATTCAAAGCTGTTCTCTCAAAACGGTTAATTTACACTCACAAAAAAGTCTTCATTAAATATTAATAGCTTTAACTTTGCAAGCGGAACCTGGCAGTTTATAATGATAAACAGTGAATCATGCGTTCGGCGGCTATCTGAACCTCTATGCGGCTGATTCAATATTTACAAATCCCATACTATCCCTTTCGGAGGTGTTTTTAGAGTGACAACTCAATCCACAGGTGCGGAGATCCGCGATCTGATCATTATTGGAGGCGGTCCAGCCGGTATTTTCGCCGCTTTTTACGGAGGAATGCGTCAGGCATCCGTCACCTTAATTGAAAGTATGCCCCAACTGGGCGGCCAGCTTGCAGCCCTTTATCCTGAAAAATATATTTATGACGTTGCTGGCTTTCCTAAAGTGACTGCACAGGAGCTGGTCAATAATTTGGTTCAACAAATGAACCACTTCAATCCAGAGGTGCAGCTAGAAGAGAAAGTCGTATCGTTAGAGAAAAAGGAAGAACGCCACTTCATCGTAAAAACAGACAAAGGTGGCGAGTATCATGGTAAAGCGGTTATTATTACCGCTGGCGTGGGCGCTTTCGAGCCGCGCAGACTGGAACTTCCAGGTGCAGAACGTTTTGAAAAAACCAACCTGCATTACTTTGTCAGCGACCTGAGCAAATTTGCAGGCCGAAAAGTGCTAATCAGCGGTGGTGGTGACTCTGCTGTAGACTGGGCACTCATGCTGGAACCGATTGCAGAACAGGTTACATTGATTCACCGCCGTGACAAATTCCGTGCGCATGAACACAGTGTCGAAAACCTCCTCGCTTCCAAAGTAAACGTTATTACACCAACGGAAATTACAGAATTGCATGGAGAAGACACGATTACGAAAGTCACTCTTGCTCATGTAAAAACCAAAGAAACACAGGAAATCGAAGTGGACGATGTGATCGTTAACTTTGGATTTGTATCCACACTTGGCCCGATTGCTGAATGGGGAATTGAAATCGAAAGTAACTCTATCGTGGTCGATTCTCGCCAGGAAACTAATATTCCCGGCATTTTCGCCGCTGGAGACATTACGACCTATCCAGGCAAGCTCAAGCTGATTGCTGTTGGCTTTGGTGAAGCCCCTACGGCAGTCAACAACGCCAAGGTCTATGTTGATCCAGACGCCAAGTTGTCACCCGGCCACAGCAGTAACATGAAATTGTAGTCTAGTTTAGACTATGACAAAAAAGGGTATTTTACTCCAAATTTGAATCTTTGGAGTGAAATACCCTTTTTTACGGTGTGCCTATTCGTTGCAGTGATTGTCCGTAAAGTCATCCGAACCCTGAATGACTTCACAGTCGCAGTACGAGAGCTTGTCCGGTCTAATGAAGGACTACGGCTGTATTCATCTCTAACTTTCTTTTGTGAATCTCAGCCAGCAACAGTGCAATGAAGTCACATTCAAGTTTAAGCTCGATTGCCATCTGATAGGAATCCAAAAGCATTTCATCCGTCAGCATAGCCATCCTCGACACAACCTTTCCTTTTATTTCAAAATCTATTCTATCAAAATACCAAAATCGGAACAAGCGTTCTGTTATCCACAGTCAATTGTGGAAATCCTGTGTATAAATTGTTGGTAAGTGTCGTTAACCCATATATGTGACAGGGGATAATGTGGACAATATTTATACACAGAATTTTTACGCTTGAACACAAAAAAAATATTTTTATTATTTATATAAATATATTATATTTAGCCTCTTCTTAATAGTTTATATTGGAATTTTTTTAAAGAAATCAGAAATTTATTGAGGTCTTGTATTAACCTCTAAAATCCATACCCTTCCACTCTGATCAAGCCCGTAATCAAATCCCAGTTGTCCGATCCCAGGAAATCTTCTTTCCAGTACAGGAATACAGCGCTGTGTAAGTTGAATGATTTCTCGCCGCTTTTGAATAGCAAGCCGCCGGGGATATATCATCCGAAGCGCCTCTGTTCCCTTCAGCAAAGTTCCCCCTTTGCACAGATTTGTAATGACCAGTCCGGGACGAGCATGACGTGCAACCACCGCACGAAAATCCCATCTCTGCCCTTCCTTCACGACTTTGACTCGATAGTCGACAGGTCTACCTTGAATACTTGCCAGTTGAATGCCTTGTTGAATAAGATATGGACGTTGGACTCGAAGCTTATTGATTCCGATTGCGAGCGCTCTAAAATGACTGAACCGGTGCGTGTGCTCCATACGCGTACAGGTGTATCCACTCCGCTCCTTTGCCACACGCAAGACTCCGATTCCTCCGCCTCCTTTCACAGGTTTTATAAATACAAAAGCATGCCGCCGCAGCATCATGCGCAATTGATCTTCACTATATAGACAGGTTTCCGGTATATAAACGGCGGTATGTGGATGGTGGAGCAGCGCCTTCGTCTTTAGCCATTTGCTTGCAAGTTGTCTCATCTAACCCTCTCCTTTCGCCGTCAGGTATACTTATACATACTCAACAGGAATGTTCTATTCTTGGATGATTGTCCGCGGCATGTGTCTATTTCGACAAGATCATGGCGAACGGTAGCATGCACCGAATATCACTGGTACAATGACAATAATCTACTACCATTTGCACGGAGCAGCGGAAATTACCGGCAAATTGTTTTTTCAACAAGGAGGTCAACTCATGAATAGCAAAATTGGCATCATGGACATTGGCTCAAACTCCATACGTCTGGTGATTTATGAAATGACAGAGACAGGAGCCTATCGAATTGTGCAGGAATGCAAAGAAGCTGCCCGACTAAGCGAAAAGGTTGGGGCCAACGGCCGTATGGAACGGGAGGCGATTCGAAGCATCGCTCCATTGCTGCGCCAATTTATGGCGGTATGCCATATGCACGGGGTTGTCCGTATGCGTGCGGCAGCAACAGCAGCCATCCGCAATGCCACGAATTCGGACGAAATCGTCCAATGGATCGCGGAGGAGACAAATTTAACACTGGAAATACTGAGCGGAGAACAAGAAGGCTATGCCGGTTTTCTGGGCGTAGTGAACACTATGAATGTGAGTGACGGAATCATTATTGACATCGGGGGTGGTAGTACCGAAATTACGCTGTTCCGCGATCGAAAGCGACTGCATACGGTGTCATTTCCCTTTGGCGCCGTTAATATGAATTGGCGCTTTGGACGTGAGGTCAAGAATGGCGAATGGTCTCCTCAGCAGATTGAGGAAATGGAGAGCTTTGTCCGTTCTTCACTGCAAAATCATGATTGGATCTTTTCCAATCCGGGTCTACCATTCATCGGACTAGGTGGGACGCTGCGTACTTTGGCTAAAATCAATCAGAAGCGGCAGGATTACTCACTTCCTGTGACGCACCATTACGAAATGACGACAGAAGATGTCGATTACTTCTATGGCAGTCTGCCCCATCTTCCCTATGAAAAACGCAAAAAAACAGCCGGCCTGTCCAAGGACAGAGCCGACATCATTGTACCGGGTCTTATTATATTGAAAACGATATTTGAAGCTGCTCAAGGCTCCGCGTATTTGGTCAGTGGAGCGGGTCTGCGAGACGGTCTATTTCATGAGCTGGTCAACGCTGAACAGCCCGTGGTAGCTAGTCCGCTTGTCACATCCATTCGCAATATCCTTTCGTTTGCTGTCCCGGTTAGCGAAGCGCATGTCAAGCGGGTTAACGAGTACGCCGTCCGGCTCTATGACACATTAGCTAGCGGAACCTCAGCTGCTATGGACAAACGCTTGTTACTGACCGCAGCAACTCTTTACAAAACGGGGGCTGCCTTGAATTACTATCATTTCCGCCAGAATTCCGTGTTCTGGATTTTACATGCAGGCATTGGCGGTCTATCCCATAGGGAAACGGTGCTAGCCGCGTTAATCGCGGATTACCATCCCAAGAACCGGACCCCCCGTTTGCTACGCACACATGCGGATATTTTGGAGCCTTCCGACGAGGAACGTGTACATCGGCTCGGCTCGCTGCTCCAGCTCGCGATTGGCATGGATCGGAGTGAGTCTGGAATGATTACCAGCATCAATCCCACTACAGGGGATGACGCACTGCATCTTCGTCTGGAAAGCAAGAATGAACCCATATTAGAACAACGGGAGCTAGAAGCCGTTGCCAAGGATTTCCAAAAGTCGTGGAACCTTACATTGTCGTGGTCCATTCTACCTTCTTCCAATTTCTAACCTTCATCGCTTCAGATTGGCTCCTGATGGGAGCCTCTTTGTCATTTCTGGACACAAATTGATAGCTGCCGTTAGGCAAAAGCTGGCGCGCCTTCACATTATCCCTTAACGATAAATGCAGAATATCTGCCAGCATTTCTTTGATCCCGTCATCATAAATCGGGCACATCAGTTCAATTCGGCGAGTCAAATTACGCGTCATCCAATCCGCACTGGATAGAAACAACTCGGATTTCCCTCCATTTTCAAAATAAAACAGTCTGGAATGCTCCAGGAAGCGGTCTACAATACTGATGACACGTATGTTCTCGCTGAATCCTTCCACACCGGGGCGCAAACAGCAGACCCCTCTAATAATAAGATCAATCTTCACACCTGCCTGGGAAGCCGCATATAGTTCATCGATCATCTCCTGACTGGATAAGGAGTTGATCTTGGCAATAATCCGGGCGGGCTTACCTGCCAATGCCTGCTCTGCTTCCCTACGGATGAGTTCAAACAGCTTGTTCTTCATTCCCGTTGGAGCCACCGTAAAAGCTTGCAAAGTCTTGAGCGCAGAGAATCCCGTGATCTCATTAAACAATTCGGAGGCATCCTCGCCAAGTACCGGATCTGACGTAAACAATCCGATATCCGTATACACGCGCGCCGTGCTTTCATTATAATTGCCTGTGCCTACATGCACATATCGTTTGAGCGCGTTGCGCTCATGACGTATGACAAGAATGATTTTGGCGTGCGTCTTCAAGCCAACCAACCCATACACTACGTGACAGCCTGCTTTTTCAAGCGTACGCGCCCAGGCAATATTACGTTCCTCGTCAAAACGAGCTTTCAGCTCTACCACCACCGTTACCTGCTTGCCCGATTCGGCCGCACGTGCCAGTGCCGGAATCAGCTTCGATTCCCCGTTGACACGGTACAGGGTCATTTTGATTGCCATCACATCTGGGTCTTCTGATGCCTCAATGATAAAATCAGTTACCGCATCGAATGATTCATATGGATGATACACGAGCACGTCCCGTTTACGAAGTACGTTGAAAATATCCTCTTGTGGAGGCAGCTCTTCCGGATACAATGGTTTGATTGCCGGAAATTTCAAATGCGAATACCCTTCCAAATGATCGGCAAATGACGACAAAAACGTCAGATCGAGCGGCCCGTCCATCTCAAACACATGATCGAACAGCTTGAATTCGCGTTGAAGCTCCATCAGGGCATAGGGATGAATCCCTTTTTCTACTTCCAGTCTTACCGGCGCCCCCCGTCGTCTTCGACGCAGCTCTTTTTCAATCTCTTCGAGCAAATCCTCGATTTCTTCTTCATTAATGGACAAATCGGAGTTACGCGTAACACGAAAGGCATGAACCGCCTCCGGAACATATCCGGTGAACAGTGTTTGGATGTGATGCTTGATCAGTTCCTCAATTAAAATAAATGATTTCTTCTTGCTATTGGAACGTAACGGCACCGTAACCACACGTGGAATATTCGAAGGCACCTGCACAATGGCAAAAAGTGGTTTATCCTCCTCCGTATCCCCCGGGCGTCTCAAAACGACCGCTAAATATACGTATTTATTGTGAACGAGTGGAAAAGGACGGCTCTGATCGACCGCCATCGGCGTGAGCACCGGAAATATAATTTCATGAAAATATGCATCCAGCGACTTGCGCTGTGTCGTATTCAAGTCTTCATATTCGAGCAGTAAAAGACCTTTTTTCGTCAAGAGGCGAGAAATATCACGATAGGTCCGGTATTGTTCCGATACCATCGAGACAGTACGCTTGATCAGGCGTTTGTATAAACCTGAGGGGGTATATCCCGTAAAATCCTTTTGCATAAAACCCGCCTTGATCTTCTCACGCGTCTCTGCAACACGAACAGCCATAAACTCATCCAAATTGCTAGATACAATCGCCAAAAATTTGGCTCTCTCCAGCAACGGTGTATCTGCATCCTGAGCTTCCTGAAGCACACGGCGATTAAATTCAATCCAGCTTAAATCTCGGTTAAAGTAACGTTCTGACCCTGCTTTATCCTTATTCTGACTCTCTATCAACATATGGCCTCCATCAATTCATGCAGTATAGTTACCCTTTATTGTACTATTAGATGAAACGCACTAGCATCACAGCAGTGTAAACGCAATGTAAAATGTGTGTAAACACAAACTGGATGTTGAAAAGGTCAATCGGACGCTTTACAAAAATAGCATTAAGCGGTACAGTGTTTACGTCTGTTTCATAGAGTAGATTGACGAACCGTTCCTTTTTCAGTTGTTTTTGTTCATTATGATGTGTAGTAACCACTTAGAAGCCACGTTCAATTGCTGATTTTCAAATGGCATGATATAGGGAGGATTTACGTTATGGAACCCAAGAAAACGCCACGCGTACTGCAAAAAAACATCGAATTTTTCACCGCGGCGCTGTCTCAACACCTCGTTTCGGTCTGGCAAGAGGACCCTACAGGTGTATATTGTGAGATTGGCTGTGGATATATCGAGTTATTCAGTAGCGAGATGATTCGGGTGCGCAATCAAGATGGAACCCCAAGCCATTATGACCGCAATATTACCATGTTTCAGCTAATCACAAAGGATCAGCCGATATAATTATTATATGCTATGCCTGTGCTGTTCTTCCAGATTAGAATTGCTTTATGTTTACAACTACCGATTTCCATATCTGCTGAATCTTGCAGTTTTTCCAAAAAGCGCCTCAGAGCGCTTTTTTTGTCGACTTTTTTGAACATCGATTCGAAAAGCAGTATGATAAGGGAGCATATTACCTAAATTTAAAGGGGAATCAACCGATGGAGCATACAATATCAGATGGTCGCATCCTGGTTATGACCGCGGTTGAAGGCGAACGGGAAGCTGTACTGCGGGGCCTGAAAGGCGACACCCGTTTTGTGGTCGAGCTAGCTGGCGTGGGCGCACCGTCCGCGGCGGCTTCAACCGCGCTAGCACTGGCGGCGGCTGGTGACTACCGTCTGGTCATCAGCGCCGGAATTGGTGGCGGCTTCGTGGAGGTCGCTGCATTGGAGAGCGTCGTTGTTGCTGACGCGATCATTGCCGCCGACCTGGGGGCAGAGACGGCAGAGGGCTTCAGCAGCGTGGACGAGCTGGGTTTCGGCTCAAGCCAAATTGCCGTCAATGTTGCCACCGCGCAGCGATTCGTTCAGGCGTTGCGTGCCGCTGGACAGACGGCTGTCGCGGGGCCGATCCTGACCGTCTCCACGGCCACCGGTACGGCGGCAACAGCGGAACGGCTGGCCAAGCGCGTTCCCGGAGCTGCTGCCGAAGCTATGGAAGGCTACGGCGTAGCCGTGGCGGCAAATAGGCTGGAACTGCCTACGATGGAAATCCGCACAATTTCCAATGCTGTCGGTCCACGTAACCGTGCAGCCTGGCGGATCAAAGAGGCTTTGCAAGCGTTGGAAGCCGCATTTTCTACATTAACGGAGGTTATATAGATGCAAATTGCTTTTTCACCTTGTCCCAACGACACTTTTGTCTTCCATGCCCTGGCGCATGGATTGATTCCGGGCGCACCCGCGCTGGACATTACATTTGCCGATATCGACATCACCAACAATCTGGCGGTCACACCAGACGGACTGGATATCATGAAAATTTCGTATGCCGCACTCCCTTGGGTGCTGGATGAATATGCCCTGCTGCCTTGCGGGGGCGCACTGGGCCGAGGTTGTGGGCCGCTCGTGCTGACCAAGGAAGGTTCCACTGTCGATGGCCCGGAAGCCCTGTCCGGCAAGCGTGTAGCTGTTCCGAGTGAACGTTCCACCGCCTATCTGCTGTTTCGCCTATGGGCAGCCAAGCATGTGCCGGGGGGTGTCGGCGAGATCGTCGTGATGCCGTTCGACCAAATCATGCCTGCTGTCCGTGACGGGCAGATGGATGCCGGACTGGTTATTCATGAAGCACGGTTCACGTATCCGTCCTACGGACTTAGTAAGCAAGTCGATCTGGGGAACTGGTGGGAAGAAGATACAGGGCTCCCAATCCCGCTCGGAGCCATTATTGCCCGTCGTACGCTGGATCTGGATGCGATCACAAACTGGATACGCGCCTCTGTCGAATACGCTTGGAAGCATCCAGAAGCTTCGCGTGAATATGTATTGTCTCATGCGCAGGAGCTTTCACCCGATGTCGCCCAATCGCATATCGACCTGTATGTTAACGATTTTACCGCCAATCTGGGCGACAGCGGATATGCCGCCATCGAAGCTTTGCTCGGTCGCGCCGCGCAGGAAGGGCTGGTACCTTCGTTTGATTTAGCCCAACTGCGCCCTACTTCCACAACAACACGTTAAAAGGGACAGACATGCCATGCATGTTTTCCTGCTGAATAGAGCAGTTTAAACATATAAAACCTCCCGAACGAGCACAGGGCCTAGCCATGCGCCCCATTCGGGAGGTTTTATCATTTCATATGGCGAATCCTCATTCGGACTCGCTTGATCCTTATTCTTAGTTCTGTTCCTGCTCCACAACCTCGGTCTTAAATACGTTATCCAATTTGGTACCCAATCTTTTGACCAGCGGCACCTTGATATCCCGGCTCAGCTCCTTGAAAAAAGCGTCCATGTCACAATTAATCTTATCCAACACGACCTTCACGGTACCCTCTTCCAAGATCTGCTCATTCAGATCCTCCGGTACGGTAACCGAGATATCATACTTCTTGCTTAACGTTTTAATGTAGCGGGTAAAGATTTCGATAAGCTCCTCATTGTTGAACTTTTCAACTGCAACTTGCCCTTTGTTAGTAAATTTCAAATTCACTCTCACGTTAGCATTTCCCCTTTTCCTTTTGACCATTTATTTTGGATAAACGTTGAACCTTTCAGAGGCTCTTCAAAGAAAGGGCCTTACCGGTCGTTTTAGACTCTTGTCCTTTGATATACTAAGTATAACACATTAAGGCCGTTTTCATTTCCCAACTTGTCGTTTTATGATAAAAAATGATAAAATTTGCGCATTTTCAGCATAAATTCTTTCTTTTCATGCCAATCATTAGGAATATCCCCTACACAAATACACAAAAAAACGCCTATCTCGCAAAAGAAAGACGTTTCCGTATAGATGCTTAAGTGGTATGCATTTACAGAGGTTTCGTACATTCCCAACCGTGTGAACGATACTCGCGCACAGCGTCTCGTATGTCCTCAATATCATCAGAATGCAGCAAAACGGCAGGTAGAATTACCCAATACTCATTCTCCGCTAGATCAATAAATACATCCTCAACATCGTAATATTGCATATCGCCGAATGCCGTATCCCTGATTTTCTGTCCAACCAAAGGTGTAAACGGGGAATTAAATGTTTTCATCACCTTCGTATATTCCTTCACGCCCGTTGCCGAGATCTGCTGTGAAACAATGACGCTCAATGCTGTTACCTCCCTGACCTAATAATGCTCATTATACCCTTCTCTCAGACCTTCTACAAAACCTTGCGCAAAAAAAATCATAAAAATCAATAGACCGATGCCAATAGCAACGGAGCTGATTACAATAATGAAGATGCCCTGCGTATTTCTTTGCTCCATCCGTTTGGTCAAAATTCCGAAAACAAGACCTATGATCCCGAGCAAGCCTCCAACGACAAAAAAACTAAATACGAACCCCAAACCTGCAAAAATCCAGCCAAAGAAAGCGAGCAGCCATCCCTGCTGCTGCGGCTCGCTCTGTTTCATCTGCCAGCGCTCCCTCGCTGTAGGTGTATATCTGTCCATTCCTTCTCCCCGCTCATCTTACAATCCTTAAGAAAAAAACTCGCTTGCCTTCTCCCGATGGGCAGGTTTGATATGCATGTCCAACACTTTCAAAGCTGCCAGCACAACCCCCGCATCATCTGTAAAACCCAACATCGGAATAACATCTGATATAGCATCTAATGGAGAAATAAAATACGCCAAGGCTCCGAATGCTATCCCTTTGGCATACAGAGGCGTTTCAGGATCTATCGCACAATAGTACATAGCCACCGCATCCTTCACAAAGGGAACTTTTCCAGCCGTGGACTTCACCTTGTTGAAAAATCCCTTTTTCACCTGTTCTTCCTGTTTTGGATCATACTTGGCTTTGGTTACGTCAAAATCCTTCATAGGTTCCTCCTCTTGCTGACCGGTGAGTTTGAAACTGCCATCTTCCGCTTACCAAGCGGGTAATTCTGAACCGTCATTTCCACTAACTCAACAGACTTATAGTCATATTTTACTATGACCCCCTTTGATATTCTAGTATATTTTTCCTAATCCTTGCTCCTATGTTCTACAATGAAAAACGATTCCAGACAAACTAAACGACCTTCCCCATTAAAATCTCGAGAAAAGGCCGTTGCTAAAACAATATGAATCTTTTTTACTGTTTACCGCCGCTATAAACCGTGCTTAACTTGGATGTTGCTCTGATGCCATTCGGACCTTCAATAATGGCACGTCCTTGTTCAGTATAGCTCGATCCTCCCCAGTCGTTTGACATATCCAAATATTCTAGACCTGATCCATTTCCTTTCCAAGACCAGCCGAGATAACCTACACCTTTTTGTTGGGCGTAACTCATAATGGTAGCCTCGTCAACATCACCATTTGTATGCTTGATTCCGAATTCTCCAATGATGAGAGCTAAATTTTTATTTAATACATTGTCAATATTGCTTTTTACTGTTTCGGCATTTCCTCCAGCGTATTCGTACATATGAATGGAGAACATCGTATTTTTAAGCGGATCGGCATCAAACACTTGCGTTCCGTAGTCAAAAATCGACTTCGGATATTGCCCCCACCCAGCGGCGTCAACCATAATGGTATTTTTGATGCCAGCATTTCTTAGCTTTGGAATAACTGATTTATACCCCTGTGCCCAGCCGTTCCCATCCCAAGTACCAAACCATTCATTCGCGATGTTGAGAATGACTGTATTTTCTTTTCCAATCAGTGCACTTTTCATTTCAATCCAGTAATCTGCGATTTTATTCAACACAGCAGCATTATCATTTCCCGTACCATCGTGTACTTCAAGGATAACAACCAATTTGTTTTGTTCTGATAAAGTGATCAGGTTTTGCAACGCTGACAAATCATCTTTCGTCCATTGCTGTCCGTCAGACAGCACGATTCTAATCGTGTTCGCTCCTGTTTTAGCAATTGCAGGTATCGCAACTGACTCTTGACCTTTGTACCAAGTGTAAGCGTGATTAATTCCTCTCATGACAAAGGGATTTCCGTTGCCATCATAAAGCGTCGTACCTTTAACATAAAATCCTGTATTTTGAGAGGAGTCGGAACTTGTTGTTACTTTTAAGACATTACTTGGTTCCGAAACATTGCCTGCTGCATCTTTCGCTCTTACAGTGAAGTTGTAGGATGTGTTCGCAGCGAGACCCGTCACTGTATAACTTGTTGCGGTGCTCGTGCCTACCAGATCTGTTCCGTTATAAATAACGTAGTCAGTTACACCTACATTGTCTATTGAGGTCATCCATGTAAGAGTGACAGATCTGCTCGTCTTGGATGAGCTGTGGAGGTTTGTTGGGGCGGTTGGTGGTGTCGTATCTGTTGTCGTATCAATCTGCGTGAATCTCCACCTTTGCTGAGCGCTACCGTTGTCGGCCCATTGTTGAACGTTTGCACCGTCATGGGTATAACCACCGACAACATCCAATGCTTTACCACTAGATTGCGAGATCAGCTTATAATATCCACCACCAGCGTCAATGATTTTCCACTTTTGCTGAGCGTTCCCATTGTCGGTCCATTGTTGAACGTTCGCTCCGTCCTGGGTATTACCACCGACAACATCCAATGCTTTACCACTAGATTGCGAGATCAGCTTATAATATCCATCCCCAACGTCAACCACTCTCCACTTCTGTTGCTCCTTTCCGTTATCGCTCCATTGTTGAACATTCGCTCCGTCATCCTTTGATTCCCCTTCAACTTCCAGGTTTTTTCCGCTATGCTGTGCCGTAATTTTGTAAACAGCATCTGAAATCATAACCGATTGGGCAGACGGTGTTGAATCAAGCGCTAGATTAGTAACTCTATCATTGTTAGCGCTTACAATCGTGGTCGGCAATATATTAACAAGCATGCCTAACGAGATCAAGCACGACAATAACTTCTTCATTTTGCAACCTCCAGGTAATCAGCGTTACAATTCACCGTTTGTTCGAAGTTTCCAACATTTCTATTTAACTGCATCTCAACTTACACCTCTCTCTTAGCTTATATATTCAAATTTCCATCCCTTAGGCACGTACTATGATCTCTCCCTCCCGGCCATAATTCGGAAAAGAAAAAAGAATCAAAAAGAGCCCTATCCTAATATAAGGTAAACGCTTTCAATTCTTCCAAACTAATTATGTGATTGGGAAATGAATTCTCACTCATTCTAGTTTACGTTATACGAAATGTCAATTGTTAGCATAACAAAAAATAGTAAAATAAAATAATTATTAAAAAACAATATTATATAAACATAACAAATTGATATTTTTGTATACTCTCCTCCTTTCATGATCTCTATTTTTGCTCTAAAAAATTATATTCATTGCATTTTTTACACAAGGACGAAAAATAGAAAAACCTTTAATGTCATTTTGTTAGTTTAATGTTTTTATAATAAATAATTTTGTTAGCTAATTTTGGTGCGACAGACTTCTACAATAAATTTAAATTTTTTCGATGATCTTGAATAGCATAGCATATGAGTTCTTTGAAAATCATAGTCAAAAAAAGCACGCTATATTGGTGCTTCCAATATGCGTGCGTAAAATCTATTGAAATTCTTCTGGATCTATCGCCCTCGTTAATCCTCAAATGTCTCACCGTTCTGATACTTGGTGGATAACTCTATTCTTTCTTTAATATTTACCAGATACACACTGCCTGCAATCAGCACCAGCCCTACAACAAACGTCAAAGTAAGCGATTCCTTGAGCATTACCATGCTAAAGACCGTAGACAACACGGGTATCATAAACGTATATGAGCCGACGGTTCCCGCATCACCGTTGTCGATCAGTTTAAAATAAATCATCCAGCCCATCGCAATCACGAATATCGAAATAAACAATAAAATCGCGATAAAGGAGGTCGTCCAGTGAATATCGCTCCATTTCTCAGTCGTAAATCCAATCCCATTGAGTATAATCCCTCCTAAAACGAGCTGCATCGTCACCGCCCAAATGGAGTCCAGCTGCTGGCTTTTTTTCTTCATATAAATCGTTCCGAGCGCCCAGCATAGCCCTGAGGCCAGACCCAACACTATGCCCAAGACAGACAAATGACCTGCCATCCCACCAGAGCTAATCACGATTACCCCGCCAAAACCCAGTACCAGTCCAATGACCTTCAGGGGAAACATGCGCTCCCCCAACCACATCCAGGAGAATAATCCCAACAGGATCGGCTGAAGGAATACTAAAGTGGAAAATAACCCGGCAGGCAAATAACGCAGCCCTACCGTCTGCAAGCCATAGTAGCCTGCAATATTAAATATGGCCAGCACCAGATAAGTCCACGCATTCTGTCTAAAGTGCAAGGTTTCCCGGCGACGCATAGCGAACAACAGCAGAATCACACCACCCAGCAGGGTGCGGATTCCTGAAAAAAATATCGGCGGCGTATCTGGCAAAGCCAGCTTAGTCAACGGCCAGTTGATCCCCCATACCACCACTAATATCAAGACAAGCCACAGCGTAGCTTTAGGTGTTAATTTTTTCATAGAAGTCTTCTCTCCCTTAGCTTTTCATCGCTCATTGCTACCGACCAAAATCTGAATAGCCGTTTGCAAAGTTTTGCTTTACTAGCGTATACTGTGGTCACTAATAAATAAAATGAATGTTTTCAATAAGGGAGATAACTTTTCACTTATGACCATTACTCAGATTATGATCTTCGTTCGCGTAGCCGAAACGCTAAACTTCACCCAAACTGCCCATGAGCTGCATATGACGCAGCCCGCGGTCAGCCATGCCATCGCCAGCATCGAAAACGAGCTGGGTGTCCAGCTATTGCTGCGCGACCGAAAAAAAGGAGTGCTGCTGACCGATATCGGGCACAAAGTACTACTGCAATTCCGTATGATGCTGCAAAGCATGGAAAAGGTACATCAACAGGTGGCTGCTGAAAAAGGTCTAGACGTGGGCACGATCACGATCGGTGCCTTTCCTTCTGCCTCAGCCTATTTTCTGCCCCCAATTATTCATCATATTCGTCAGCATTATCCGAACCTTGTTTTCGATCTACATGAAGGCTCTACGAATGAAGTCAAGGAGTGGGTGCATACCAGAGAAATCGAAGCGGGTATCATCCTGTTGCCAGATCCTCAGGTAGATGTCATTCCTTTATGTCAGGATAACATGGTTATTCTCCTGCCGGACGGTCACCCTTTGCAATCGCATAACAAAATCGCGATTCGAGACTTGAATGAGCAGGATATGATTTTTTGTAAAGGTGGACATGAGATCGCCATTATGGAAGGTTTTGAACGCGAACAAACTCAGTTGCAGGCGCAATTCATTACTCACAATGTCAGCACCTTGGTCAGCATGGTTCGACAAGGACTGGGTATGGGCATTGTCTCTTCACTCGCCTTGTCTACGTTCCCCCATGATTTGACCGTCAAGGAGACTTCACCTCTGATCACACGGCAAATCGGTATCGCTGTACCATCTCTGCACAATGCTTCACTTGCTGTACAGTTATTTGTGCGGACCGCGCAGGAGCTTTTTACGGATTCGAAGCAGTAGAAGCATTGGTAACGAGATTTGGTAGGTGTATTATGTTTCCTGAAATTACTTGAATGGTTATCAAAGGGGTGTCTATTGATATGCAGGAAAATCAAATCATCGAATACGAGGAAAAACTGCGTAAGGCGATGTTGGCCAGTGATGTGGAGGTTTTGAACGAACTGATTCATGACGATCTTATATTTGTAAATCACTTTAAGATGAGATGTGCTATACCCGCGTTTGGCACAATATAGATGGAGCGTTGAAGATTATTTCAGGGCATTGTAGCACGGTAAAATAGCTAAACCTAAACCACTTTCAGAGAAATCAGGCGCCTAAATAAAAAAGAGTTTTCCATAAACGGAAAACTCTTTCGCACGTTAAGCTATTTACTGCTAAAGCTTGTTCAATGTCGGACCACCAATTCTCCGGTTACATCATCCCAGCGCCAAGAAACCTCATGTCCAAGGAGATGCAGCCCCCCAAACCACTCGTCGATCCCTTGAACTGCAATGCGGTCCGCTGATCCATTCAGTACCTCTTTACCCAACTCTGTCAGAATTACCTTTCGGTTCAGAAAATCCGGAATTTGTCTGAAATTCAAGCCGACCTCATCCCCGTCAATGATCAGCAAAGGATGTTCACCTTGCGCCAAAGCACGAATAAATTTCCAGTATTCGAGATCACCCATACCGAGCATATGCAGGACGTCAGTTACCTGACGAAATAATTCCAATGGCGTATCCACTCCATTATGCACGGTCTGAAGCGTGGTTTGTTCCACAACGCTAAGACCATTCCGCTCCGAGGGCAGCCGCTTGAGATGCGCTGTGAAAGCTTCATAGGCAAAAGGCAGGCCGGATGCTGCCAATTCTGCCTTCTTGTCTTCCAACAGATTAGCCATTTGAGCAGGATCAGGAGAAGCATACGCCTGCCAAAGCTCGCTTCCGAGCTCCATTTCTTGCCGCCCAATGGTCCGCCAGGTCCCGGATAATGTCTGAAGCTGTGCCGGAGTGAGCTGTCCTAGACCATGAAACCGTTCGATTCCCGGAAACTCCCCAATACAGAGCAGGCTCAGCTTCGTGCGGCCCAATTTCTGTCTCTTGAACCAGTGGAGCAGATAGGCGAGCATGCTCTGATCAAACAGGTCATGCTCAAACCACAATACGACTTCATCATACTTGATAAATTCACAAAGTTTCTGCTCTTGTTCCTCACAACCCGTAATATATTCGCTGGCCGGAATACCCATCGTTTCCTCCAGGACCCGGGCCCGCAGTGCCCGTTCTTCCGCCCCCGCTGGATTTGTAAATATCGGTCCTGCCGGATATACCTCTCTCCATACAAGCACGTCACCTTGTACAACATCCTGCTTCAACATGTCACCTACAACATCACCGTTAACAATATGCAGCATGTTTTGCCCTCCCTCATACAAATGATTGAACACGGAAACGAGGTCGGCTACCGGGAGTGTACCTTTCAACTTTCGGCGGGCATCGTGCAGCCGCTTCTTAAGCGTCGGGACCGGAGTGCCCAGATAATCGGAAATTTCCTGAAGAGAGTAGCCGTAAAAATAAAATAGCCGCAGAGGCACGCGCAGCTTGGCAGACAGTGCCTTCACCGATTGTTGCAGAACTTGGCTCTCCTCCCTACGCTCCGCAATTTCTGCTACACCCGGTACTCCTCCTGATACCTGCACAGCATCATCCAGAGGAAGCACCGAATGATGCTTGCGCCGCAGCATCCGCTGACACTGTCTTACGACAATGGTCTTGAACCAGCCTGGAAAAGCGGCCGGGTTCTGTAGCTTCTCCAGATTCTGATAAGCCTCTATGAACGCATCCTGCACGGCATCTTCCGCGAGATGAACATCCTTCAGCATGTCATAGGACACCGTATAGGCCATCCCACGAAAATGCAGCATCAGCTGCCCGAACGCTTCCGCATCCCCTTGCCGCGCCTTTTCAACCCACTCCCTCATACGTCCCTAGCCTCTTTTCTTTCGTGTTCTTAATCTTAAGTGCCAGCTCCGTGGGAGAAAGTTACAAATCATGTTGATGATAAAATAAATTCAGCCACAAGAAACACAAAAAAGTGCCCGCCTTGAATTGGCCAAGCACCCCATATTTACGATTAATTTACTACGTAAGAGATCGGGCTGTCTTTATGATGTGTCATTGTCGACTCCTCTGCCAATCCATACATATGATAGAAGCAACCTTGAAGCTCTATTAATTCACGAAATGTTCCTCTCTCTATAATTGCCCCATCAGCGAATACAAATATCATATCATAGCGCTCTAATACTGATCTTGATAACCGATGAGTAACCATCACGCATGTAGTATTCTCTAAATTCAGAACTGTTTCTTCAATGGCATTTGCTGTTTCATGATCAAGTGACGAAGTAGGTTCATCCATTAACAATAAAGGAGTGCGACGTATTAACGTTCTTGCTATGGCGATCCTTTGCTTTTCACCTCCAGACAAAAAACTCCCTTTCTCTCCAACCTGTGTCTCCATCCCATTTGGTAGCTTATTAATTAGCATATTCAGACCAGATTTTTGAATAGCATCTTCAATTTCATTATTAGGAAACATCTGGTACAACACAATATTTTCCTTAATACTACTATCAAATAAAAAAACATCCTGATGCAGGACAGACTCCAGTCTGCACCAATCCTCCATATTGATTTCCTTTAAATCTACTCCGTCAATACTGATCCTACCTTTGTAGTTCTCATATTGCTTCATTAAAAGTCGTAATACCGTTGATTTCCCTGACCCGCTCGGCCCGACTAAGGCATACTTCTTCCCTAACTCCAAATCCATATTTAATTCATGTACATTATAGCAATCATCTTTATAACCAAAAGACACTTCTTTTAACGATACTTTATTCTGGATAGTCGGTTTGTGAATGTAAATCATGTCCTGGCGCTCTGTATGTAAAAGTTGTGTGATCTTGGCCGAAATATCACGTAACGATTTGATTTGAGTTATATATTGAATGCTCATTTGTATTGGATTAACGATACTATTAGTTAGTTGAACACAAGCAATCATAGTCCCCAACGTGATAAGCTGCCGTAAAGTAAGGAAACTCCCAATAATAAATACTGAAATAAACATAAACCCACCAAATACTTCACTAATAGAGCTAACCCAAGCACTCAACTTTTGAAATCTATATTTTTGATTTTCCGTCTCCTGATTAATACCATCAAATTGCCCTTGTACATGCCCCTCAATACCAAAACTTTTAATAACTGCAAATCCTGAATACATATCATTCGTATGAATCATAAATTTCTCTAAAGCTTCAACTACTTTTCTCTTACGATTTACAAGTTTCTTTTCAAACATTCGTGGGATAAACATAGATAACAGCGTTAATAAGACAAGAGCTATAACAATTGTAGGACTGAGTAAAAACATCGCTATCAAAGATGCTGAAAACGATATAAATGTCCCAATTAACGAGAATATATTTTTAAAATAATCATCTTCAATCATCTTAATATCATTACTAAAAATAGAAATATACTTGGCGCTATGATTTGAAGAAAATTGTATTAGACTTTTATTTAAAATATGCTCAAATACAATCTCTTTTAGATTAAGCATGGTCTTCCTCATATAAGAAGCATGAGATAAATTCGTTAGTAATCGAAGTATTGCACCCAGAATGATTAAAAGTATAGCCAAAAAAGCTGACTTAACAAATTCTTGTTCACTTCCGGTTGTAACAGTGTCTACCAATTTCTTGAAGATAAAAGCCATATACATATTCATAAGGCTCGATAAAGTGATACATATGATGAGTAATATTAACTTAAATCTATACTTTAACAAAAAAAGCTTCATTACTAACCCCCATTAGAATATATTTTTACTGATTTGACTGCGATATCTTACTTGTGTATTTTTACATGGTATAATTTTACACATTGATCATCCCTCTATTTTTAGCAGCAACTACAGCCTCTAATCTCGAATGCACCTCAAATTTATTAAAAATATTAGTTAAATAATATTCCACAGTCCTTTGACTAACACAGAAGATGACAGCGAGTTCCTTATTGCTTTTCCCCTCTGCGATGCATTCCAAAATAGACCGTTCCTTGTTGTTGAGCACTACATAATCTATTACTCCTTCACGGTGATGAAGCTGTTTTAATAAGGTTACGGGTAAAACGGAAATACCGTTTAACACGTTTCTTATAGTCCAAATTAGTTGATCGTGCGAAGGATAATTTTCAATAAATGCTATAACGCCCAGGTTTAAGAGTTTATCCATCATTGTATATGTATGAACCTGTCCGATAAATAGTATGGGTAAATCCTGAATTAGATGGATACATTCCAAATCTTCAGGAAGCATTTTATTCAAATGATAGATACATAGATTAAAATTATATTTAGCTAATTTCTCTTTTGCTTCCACAATAGATCTGATAAGTGTGACATGTATATATTGATCTTGTTCGATCCGCGACTTGGTAACCTCTCCTGATTCAGGATGATCATCAATAAGTAAAATGCTGTACATTTCACTAACCTCCTGCGTTTTTTATACTACTAATATATTTTCTCGACAAAGTAGCTAAATAACCGCCTGTCTACTAAAGATAAACAGGCGGTTTCATAATTAAGAAGATTACCAGTGAAAAATAATGCAACCATGATAATACCAACAAGTACTAGCAGGTTCAACAGAACTTTGGGCTGCTTTTGGCTCTACAATCCAACGCATATTTCTCACCTCCTTTCAAAACTTCAAAAGAGTGAAATTACGGAAATAATGCTTATACCTCAAGTCGATGATAATTAAACTTAAGCATTTCTCCTAAATTGTACTTGTACTCACAACAAACCGGCTGTTTGTCGATACTTTCAAACGCTTGCTGGGCACATCCCCCCCCACATAAAGGCAGGACTGAGCAACTTCGGCATTTTTCAATTTTATAGGGTGAATAATTAAGCCATTTCTCTGTACGCTCATCAGAATTTATATCATTGCTAATATGACCTATCGCATAATTGGAGTTTCCTACCGTATTCCAGCATTTTTGAATCCAGCCATCTGGCTGCACTACAATTGAATTGTCTGCAATAGCAGCGCAAACAACAGGTACATATTGAGGGTAATAAGAAATGTTAAGCCCTTTTTCCAATGCTTTCTCATACAAGCTTAAAATAACTCCAGAGAATTCTTGATTGGCAAAGCAGCTATTACTGCTTGAACAACCTCCCGCCACATAATCAGTGGTAGCAGAAAAATAAATATTTACTTTTTCCTTAAAGTCTTGCCGCCCTAAATAATCCATATAATCTTCCATTGAAGCAACATTGTTCAAATCTACATTTGAGCGTATATTTATGTGAACAAAATCACATGAATCCCTAATATTATTTATTATTTGATCAAATGTCCCTTGTTGGTTCGCCAAAACCCTTCTTTTATCATGATTCACCTTATTACCATCTATCGTAATTTGAATACTTTTCAAACCTAAGTCTCGTAAAATAACAGCACGACTTTTATTTAGTAAATATCCGTTGCTAACCATGTAATGTGCTATTTCAATATGTTTTAAGGCTGCCATAGTATTCATTTGATCCATGAGCCGCGTAACCTTTTTAAATTCAAGCAATGGTTCTCCGCCTGTCCAATTGACAGTAATATGTTTCAAATTTGTATCTTCCATTGCACTTTCTATATAGTTCAAAATATCTTGCTGAACTTGGTCAGTAAAAGAATGATTACCTGTTTTCTCAGTCAAATTCTCATAACAATAAGAGCATCTGAAATTACAATTAAACGTAGGCAAAATTGTAAGATGTAATGTGCTTTTTTGATATCTAGTTGTAGTGAATGACTTTTCCATTATCTCTAATTCATTAACAGGATTCAGATATAAAAATCGTCCTTGTATCAAATGTTCTAACTCTTCACAACTCGTTAGATAGGAAAAATCTTCATTAACGAGGGCATCGTATAAGTCCTTCTTTATTTCTCCTAACCCGTTAGTTAGACTGTTATATATTAAATATTTCCCATCTCCTTCCTCATCTAGTTTCAAGTACTCGTTGTAAGAAGAAATTTCCATGTGTACCCCTTCTATCATTTATTATTAAGTACTAGATTGATCTAATTCCACAATGAACCAAACCAAATAACTATTTATTAGATCATTTTACATGTGGCTAATCAATAACCATTCATTCATCTATTTGATTATATTTTACCATTACCTTTCTTAAAAATCACCGCAAATTAACCGCAAATTACAAATAAAGCAAAGATCAAATCATAGAGTGTAAGACAGACTTTTTACAAACATAGCTCCCCTATTCCTGCTCATTGGTAGAAACGAAAACACAAAAAACCTCCATAACGATATAGCACACGACTATATCGCTGGAGGTCTTGACTCACAAACCTAAGATGAATATTTCTATTGCACACTCATAACTATAACCACAATAACCTGCAATTCTTTGTCTTAATTAACAAGGCTCTTCGTTCGGCTTACCTGCATCCGTAGCTGTACGGAAGCTTGAACCACAGCCGCATGTAGCTACAGCATTCGGATTATGAATTGTAAAACCGCCTGACATTCCGGACTCTTCAAAGTCGATTTCCAGACCGTCCAGGTAGCGAATGCTTTCCTTTTCCACTACAATCTTCATATCCTGTACGTTCATATATATATCCTGATCCGTCTCGTTGTCGTCAAAGCCCATTGCATACGAGAATCCGGTGCAACCACCCGGCGTAACACCCAGACGTAAAAACATATTCGGCGTTTCCTGCTGCTCCAGCATATCTTTCAAACGCTCAGCAGCGGAATCGGTGATGTTAATCATAGCTCCATCCTCCTCTTTTACTTCATGTTCTCCTTCAGTATACTCCACTATTTGCAGGTGCTCAAGTCATGGAATGTCCTTCCCTTACAGGCTTAAAGACCTGTTTTTCTATTCGTTTGTATTGAACACCGGTGGTGTGAGGTTTATAATAGGTAAAGAGTGTGTAAAAAAAACTGTCGGAAATTTGTCATTTCAAAGGCGATATTTTGAGACATTCATCATTGTAGCCTGGCATTGTAACATTTTTCACATATCGTATATCCGCGCTGCCGGATTCTTGCCGACGGAACGGGACATCCTGTGCGCACCAAGCGCTTGTGCCGCTGATTTGGCGGACAGCCTCGCACAGAGCAACTTGAAGGAGGAATAGGCATGTCCACATTAGTTACACCTTTTACAGACCGCAGAATGGCGGAAATTGTAGAAAAGGTACAGAACGGGATTCGTTTGAACCTTGAAGATGGTATATATTTGTATGAAACTGACGATATCCTCACACTGGGTCAGTTGGCTAACGAAGCTAATTTACGCAAGAATGGAAAAAAGGTTTATTTTATCGAAAACATGAGCCTGTACTTCACCAATGTATGCGAAGCGCGCTGCGCGTTCTGCAATTTCCGCAAGGATCAGGGGGAGGACGGCTCTTATACGTTGTCCGGGCAGGAAATGATTGATTATGTAGAGCAACACATCCATCCGGGGGTAAGAGAATTTCATATCGTCGGTGGTCATAATAATCATGTGCCTTTCCAATACTATGTAGACTCATTGAAGGCGCTGAATGAAAAGTATCCCCACGTTACACTGAAAGCCTACACTGCAGCGGAAATTGACTTTTTCACACGCATAAGCGGCTTGAGTATTAAAGAAGTGCTTGAGGAGCTGCAAAAGGCTGGACTTCAATCCCTGACTGGTGGTGGCGCGGAAATCTTGTCCGACGAATATCGGAAGAAGATGCGTGTTACGAAAGCCAACGTGGACCGCTATCTCGAAGTACATCGCACAGCCCACAATCTCGGCATGAAAACTCATACGACCATGCTGTACGGTTCAGTCGAATCGTATCAGGATCGTATTGAACATATGCTGCAAATTCGTGAATTGCAGGACGAAACGAACGGATTTATGGTATTTATTCCATTGTCCATGCAGCCGAAAAGCAAAAACGCCAACATCATGCGCCGTAACTCCGCTTACGAGGATCTCAAAACCATTGCGATCAGCCGCCTGATGCTGGACAATATCGACCATGTCAAAGCTTACTTCATCAATATTGGCCCGCAATTGACGCAGGTCGCTCTCACCTTTGGCGCATCAGACGTCCATGGTACGATTGTGCGTGAGCAGATCAGCCATGCCGCAGGTGCGTTAACCCCTGCCGGATTGACCCGTAAAGAGCTGATCTGGCTGGTCAAAGGTGCAGGACGCATACCTGTAGAACGGGACACCTTCTATAACGAAATCGAAGTTTTCGAATAAATGTAATATCGGATTCAGATTTCCCGCGAGCATTTCATCCCCATTACTCACACCATGCAGCATCATGCTGCCCCGGACTACGCTGGTCTGTCTTTCAAAGGCAGGCCCGATTCTCGGGTTTTATAACAACAAAACTTGTGTTAGATCGACGAGACACCAGACCATTTGCCGGGGACACGGTAGCGAAAGGAAGGCGGATTTTGATGAAAAATTTCGTTATTCTGGGGGGCGGCTATGGCGGCCTTACCATTGCCAAAGAATTGCTGGATAAACACATTCCCGACGATGTTCAAGTTATTTTAGTGGATCGAATGCCCTTTCAGGGGTTAAAAACAGAGTATTATGCCCTCGCGGCAGGTACGGTTTCTGATTTTGATTTGCGGGTGCATTTTCCAGATGAACAACGTCTTATTCGCAAATACGGAGAAGTCACCTCGATGGATCTGGAGAATAAAATGGTCCATTTTCAAGACGGTGAACCCTTGCCCTATGACCAGCTTGTCATTGCGTTGGGTTGTACCGACCGCTTTCACAATACACCGGGGGCTGAAGAACACAGCTGTACGATCCAGTCATTTAACCATACCCGCCAAACCTATCTACGCTTGAACGAAATCAAGCCATATGGACATGTTCATATTGTAGGCGGCGGTCTTAGCGGTGTTGAGATAGCTGCGGAGTTACGTGAAAGCCGCACGGACTTGAATATTACCATTATGGATCGGGGTGAGCGGGTGCTGTCGGCATTCCCGCAACGTTTGTCTGCCTATGTACATGCTTGGTTCAAGGAGCATCAGGTTAATGCCCTGAATCATGTTGCGGTTTCCCGTATTGAGCCGGGGGCTATTTATAACCGTGACGAGCAAATTGTAACGGATGCAGTGGTATGGACAGCCGGAATTCAGCCGGTAAAAATCGTGCAGGATTTAGCCGTCCCTAAAGACCCTCAGGGTCGCATTGTGCTCAACGAATATTATCAAATACCGGATCATCCTGAGGTGTATGTGGTCGGAGATTGTGCGAGCCTTCCCTACTCTCCGAGCGCTCAGGCGGCAGAAGTGCAAGGGGAGCAAATCGCACACATTGTACGCGACCTGTGGAAAGGCCAAACGCCTCATCCACATCCTTTAAAGTTGCGCGGTACATTAGGCGCACTTGGCAAGAAGGCCGGGTTCGGCTATGGCTTTATGGGCAGTACCTCATTGCGCGGACGAGTACCACGCCTGCTTAAAAGCGGCGTGCTCTGGAAGTCCAAACGCCATTTTGGCTAACCGCATGCTCAAGAGACAAAGAAGACCCGCTCCCAGAGCAGGTCTTCTTTGTTTCTTGCGTGTATGCATGATGCATATTCTCTATACAAAAAGGAGCTGGCTAACAGGCATTGTATTTCAATCCAAATCTAGGTTATCCCATGCTTCAGCTTCCTTAATTTTGTTCATAATCACTTCGTACAGATGCTCTGCTGAATCCGCGGATACAATCTCACCGTTGACCATCGCATAGGGTTCCGCGTTACACTGACCGCAATTGCTTAGGCAGCCGTATTCGATCACATCATAATCCGGATTCTGTTCCAGCTTGGCCATGATTTCATCGGTACCCAAATGCATATTACTGGTGCAAAACTCAATAATAGGTCTTAACATTTTTTCACCTGCTTTGGATGACGGGCATTTTAATTTGGCCCGCTTTGTAATATAATAATAAAGGTATAGGAAAGGAGTTGAATTCTAATGAGCGAAACACAAAGCGTTCAAATGTATGATGAAGTAGCTGATGTACTGGATAAGCTCCGTCCGTTCCTGCAACGCGATGGTGGCGACGTTGAGCTGGTTGACGTTGAAGACGGCATCGTTAAGCTGAAGCTGGTAGGCGCTTGCGGCAGTTGCCCAAGTTCCACAATCACGCTGAAAGCAGGGATTGAACGTGCTCTTCTCGAAGAAGTCGACGGCGTCCAAGAAGTGGTACAAGTATTCTAATGCTTGATGCATAATGATCATGAGAGTCTTGACTTCGGTAACGAAGCTCAAGACTCTTTTTTGTGTTAGAGCCTCTGAGGGATCGCTCAAGCTTATATGGTTGGCCGAATGGGGTCCAATCCTCCCGATACATCCATAATATTGCCTGTTATAAAATCCGAATGCTCCTCACACAAATAGGTGATCACTCGCGCAATGTCCTCTCCGCTCCCCGGACGTCCACGCGGTGTCTCTTTATCCTGCATGCCGATGACATCGGCGATTGACATTTCCTTATTTGCTCCTCGAATATCCCCTGGACAGATCATATTGACCGTGATGCCATAAGGAGCTTCCTCCACAGCCAGTGACTTCGTAAAAGACACCAGCCCCACCTTGGCGGCTGCGTAGACGGCGCGATGCGGCCAAGCCCTCGCTTCTCCAGCATGACCAAAGCCAAAATGAATAATACGTCCCCATTGCTGGCTACGCATGTGAGGCAATACCAAATGATCCAGCAACATGGTACCGACCAGATTCCCTTGTATCATGGCATGAATCTCAGCTACACTGTAATCCGCAAACAGACGGCGTTCCCGGATGAACGGTCCAGCATTGTTCACCATAATATCGACTCCGCCTAGCCGATCCTGTACTTCACCAATCAACCTCGTGATATCTTCCTGAACAGAGATATCCCCTTGTAAAGACAGGCAGCGTACTCCCTTAGACTCAATCACCCGCTTAAGCGCTTCGGCTTCTGCTTGGCTATGCACATAATTCAGCGCAATATTACAGCCTTCATCCGCCAGACGCAAAGCGGTCGTTTTACCTAAACCTTTGGCACTGCCCGTTATGAATGCGACTTTATCTCTCAACAATTTTCCTCCTGTTCACAGAGATCGGTCACCCCCAAGTATAAAATATTTAAGCTTCCCCTACAACTCCATTCAAAAAGAAACCCCCAGTCCTCTTGTTCAAGAGAATCTGGGGGTTTCGTGCAATGCGTTCTCGTTCCCTACTTAAAATGCCGGGATAATTGCGCCTTGGTATTTATCTTCAATGAATTTTTTAGTTTCTGGAGATTGCAAAGCTTTAAGCAACTTCTGAATCGCTTCGGAATCTTTATTATCAGGACGTGCTACCAGAACGTTAGCATATGGAGAATCCTTGTCTTCCAGTGCCAGTGCATCCTTCGTAGGGTTCAGCTTCGCTTCCAAAGCGTAGTTCGTGTTGATCAACGCAATGTCTACTTCAGGCAACTGACGTGGCAGCATAGCCGCTTCCAGCTCCTTGAATTTCAGGTTTTTCTTATTTTCAGTAATATCTTTTACGGTAGCCTCAATGTTGCTTGCGTCTTTCAGCTTGATCAGACCCTGTTTCTCCAACAACAACAAAGCACGGCCTCCGTTTGTTGCATCGTTCGGAATGGCTACAGTTGCGCCATCTGGGAGTTCATCAAGCTTTTTATATTTTTGGGAGTAGATACCGAATGGCTCCAAATGAACTGCGCCCACAGAAACCAGGTTCATTTTGCGCTCTTTGTTCATCACATCCAAGTAAGGTACATGTTGATAGAAGTTGGCATCCAGTTGCTTGTCAAACAATTGAACGTTCGGCTGTACATAGTCGTTAAACTGAACGACTTGGAGACGAACCCCTTCTTTTTCCAACTGAGGCTTGATTGCTTCCAAAATTTCCGCATGCGGCACAGGAGAAGCTCCAACTTTCAGCTCCACTTCACGTGGTGATCCGCCTGTATTTTCGGCCGCATTGTTTGTATCTGATGTTGTGCTCTTAGTACCACAAGCAGCCAGCACCGCAATTAATGTCAAGCTTAATACAGCCAATACCCATTTCTTCATGTTATTACCCCTCCAATAATTTGTAATATTCAGGAGCTGACGTCCTGATCAATAAGGATATCTATATGTTTTCCCTATTTTCGAGTATAATGCCGCACGAGGCGATCTCCCGCCATTTGCAGCAATTGCACCAATACGACCATCAGCACGACCGCAACGATCATTACAGCCGTTTCATAACGATAATAGCCGTAGTTGATAGCCAGTGTACCCAGTCCACCGCCCCCGATCATCCCGGACATTGCCGTGTAGGATACGAGTGTAACGACAGTAATGGTTAATGCAGCGAGCAGACCCGGAAGTGCCTCACGTAACAGCACACGCCGGATAATTTGTCCTGTCGAGGCCCCCATCGCTTGTGCGGCTTCAATGACACCCTTATCCACTTCACGCAGTGACGTTTCGACAAGACGTGCGAAGAATGGGGCAGCCCCGATAACCAATGGCGGAATGGTTCCCAGCACCCCGGTCGAGGTACCTACCAGCGATCGTGTAAAAGGAATAAGTGCAACGATCAAAATGATAAAAGGTACGGAACGTAAAATGTTAACAATAAATGATAATACAATGTATATCGCCTTCATCAGAGTCAACGAGGAGCGACTCGCCAAAAACAATAATATACCGAGCGGCAAACCAATGATGAGGGTGAACAATGCGGATGCCCCAAGCATCTGAAGGGTTTCCAGCGTAGAATTCCCTAGCTCTTCCCAACTCACTTGTGAAAAATCAAGTTCGCTCATTGTCCGATCACCTCCACATCAAGTCCTTGCCCAGACACTTCGCGCAACGTATGCTCTATATCCTCATGATTTCCTTCAAAACGAACGATCAGCTGTCCATACGGTACATTTTTAATCGTAGATATGGTTCCCTGCAAGATCGCAAAATCAACACCAGTGCTTCGAGCCGTACGCGACAGAATCGCATCATATGTTTTGCTGCCCAAGAAGGAGATACGCACCACCTGCGCTGACTCGCCGCCACCTGCTGCCGCAATCGCTGCTTGCAACTCCTCGGGATGTTCTGACTCCCGCTGGATAAAGTCCTTGGTTACCTGGTGCTGCGGCTTCAAAAATACTTCCGCCACCGGACCTTGCTCCACGATGTCGCCCTGATGAATGACGCCAACTTTATCACAAATGCTTTGAATGACGTGCATTTCATGTGTAATCAGCACGATGGTTAAATTAAAGCGCTGATTAATATCCAGCAGCAATTTCAGGATAGACCCCGTCGTCTGTGGATCAAGCGCAGAAGTCGCTTCGTCACACAGCAATACATGAGGATCACTAGCCAGCGCCCGTGCAATGCCTACCCGCTGTTTCTGCCCACCTGAGAGCTGTGACGGATATTTTCCACTGTGTTCTTCCAGACCCACCAGTTCCAGCAGTTCACGGACCTTCTTGTCCAACTTCTGCTTGGGCGTGTTTACCAGCCGCAATGGAAATGCAATATTGTCATACACCGTCGCCGAAGATAACAAATTAAAATGCTGAAAAATCATTCCGATTTTTCGACGTTGCTTCTGTAACTGGGATTGACTCACAGTGGTGAGGTTTACCCCGTCTACCCATACTTCACCTGAAGTAGGGCGCTCCAATAAATTAATACAGCGGATCAACGTACTTTTTCCCGCCCCGGAGTGACCAATCACCCCGAATATTTCTCCACGCTTTATAGAAAGGTTTAACCCAGACAGCGCATTAACGCGTCGGTTGCCTTTGCCATAATGCTTGGTTAACTGCTTAAGCTCTATCAACGTGCTGCGACCCCCTTCACTTCTTTCCTTACCCTTTTTAACCAGTTGTCATCTCTCAGGATTGTATAAAATCGCTATTTTTTTATACAAAAAAGAGCCCCTTTCACAGAATGAAAAGGGCCCCACATTGCGAACCTTTTCTCATCTGCCAAAATCGCTATAACTCTAGCGGTTTTGTAGGAATTAGCACCATCATGTTCCCTCCCAGTGTATTACACCGGGAAAGAACGGGTTGCCGGGCTTCATCGGGCCAGTCCCTCCACCTCTCTGGATAAGAAAAATATGTTAAACTCCAGCTTTAGCTGTCCGTTAAGTTTATATAAAAAACATAATTCAAGCATTTTTCTGAAACTAGGTTTCAGTATAGATAGTTTACATTGCTTTGTCAAAGGATATTTTCTATCATATTTTTGGGCGTACTGCCCGGTTCTCCCATTGTTTCGCAGTATAAGTAAAGGCGTTTGACAGCGACCGACACACCATTTCCAAGCCCTGCTGCAAATCTTCCAAATGGTGATCGAGGTCCTCCAGTTGGATTTTTCCATACAAAGCTCGGTGTCGTTGCCAGAGATCATCCTGCATTTCCGTATTCATATAGTGTATTTCCGTATTCCGACGCTTACGCAGCCGATTGATGGCATCGCTGTAAGTGTCCTTGATATCAATTAAATTATCGGTCAATACAGGATGCATTTTGAGATACTTGAGCTGCCGCAACACGGTAAAATACGAATAATGCGCCTTATACTGCCCTGTTTTTAAATCATACAGATCATTCAGCCAGTTACCCAGCTTATCCAAAATAGAGAAAACCCGAACAAACCCATCTTTATAAAAGAAAACATACAATGCATAGTCGGATTTTTCATCCTCACTCATATCTTCAGCATATCCGGCTTTCACTTTCATACGGAAAAAGGCGGCAGCATGATGGCTCTGCTCCAGTTCATCCAGAGATGACATTAGACCACGTGTTAAAATATCCGCCTTCCGAAAATCGTGGGTCGGATCTCCATCAGCCTGAATTTGCCGCTCCAGCAGGTTTAACATATCTGACATGCTATTCATGGCATCCAGCAGGATGCCCTTGTTCACACGTGGCGGCTCACCCAGTAGCTTGCGTATCATGCTTCCGCCTCCTTATACATGTAAAATCCGGCTGTAGGCTTCATTAGGGTTTCATTAGGGCGTCAAGCGAAATAACTCGTCCATCGTTGATCTACAAGCTTAACAATATCCTCACGCGGTAACACCTCATCCGGATACCCCGGCTTCATACGCGCATCCACTACAATCGGCAGCTTATAGTTCAGATGATGCAAACGCACTTCGCTGTCGGCGTACATATCTGTAGCCGGGTTAAAGCGTGTGAATACCGTCCACAGGAACGAGGCTTGGGAGCGAACAACTTCTTTGGCATCATCCACGATAAAGACAAGCGGCCACTCTTGCTCACCCGCAGCTAATCGCTCCAATACACGTGCCGCCAGCTCAGGCTCTTGCTCAAAAGACGCACCCGATACGACGAGGCAACCTCCGCAATAGGGCTCAATTTCACGAATGCCCGGCAGATCGCCCCCTTCATAAACGCGAGGCAATTCACGTACAGGCTCACCTATTCCCATCAGGATCGCCTTGCTGCCATGATTCAGCTTGCGGCCTGTGTAATCGAGTGTATCGTGTGACGTGTGATTGAAAATAAATAGATCCCTTGCTGGATTAAATCGCTCCAGAATGGTTTCCAGCAGCAGGTTAAAGTCAGATAAATCAATGACTCGATCCGTCAGCATCAGGAACTTGGTCAACGATAATTGACCTTGACCTAAAATAGTAAAACCGGACACAAGTGCTTCACGGGAGTAGCTTTCACGTACGACTGCCGCTGCTAGCGCATGTACGCCCGTTTCCGCATATGCCCACAGGGACTTAACGGAAGGCATTACAAGCGGATAGGCAGGCGACAGCAGACGTTGCAAAAACTCACCGAGATAGTAGTCTTCCTGTCGAGGCTTACCTACAATGGTTGCCGGATAAATGGCATCCTTGCGGTGATGCATATGTTTGACATGAAATACAGGGAAATCATGCTGTAATGAATAATAGCCAAAATGATCGCCAAACGGACCTTCTGGACGCCGTTCATGAGGTGGAACGTAACCGCTGATTGCAAATTCTGCTTCTGCTGGAATTCGGTGGCCTCCAAGCGGGTCTTCTGTCATAGGCAGCTTGCCTCCCATAATAAGCGAAGCCAGCAACAGCTCGGGCAAGTTTTCAGGTGCTGGAGCAATGGCAGACGCAATCAGGGCAGGCGGGCCACCGATGATAATCGTCGTAGGCAACGGCTCATTACGCAGCTCCGCTTCATGATAATGAAAACCGCCGCCTTTATGAATTTGCCAGTGAATGCCTGTCGTCTGATCATCATAAATCTGAATGCGGTACATCCCCAGATTATGATCCTTGGACTGACCTGGCTTCTCGGTGTACACGAGTGGAAGCGTAATAAACGGTCCTCCATCCTCATGCCAACTGGTCACTTTAGGCAGTGGTGCCAACGGAGCCTCTGTACGGCGAACTCCCAATACAGGGGCCTCGCTATGAGATACTGTTTTTAGCCCTACTTTTAGCATGTCCTTAATCAGGCCACGTTCATTCCACAATGCTTTGGGTGTAGGTGGAAACAATGTTTTGGTTGCTCCTACAATCGCATCCATCAGTTGCTCTGGTCGCGGGCCAAAAGCCATGTCCACACGGCGATTCGTGCCAAACAAATTACTGGCTACAGGAAACGGGGTTCCTTTTACATTCGTGAACAGCAGTGCCGGCCCTTCTTCCTCAATGACTCTTCGATGAATCTCAGCCAGCTCCAAGTAAGGATCGACAGGTGCTTCTATAATTTTAAGATGATTTTCTTTACGCAGCGCTTCAATAAATTGGCGCAAATTCTGGTAGATCAACTGGACGATTCCTCCTAAGCAAATCAAGCCCTCGAGAAACTCGTGGGCCTGGTTTGTTTCTTATACAGGATTTTGCAAAATTCTGTTCCAGTCGCTCCAAGGTACAATATATAGACGTATACAATCATTCCGATCTATCTATTGCTGATGACAAGTCGCTTTGTGGATTTTTGCAAAATCCTTATATGCTATTATACGTGTTTAAACGCCTCTTGGGCAAAAATCCGCTTCACTACGATTCATGAAATGCTTAGGTACGTTGTGCTTGGGTCGAAACAAACTTGCGGTCCGGTGACAATTGCCATACACGATAGCTCAGATAAGCCAAAATGGAGAACAACGATGCAATAACCAGCATATGTCCAAGCACGATAAACATGTAGATTTCAGGTCTGTTGACGTACAACAAGATGATTCCAATCACCACTTGAAGCAAGATTAACAAGACCGATACGACACCCAATATACGGATATCCCGGTGATTCGGGTGATAACGGTATGCGTAGTGACCCACAGCCAAAATAATGACGAACAGCAGACCGGCTGAAATCTGATGAAGCAGCAGTGGAGATATGAAGCCCCCAATATTTACAACCTTCTGGATGACCGAGTGACTAAGCAACGCCCCTGAATAGACAGCAATATAGGTATAGATCGTCGATAGCCAAATAAAGTTACGAAACCCCCGACTGACAGGCCCAGGAATCAGACGCGGAGTGTGGCGTGAGTCCGCATGCTCTTGCCAGGCCCCCAGCGTCATCATAGTCGCACTGGCAAAAGCGATAAGCGCAAAGCCAAAATGCAGCCCCATGACTGCAGCCGATTGGGAGAAGATGACAGCCAACGCCCCCATGGCACCTTGTACAATGACAAACATGAGCGTGAGCAGCGAGAATAGCTGCAAATCCTTCCGATGCTTCATAAACAGCAAAAAGCCAACAAATGAGGCGATAGAAAGAATCCCGGCCATGGCACTGACGGAGCGATGAGAGAACTCAATAAGCGATGCGATCGTATGTGCCGGAACCAGCTTACCATTGCACAGCGGGAATTCCCGGCCACAGCCGAGACCCGAATCCGTCCGCGTCACGACACCTCCACCGAAGGTAGCCAAAAACATGACAATACATGTTACGAGTGCCAGCCATTTTAATATTCTGATTTTGTTATTCAAAGAATTCACCCGTATCCTTCCAAATATAATATTTATTCACTTTATATGTTGTGAAATGCTCACTTAAAGTAATTATAACTGATATATCGTTCCTTGACATACGAGCTTTGTTGACAAAATGTGAACGTGTCCGTGAGAAAGCCGCCCCCTTAGAAGGAAGCGGCTTTCTGAATGTCTTGATGTTATTTTGCCAAGCTCGCGTGGACTTCTACAGCCCGATCCAAAAATTGTTCGATCTCCTCGCGGGATTTGCGCAGCCTGTTGACCAGACGTACCAATTCTCGCCCTTCACTGTAGGCGATAAAGCTAGGAATACCCAATACATTCTGCTCTTGGCTGACGCTTTCAGCCTGTTCTACATCAATCTCAATTAATGTAAGCTTATCTGCATATTGTTGTTCCACATCAGGCATGAACGGATCAATGAAATGACAATCCCCACACCAGTCCGCCTTAAATACAGCCACCGTTACGCCGGGAGTAGATATTGCCTTATTAAAGTCTTCATGAGAGAGGATTTTTTGCATGGATGATTCCTCCTTAAATTCTTTTTATGCTGAAAAGATTGCACTTTCTATTGTAACGCCAAGTGAAGCTTTTGCACACTCCCCCATTCTGCTCACATACCGATTGGAAGCCCTCTCATTGAGGCATACTAAAGATATACTTAAGAATCCACATAAGCGACGACATCCTAACAGCATACCCAACTTACTTGGCAGGATACGGGGATGCTTGCAGTTGGAAAGGAGGTTATTTAGTCATGTCTCTCACCGAATGGCTCCATACAGCATCTCGACAGCTTCAAGGAGGGCTAAAGTTACTGGGTTCCGTTCCCCGTGTTGCAGAGGAAGCTTGGGAGGGCAAACGGGCGGCTTGGACCGAATCCCGCAAATTACGCTACCCCTTGCGTGAACTAGCGTGGGATTATCATACAGCACAGGCAGCTATGAATGAAGCTGAAGCGTTAATGCTGGTGAACGGACCCGCAACGCGTCCCTCTTCTCTGAATATGCCCTTATGCGAAACAGACTGTGAGCTGCTGGAGCGGATCAAGAACGATACAGCACAGGAGAATCGCAGCAACGTCACTCGGACTGCTGCTTACCTTGAATGCTATCGTGGCTACCCGGAGTTACACTGGGCATTACTGGCCCACCTGGTTTCTCGTAATGGCGGCTATAATATGACCGATCTGAAAGGGGGACTGATTAGCAACCTGTTCGGCGAACAGGAAAAGGAATGGCTGTATCGGCTACTGGAGCGCTGTAACGCCCTTATTTTTCAGGACGCTTATCCGCAGTTGCAACTCTACATGCACAGCCGCCATTTGGGTCGGAGTTGCTTTCATTTGTTGCCTTATTTTCACGTTTCGCCATTCATGAAGCCCTTTTGGGAACGCTTCTGGGCTTGGCGGGATAGCTCTCTGTTGACGGTAGCGCTCATCATTAATGAGCAAAACTATATTGAAGGACGTGTGGTAAAAGATCCGTATTTTCAAAAATTTGTGACCCACAAGCCGGGCTTTTATTTGCATGACTGGCTCCAGCTTAATCAGGTTATATTTCCACTTGGGCTGAACGGTGGACTTGCTGGACTAGTGATGGAGCGTTTCGGTCATTTGGACGAGCGGATCGGCTTTGGCAAAAGTCTATATGCTATGCTCTTCGGCCATCAGCAGGTGCTGGATCAGGTATCAGCATTCGCTAACAGTGTGCCGCATACGGGTTCACGCAGCGACTATTGGCCCGGATTGTTCACCCCAAATGAACAAAAAGCGTTGCACTCTCCAGATGAAAGTGCAACGCTTTTAGCACATAAATGGCTACCGCCAGGACAACGTCTGTACAGCCCGGAGCTGAACGCCGTCTGGTCCGATACAGCTTATGATCCAATCCCCCGGTATGACTGGTTTCAGGACGGCTCCACACTTGGACATCTCAGCGAACCAAGGCGACCGCTGTTATTTGCCATGCGCCATGAGCATCGCCATGGCATCCAAAAAACAGCAATGGCCCACGTTGCCCATAACAGCTTTCAACCTTTCCACTGAAAGACTGGAGGACTCTTTTAGCCTCGTTGTCCTGTGGACTCACGCTGTAGACGCATTAACGGGCGCAGTACCTTTTGCAACATACGTGGGTAGTTGCCCAGCTCGTCCCGGCGCAATACGCGCAGTACAACCAGCAACACCAAATAGCATACCAGTACAGTCGCACCGGCAATGCAGCACGCGATGAAGAAGGCTACACGCGCAGGCATCAGATGCACCAGCAGGATACTGGCTTCATTTACACCGTATCCGATAGCTCCCGAGACGACGACTGCGGTTAAGAAACCTGCCCAGCGACGGCCCATGATGGAAAAGGAGACGATCTCTTTAAGCACACGCAAATTCAGCAACGTGATCACGAGGAAACATAATCCGGTTGCGGCAATGATCCCGTAAATTCCAAGCCAACCAGCCAGCAGCCAGCTCGCTGCAAACTTGACGACGATACCGACCATGACATTAACCATTGAAATACGCGGCTTGCCCATACCGATCAGTATTGAATTAGAAGTCATCATCGTAATCTGGAATATCGTTCCGAGTGTCAGTACAGCGATGATACCACTGCCTCCAAGTGAGCTAAACAGTAAACCATTAATAGAATAGGCGGTTACACATAAAGCCAGCACAATCGGCATTCCTGTCAAAATAGAGATACGCAAAGCCAGCGTCATCTGATTTTGTAAATGCTGCTCATCTTTACGGGCAAATGCCGCTGAAATGATCGGAATAAGCGATTGGCTGAGCGCAATGGCCAAAATCGGCGGAATTCCCGCCACACTCTGTGCCCGAGAGCCTAGATAACCCAACTGAGTAGTCGCCTGATCCAATCCCACTTGACCAGACAGCAGTCTCACCACAATCGACGTATCAATAAAGTTGACCGCCGGAACCGTCAGAGAAGACAATACAATGGGAATGGAAAGCTTGAAAATATCTTTGTAAATGCGCATCATCGGTAGCGCGGAGCTTTCCTCTTGGAATTGATCTTGACGATCCTGGCGATCCTGGCGACGCAATTTCACTGTGTAGTACAACATGACCGCTAGAGCGCCAAGACTTCCCATGACACCTCCAAAGGAGGCCCCGGCCGCAACCTCGCGATCTCCATAACCCAGCTTCAAAATAATAAAAGCGAGTATAATAGCGGTCGCTACCCGTGCAACCTGCTCCACAATTTGTGAAATACCGCCTGCGGTCATATTACCGCGCCCTTGAAAGTATCCACGCATCATAGCAATGGCAGGGAACAGTAGTAATGCTGGTGCCAAAGCCTGAATAGCCAAAGCGGATTGCGGAACCCCTGCTACATGCTCGGCAAAGTAAGGCGCTCCAAAATACAGCAGCGCTGTAATGATAATGCCTGCCGCGGCTGCGAATATCAAAGCCGCACGGTACACACGTCGCGCTTCCGAAGGCCGATCCAGTGCATAACGTTCTGAAACCATTTTGCTCAATGTGCTTGGAATACCGGCCGTTGCCACTGTGAGCAACATCAAATAAGCGTTGTTCGCAATAGTAAACGAGGCGTTCCCGACGGAACCGAGCAGATGCTCCAATGGAACACGCTGTACCAGACCAAGCACTCTGGCCACCAAGGCGGCAGCGGCTAAAATAAGCGTACCTTTAAGGAATGTTTCTTTATTGGACAAAATGCGTTCCCTTCTTTCTTGCTGTTCACACGCATGCAAAAGCCCCGCACAAACAGTCATGGCCTGAGCCATCACCGGTGCGGAGCCGCATGTCGATTCTGTCTCTGCAAATCATAATAAACGAAAAACGAATCTCGGGTCATAACACCCAAATCAAGAATACAATAATCATGGCAAGCTGCAAAATCACTTTCATCACGGTGCTGGTAAAGAGGCCTAATACAGAGCCAAAGCCCACTTTAATAGCTCGATCCAGCGGGGCTTTGCCAATCAGCTCACCCAGTACGGCGCCGATAAATGGTCCCAAAATCAGGCCAAATGCCGGAATAACGAAGGGGCCAATAATAATCCCGACAGTGCTGAGGATTGCTGACAGACGCGAGCCGCCAAATCGCTTGACTCCCCACGCATTCACAGCATAATCTGCAATAAAAAGGGCAACGACGATTAGTGTTTGTATAATCCAAAACAATGCATTATATGGAGCAAACGAGAAAAACCAGCCGTATACAAAAAATGCAAAATAGATGGCGAGCGCCCCCGGCAATACGGGATATACCGCCCCGGCCATGCCCACAATGAACAGAACAATGACAACAATCCAACCTACAACGTCCATGGGCCTCCTCCTTCTCGTCCATTCATCCTGCTTGCTGCATCATTCGTTTTATTACACAAGCACATAATCACGAATCACTTCTACAATGCCGTCGTCATTGTTCGAAGCCACGACCACATCAGCGGCTTCTTTAACTGTATCCTGAGCATTACCCATGGCTACGCCCAGTCCAACCGCTTGAATCACAGCCAGATCATTCAGACTGTCGCCAACGGCAACCACCTGCTCCAAAGTAATGCCAAGCAGATCGCACACTTCAGCGATTCCACTGGCTTTGGATATACCAGCCGGGTTAATTTCCAGATTTGTCATCGAAGAATTGGAAATTTCAAGTCCACCCATGTCCTGAAGCTTAAGCAAAATTTGGTGACGAATTTCGTCATTTTCCGTATTATAACCGAATTTGAGCCATTCCTGTGTGTCCAATGTATCCGGCCAACGATCCCTATTATATAATTCCTCCGTTGAGTAAGCCCAAAACCAGGAGCCTGTTTCTACAGCAATCTGGTGCATCTTGCGAATGAGCTCCTTATCAAGTAAATAACGGCGCCACAACTCGTGGGGTGATTTCCACACCTCACTGCCGTTTACGGTGACCATGGGCGTCTCCAGTCCGAGTTGCTGGCCGTAAGGCAGAGCATGCATGGCTGCACGTCCGGTGGATAAGCATACATGAATCCCTTCCTGAATCGCCTTGTTAATCCAGTTAATCGTTTCCAGGGAAATTTCATGATTATCATTCAGTAAAGTTCCATCCATGTCGAGCGCAAGCAGTTTGTATTTATATTGGTTTTCTCCCATCGTCTCTCTTCCTCCTGTATGTCCCTTATGTCCAACGACATTTTACCATGAAAAAGAGAAGCTCACAAAAGTATTCAAGTCCTTACTTTGCTGCCAGAGGCTTTTTAGGAGTACCATCTAGCCCATACACTTCGTCATACGCATCAAATATTTTACGCGCAACCGGTCCTCCGCTCGTCGCACCAAAACCCCCTTCAGGAATGATGACCGCTACTGCCAGCTTCGGATTTTGACGCGGAGCAAAAGCGATGAACACCCCGTTATCTTTAACCGTACGTCCCACCACCTGCTGAGAAGTCCCCGTTTTGCGGGCATAATCATAAGGAAATCCGTTAAAGGCTTTAACATCCGTAGCCATCCCCCGAATCACTGTATTCCAGTACGTATCTGAAAAGGCGACCTCATTCAGCACCTTCGGCTTAAATTCACGTACAAGATTCCCCTGATCATCTACAATTTTGCTGACCAAATGAGGCTGCATACGCTTGCCCTTTGTTGCCAGCACAGTCGTATACTGGGCCAGCTGCATGGCCGTATACTTTCCCTGCTGACCAAAGGATGCCTGCACCAGTCGTGTCAGCGCGCTTTCCTTTTTGCTCGTATACTCAAGTCTGCCTGCCCACTCGCCCGGCAGATCTACTTCTGTCGGTACACCTAATCCAAATGCCTTCATATACTTGTCCCATACATCAATTCCCTGATGCATCCCTGCATTACTTCCGTATTTGGCATACAGCGGCTTGCCGATCATATCCACCATAAACGGATTCGACGAGACCTCAATTGCCCTGCTAGGTGTCAAAGAACCATACACATGTCCGCCTGAATTCCCAACCCGGCTGGAGCGATTTTTGCCGTAGTACGCACTTCCCGTATCCTGATAAGTCTGCCCGGGGGAAAACAGGTTTTCCTTCAACCCGATCAGCACGGTCAGCGGTTTAATGGTTGAACCCAGAATCACCGAGGATTCTGGATGTGGACCCGCTTTTCCGCTAGGTACGGATTTAATGGTTCCATTTCCCATTTTATGCTGAATTTCGTCATATACCGAAGGCGAGGTACTCCCACTTTTCCATACATTAGAGTCATAATCCGGCATACTGGCCATTGCCACGACATTTCCGGTCTCTACCTCCATCGCTACAGCGAAGCCAGTGGTCGCGTCTTGATGAAGCTTCCCCGATACGGCATGAGTATGAAGCCAGCGAAGCTGATCCATAATGGCCTGTTCGGTTTTCTGCTGAATTTCCTTGTTGATGGTGGAATATAAATGATGTCCTTTTTCAGGAGGAGTAATGGATTCAATGCCCTCCGGCATGCTGCGAGGATTGACCTCTACCGTTTTATATCCGTTTTTTCCTCTCAGCTCGTCCTGGTACTGAAGCTCCAAGCCATCATATCCGACCGTTTCACTTTCCGAATAAACCTGTGCCGGTTTTAAAACCTCCGAATTAGCTTCATAGAGCTCTTTATATTTGGGCCGGTTCGTTCGAGCTCCTTTGAACTTGTACATATATCCAATCGTTTGTACCGCCACCCGATCCGGGTCATAATGGCGTACACTTTCTTCTACAACCTCTACACCAGGGAACTCTGTCCGATGTTCCAGAAAATAAGCAATTTCCTCCCGACTCAAGTCGGATTTGACCAAACGTGGGGTAAATCCCCTATATTGATTATAGTCCGGGTCCAGTCTCTTTTTTATTTCCTCTGCATTAAGCTGCTCTCCTTCGGTACGACCCAGTTCGTTTAATTTGGCAGCAAGCTTGGCAGCAAAAGCATTAAGCTCAGGGAGCAGCTTTTCCCCCGGCTTGCGATCTTTCTCCGTACGTTTGCTATAATCCTTAGATAAAGTTACATACAAGGACTGTACTGAAGTCGAATACGCCAGCTTAACCGTACCTGTGGAGTCATAAATCGTGCCGCGACTCGGGGCTAACGGGACATTTTTCGTATTTACGGATTGCTGCTGGCCTTTCAGTTCCTCCGATTGTACAAACTGCAATACAGCTAGTCTGGTAATGATCAGGGCAAACAACACAAAAGCACTAAAAAACAGTAGCTTGGTTCGTAAAACCGTCCGTTTTTTTCGTGACTCTTCATTCTCTTCAACATTTTTCTTTTTAAATGAAAACTTTTTATCCAAACTTCCTCTGTCCATATCAGCTTGTCATTACTCCTTCCGATTAGGGTTTCATATTCCTGATCCTACCATATCGAAAGCAATAAACGATGAATTCCCAGATGACAATTTTGTAAGAAAACGTAGAAAAAACATAAAAAAGCTTCCCTCAGCCCAAAGGCTAAGAGAAGCTTTTATGAAATGATATCGTATAAAATGATTATGGCTGTTTGATTGCGTTAGGATCGGTTGTTGTGGCATCCTTTTTCTTAGGTACCCCGTCCAAACCATATACTTCATCGTAAGCATCAAAGATTTTGCGTGCCACAGGTCCGGCACTCCAAGCCCCGAAACCTCCTTCAGGAATGACAACCGCTACTGCAAGTTTGGGATTCTGACGTGGCGCAAAGGCAATAAATACCCCGTTATCCTTCAGCTTGCCGCCTACGCTTTGCTGCGATGTACCTGTTTTGCGGGCATAATCGTAAGGGAAACCATTAAATGCGCTGACATCTGTCGCCATCCCGCGTATGACCTCATTCCAGTATGCATCCGGGAATTTCACTTCATTGAGCACCTTCGGCTTAATCGTTTGAACTACATTGCCGTTGGTATCTTTAATTTGACTGACCAAATGCGGCTCCATACGTTTACCCTTGGTAGCCAATACTGCTGTATATTGTGCAAGCTGAAGCGTTGTATATTTACCCTGCTGACCAAAAGAAGCATATGCCAGTTTAGATAGTGAGGACTCTTTCGAATTATGAGCATACTCACTGCGTCCAGACCATTCACTTGGTAAATCTACACCCGTAGACACCCCTAGCCCAAATTCCTTCATGTAGCGGTCCCATACATTCACACCTTGATCTTCCTTGGCATTATTAATGTACTTGTTGTACAATCTTTTGCCCACCATATCGACCATAAATGCATTGGAGGAATGCCGAATGGCAGAAGCTGGGTCCAACCCGCCGTACACATGACCCGAGGAGTTCCGAACTCGTGACGAATTGTTACGCCCAAAGTAAGCCGCTCCTGTATCCTGGTAATAAGATGAAGTGCTAAATAGATTTTCCTCCAGACCTATCAACACAGAAAGGGGTTTTATGGTGGAGCCAAGTAGGACAACCGACTCTGGATGTTGACCCGATTGGCCCGATCCGAAGGAGCGGATAGTGCCATTCAGGTATACATTTTGTATTTTCTTATAATTATCACTGGATATATTTCCAGTCTGCCAGTAATTCGCATCATAATCTGGCATACTGGCCATCGCTACCACATTTCCTGTGTCCACTTCCATAGCCACAGCGAAGCCTGTTTTGGCATAAGGATGAGTCTTGCCAGACACAGCGTGTGAATGGAGCCATCTCAATTGATCCGTAATGGCATTTTCAGTCTTCACCTGAATCTCTTTGTTAATGGTGGAATAAATATTATTCCCCTTTTGCGGAGGAGTAACAGAATCTACACCTTCCGGCATATTGCGCGGATCAATCGGAACGGTTTTATAGCCATTTTTCCCTCGTAACTGTTCCTGATATTGGAATTCCAATCCATCAAAGCCTACAGACTCGTTTTCCATATAGATGAGACCTGGATCATTTTCAGCTGACATGGATTTTTGAATATCCCTATACTTATCCAGATTTTCACGCGCACTTTTATAACTTTTAATGTAGCCAACCGTTTGGACAGCTACCGTATCTGGATCGTAATGACGTACCGTTTCCTCTACGACATCTACGCCCGGGAACTCACTCTTATGCTGCATAAAATAGGCGACTTCATCTTTATTAAGATTGGTTTTAATCAGACGCGGCGTAAAACCGCTAAATCGCTGATAGTTTCGGTCCATAGCGTCCATAATTTGTTCTGCCGTCATTTTCGGCTCATCTTTATTACCATATTGAGCAAACCGATTTGCCAGCTTTTGTGTCATATTTTCCAGCTCAGGCAACAGCTTTTTATCAGGCTTACGCGATTTCTCCAAAAGGTCGCTGTAGTTTTTGGAGAGTGTGATATACAGCGATTGTACAGGTGTAGAATACGCCAGCCTGTTCTGCCCGGTTGCATCGTAAATAGTTCCGCGAATCGGCGTAAGTGGTACATTTTTGGTAACATTACTGGCCTCCTGCTGCTTGAGCTGAGGTCCATCTACGAATTGAAGTATCGCCAGTCTTACAATAATGACTGTAAATATAATGAACGAGCTGAAAAAGAACAGATTGATCCGGAAGCTAAATCTTTTTCGGTCGGATGTCTCATTGTCTTTTCCTTGCTCGTTGTCCATCTTTCTCATGTGCCCTTTTCCACTCCTTCTTAAATCACTTTATCCTTAATATGCGTTTGGGCAAAACCTGGCGGGTTAAACCAGTCTCCACTTTGTGCCCAGGTCGGGTCTAGCGGTACCCACTGATTCTGTCCGCTCAAATATACCTCGTTCCAGGCATGGGACCCGTATCCTCCCTGTCCGTTGTATCCAAGGCCTGTTACAACCTTGACCTGTAGTCCCTGCGAACGAGCCATCATCGCATACAGGCGGGCATAATCAATGCACACTCCTTTACGTGTATCAAACGTATCTCTGGGAGTCTGTTCATGCCAGTCACCACGTTGCTCATAGGCTTCCACCTTACTGTAATCATAGCTAATACGAGTACCCACCCATTCATACAACGCTCTGGCTTTTTGCTCGTCACCGCTTGCACCTTCTGTAATCTTGGCCGCTGCCTGAACGATATCGCTTGGAATGTCCCGGTCAATTATTTCGTATTTGCGCTGCAGGATACCATTTAATTCCTTGGTAACGGCCTGCGTAAATACGGGCAATTTATCCTTAATCAGTGTACCAGATAACGGCTCAATGACCGATTGCGCCCCTTGCTTATAAATCGGTGAAGCTTGGACGTAGCTGCTAAACCCGCTATCTGGGTACAGACTTACGCCTATGAACAACAGAGCTATGATCATCATGGCGCGTGCTCCACCAATAAGAGTACCTATTCCGGCCCCTGCCACTCTGCTGAAAAAGCCTGATTTTTTTTCTTGCTCACGGAGATGAGAATCTGACTTGCCACCTACCATCAACACATAAATTGCACGTAGGACAAATTGAGCGATAGCATAACTGAGCATGAACAATACCGCGAACCGCAACAGCGGAAACCCCTCTAAACCCGCTACCAACGTATAATAAAATTGTTCAATCCCGCTTAGTTCTCGCTGAGGCAAATGTTCCATATAAGCCGCCAGCCATTGTTGTACTTTCGGTGAAAGCCACATGGCTAACCCGAGCGAGCACAAAATACCCGCCACAGTCAGTATGCCATCCACAATGAGACTGAACAGCGCCCCTACAGATCTGGAAGCTCCTCGTCTCCAGCCCTGAATCAACGACAGCAGTACTATGACAATCAAAAACACCGTCACGCCATTCCAATGAAGAATAGGCTCCAGCCAGGATACTTTCATTGTGCTCCTCCTGTCTCTACGGCGACTGTGGCGACTGCGTTACAGCCGAGCCTTTAGCACTTTCGATATATTTCTTGACGGTATCGCCCATACTCCACTCGCCCAACGACATCCCCTGAAACCATACCTTGACCTTGTCACCATCAAATGGACCTTTCACTTCCAGGTTGGAGCTGGTTACCGAAAACGTACCATCCGCGTTGGATGTGTATCGGGCATCCCGTCCTTCCTTGATCATCATGTTCAAGGCCTCGCTCTGAACCTTGTTAATCGCATCATCCTTTGCCTGAGTAACGACCTTGCCGACCTGTTCAAAGGAAATGCCACTGTAGATAAGCAAGCCTGCAATTACGACGATGACAATCAGCCATTTTATGAGAGTTCTTACCACCTTCAATATGACTAACAATAGGACAAGCCCAATTAATATATACAGCCAATTATCCTGAACAATCTGCCAATTATGTTCCAAAAACTCTGTCCAGACACCCTTATCCATTTCGCTACACTCCCGTTATCAACTACATCATTCAAATCACAAAATTGTCTCTGTAATTATACATGATTACGTGATGCCCTGTCAGCTTAGCTCTTTTATACACCTTGATATTCAATTCTTGTCCAAACAAAATGGTCTATGTTCGTCCACTCCAGCGTACAACTTAGGAAGGGCCAATACGTAGTGCAACATGAAAGTTTACATTAGGGAAGGGGGTCATCCCATGAAAACAGCCCTCTGGCTGTATCTCTTTTTATTCATTGCCTTTTTCGATTTGCATGCACAATATCCTATTTTGACACCATTCGCTATCTCCCTGGGTGCAGCACCTACTTTTATCGGCTGGATGATGGGGATTTACTCTCTAACTCACCTGCCTGGTAATTTGATGGCTGGCCCCAAGGTCGACAAACACGGCAGCCGCCGATATATTATGTTCAGCCTAACAGCCGCAGGCATCATCCTTATCATTCAATCGTACATCCACACACCGTGGGAATTACTTTTTCTTCGGGCGATTAGCGGTTTTGTGTTGGCCTTTTTATCTCCGGCCTGTCTGGCCATGTTGGCACAGCTATCCGATCATCCAGTTACGCAGGGCAAATATATGTCGGGACATGGTGTCGTTCACACGCTTGCCTCTGTCCTGTCTCCAGCCGCCGGCGCATTTATCGTAGCCAGTTTCGGCTTTAGTGAGACGTTTAGTTCCCTTGGCATTATTCTCGTAGTCACGGGACTTATGGCTTATTTCACCTTGCCCAAAACAGCACCTGCTCCACAAGCCCAATTATCTGATGGTCATGCGTCACCCGCTCCACTCTCCGAGGCACAGAAGACGCGTTTACCATTCAATTGGCGTTACCTACTCCTGCCTTTTGTTTTGGCGTGTGCACAAGGCATTTTGTTTTACGAAATTCCATTACGGAATAACGGTTCTGCGTCCATGATGTCCACCGGATTGCTCTTTTCCATCATCAGTTTGGGAGCACTTTGTACGCTCAGCCTGCTGTTTCTGAACAAATATTCACCAATGGTGCGACTACTTTGTGGCATTATTTTGATGTCTCTAAGTTTTTACGCACTCGCCACCACGCCCGAAGCGGCGATTGGTATCATACTTTTTATTTTGGGAACAGCCAAAGGCATCATTTTTCCAGCGTTGGCCTCCCTTTTCATACGAATTGGAGGTGCGCGACTGGGCAAAACCTTTGCACTGCAGTCTATTGCAACATCTATCGGCTCCTTTGCCGGACCTGTACTGGCAGGTCAGCTCCCCGATCACATTTCTCCTTTTTTTATCGCATTTCTGATTCTGATGGCTGGCCTGCTATTCGTTCCAGTTAAGCGCTTATCTCCGACGCCACCACTGTCTGCCTCAGGACCTTATCATTCCTAGCAAGTCTGAGGCAGTGGTATGCTAATATGCTACCTTTAAAGCCCAAAATGCCGTTCCAGAGGGCAGATGCACAGTACACTATCCCCCTATCCACATAGACTATTTTGACTTAACATTCACTAACAAAGGGAGGTGCAGCCTGTGAGCCACTGTCATCCTGTAAGCCCTTGCCCTGTTTTTGGAACTTCAACTGGCACCATTCTTGTTCTTTATATTCTGCTCGTCATCATTCTCCGTACTTGCTGGATTTAATGTCTGAATTGCCCTAACATGTTGCCCCTTGTACCCATGCCTGCCACTTCTGGCAGGCTGTTTTGTTATTTTTTGCATGAGAACCCTATTTGGAGCTACACTATACACATATTCTTCATTTCCCGGGGAATTTCGAGCATATGTATTAGACAAGGGGTGAACATAAATGGCGATAACCGTGATCGTCGAAGGGAAAAATGACCGTAGCAAACTTCGCCGATTACTTGACCCGGAGGTTCAGATTTTATGCACCTTCGGCACACTAAACTCTATAAAACTGGAATCCCTCCACAAACGGGCCAAGCACGACGAAATATATCTATTCATGGACAATGACAGCTCAGGGAAAAAAATACGGGGTGTGCTTACAGACTCTTTTCCGGATGCGTACCATATGTATACCCGCAAAGGATACGCTGGCGTAGAAGGGACTCCAGACGAATATGTAATTGCTCAATTGGAAAAAGCAGGGTTGGAAGAATACATTATATACCCGCCACCTGTTCTTTAGTCTTGAAAATAACAAAAAAAGCTGTCCTCAGGCCGCTTTCATGCCTGTTGGACAGCTATATGGTGCACTATAAAATGCCTCTAAAATGACATTAAAATTTATGAACCGTGTCGACGATCATCAGCAAGAAGCTGAGTGTCAGATGGTTAATGGAAAAGAAGAATACTTTTTTGGCCCAGGAATCCGTTTCTTCTTCCTTAATCGTAAAACCTTTAAAGGCATAGAATGCCCACAGCACGGACAGTAACACGGACACGATCATAAAAATCATACCGGCATATCCATAAGCATACATAAGGATGGGTACCGGAATCAGCAATACAATATAAGGAATCATCTGAATCTTGGTCCGATGGATACCTTTTACGACTGGCAACAACGGAAATCCTGCTGCGCGATATTCCTCAACTCTGCGAATAGCGAGTGCCCAAAAGTGAGGCGGCTGCCATAAGAACAGGAGAGCGAATAAGAGCCAAGCGCCCATATCAATACGACCCGAAGCGGCCACATAACCAATCACCGGAGGCATTGCACCAGAAATACCGCCGATGGATGTACTCCATGTAGATGAACGTTTTAACCAAAGTGTATAAATACCGACGTAGACGAACATACCAAGTAATCCCAGTAATCCTGCCTTCACACCAGAGAAGGAGAATAGAACAGCTAACCCGACAACACCCAAAATAATAGCGTATGACAACACCGTTGTAGGGGTCAGACGCCCTGTTGGCAGTGAGCGATTACGTGTACGCTCCATTTTCAAATCCAGCTCACGGTCAAAATAGTTGTTAAAAACACAAGAAGACGCCATAACCAACATTGTACCTAAAAGTGTAAGAATTAGCTTTATATAATCAACGTCCCATTGCGATGCTAACCAAAAACCACCAAAGGCTGCAACCAGATTGGTACGAAGGATGCCTGGCTTGGTAACTGTAATAAAATCTTTCCAAGTGCCCGCTTTGCCGGGTGGTTTAGATTTTACAGAATAGGTAGCCGCATCCGAAGAAGTCTTATAACTTATATTATCCATTGTGAGTAACTCCCCCTTAGAGATGTATGAATTCGGGAGTAAGTTGAACTCCGATATAAATTTTATCATATACCTACCCCAAAAAGTTTGACAGAAAACGCACAAAACGTTCACAATTCCGATGGCAAATCGCCCCTGCTGATCGTTTACAGTAAATTTGGGTAGTAATAAGTACAGGAAACAATACAAAAGGAGCGACCGATATGGATACAGCCACACACTTTGTCATGGGAATCGGATTGGCCGGGCTGGCCTATACTGATCCTGTCGTCGCCGGAGATCCAAAGTTGGCCGCAGTCGTACTGCTCGCTACAGTCGTAGGATCACAAGCTCCGGATTTTGACACTTTGCTTCGGTTGAAAAACAATGCAGCCTACATTCGCAATCACCGTGGACTGTCGCATTCAATTCCCTTCTGGTTGATATGGATCTTGTCCATAACAGGACTGATTTGCCTGATCTTCAGAGATGTGCCCCCAGGTCATGTAGCATTATGGGTAACGATTGCCGTCTGCCTGCATGTATTCACAGATTTATTTAATACGTACGGAACACAGGCATTCCGGCCGTTTACAAACAAGTGGATATCTTGGAATATCATCCATATTTTTGATCCCTTTATTTTTGGCACCCATGTTGCTGCGATTATGCTGTGGGTCACTGGATTAATTCCACCCGCTCCCTTATTTATTACGCTGTACGTTATTATTGGCCTATATTACATTTGGCGAACCTGGAGTCATTTTATAACCAGAAAAGCGGTACGTGATATGGACAATGAGCGTCAGGAGGGCGACATCTATTATATCATTCCCACCGTATCATGGAACCGGTGGCATGTGGTAAAAGCTCATCAGAATGGAACTTATGACATTGGCGGATTAAATGGCAAAAACTTATTTTGGACGAAACATGCGATTCCATCCACACATCCTGCCGTAGAAGCATCCAAATCCTATCGCGATGTGCAAGCATTTCGTTATTTTTCCTCCTTTGCCGTTGCCGAGGTGGAAGAACTGGAATGGGGCTACATTGTGCGATGGGGAGACGTAAGATATCGACACCGGAGGCAATATCCATTCGTGGCTGTGGTCGCGATGGATAAGCAGTTCAACCTGATCAACAGCTATATTGGATGGCTTAGTGACGAAAAGATGCAAAAACGCCTTTCCCTGCATACGAATTAAAGCCTGCTTATGAGCTAACAACAAGTCGTATGACAACTGACAGCAAGTTCCCCTTAATCTGGGAACTTGCTGTTTTTTTGGGCTACTCGCGTAAGAAATCACATCTCATGAAAGCGCCCTCTTGACGAAGCGGACTTGTGTGATTCACAATGGTCATAAGCCATGCGTAAAAAAATCCGGAGCATGATCGCTCCGGATTTTCTTCATCACAGTTGCTCATAATACAGCTTCCAAGATGGATTGTTTATGTGTATTACTGCAAACGGCTGCTGCCCGACAAGGATTGTTCTGCTTGTTGGACCAGCTTTTTCGTGATGTAACCCCCAAGAGAACCTGTTTCGCGGGAAACAACATTACCGAAGTAACCGTCCTGTGGGATGGTGATGCCAAGTTCTTGAGCTGCCTCATATTTTAATTGTTGTAAAGCGGCGTTGGCCTGCGGTACTTGCAGGTTGTTTGAACGACGTCTGCTCATATTTGAATCTCCTTTCAGTTCTGTGTGAGTGAGGTTCATTGCAAGCTTGCAAGATTATTATGGCTCGCTTACAACTACTTATTCCTGAAATTCAACATTCGAACACTGGAGGTTTTTACCAATGAGCAAAGGTTTATCCCTATGGTTTGCCGTTTCATCCATTGTCCTGCTGACCGCAGCCGCTATATCCATCAGTTATTCCGCATGGCTTGCCATTCTACTGGGGCTATTATCTGTCGGCAATATCGGCTGGGGTTTCGTGGTCAAAGCCCGACAACGCCGCTCCTAAGCCAATTCTATAGAGGCTTGATCCGTTTTGCTTGCAATATGGCTCTAGCGTAGACGTGGCAGAAAGCCCATGCGCTCTTTGACCGCAGACAGCGTGACTTCAGCCGCTTCTTGAGCACGCTCTGCGGATTGGGCCAAAATACGTCCAATCTCACCGGATTCCCGGATGTCGCGATAGCGCTGCTGAATCGGTTCAAGCATAGCTACAACCGTCTCTGCCAGTTCTTTTTTAAATGTCCCGTACATTTGGCCTTCATAACGATCCTGCACTTCTTGGAGCGACAAACCGGAACACTGGCTGTAAATGCTCATTAGATTACTAATTTCCGGTTTATTGGCAGGATCATATCTAACCTCACTGCCAGAATCGGTCGTAGCGCGGCTGATTTTTTTGCGTATAACTTTCGGATCGTCCAGCAGCGCAATAAAACTGCCTGCATTCGGATTACTCTTGCTCATTTTTTTGGATGCATCATCCAGGGACATAATTCTCGCCCCTACTTCAGGGATATACGGCTCAGGAATTGTAAAATAATCTCCATAACGATGATTAAAGCGGCCCGCCAAATCCCGTGTCAGCTCCAGATGCTGTTTCTGATCTTCGCCCACCGGGACGAGATCTGCGTTGTAGAGCAAAATGTCAGCTGCCATCAACGACGGATATACGAACAGCCCTGCTCCTACGGAATCCTTGCCAGCAGCCTTGTCCTTAAACTGAGTCATACGTTCCAGCTCGCCCATATTCGTCAGTGTTGTCATCAACCATCCCAGCTCAGCGTGCTGAGGAACATGGGATTGTAAAAAGACGTTGGATTTCTCTGGGTTAATACCCGCTGCGATAAATAATGCCGCCACCGCCTCCGACTGCTCGCGTAATTGAGCTGGTTCCTGCGGTACGGTAATCGCATGAAGATCTGGAACCATAAAGTAACATTGGTGATCCTCTTGCAATTTGACAAAGTTTTTCATTGCGCCGATGTAATTACCCAAAGTAAGTTGTCCGCTAGGCTGAATACCTGAAAGTACAGTTTTCATATTCTTCCTCCTCCGTTTATTTCAAAATTTGAACGCAAAAAGGCCCCGCATCCTCAAGGGACGCGAGACCGTGGTACCACCCTTATTCATTGCCGTCAGCCTCTGCTTGTCGGAGCTATGCGCCATGACTGATTGCAATCTTAAAGCTCCGTTAACGGGGAGCAATCGGCCGTCATACTGAGGAACGTAAAATCCTGTTCTGTGCGGCACTCCAAGGTCCATTCAGCAGTGCAGGCTCACCGGTTCCCATCCACCACCGGCTTTCTGAAGAGCTTATGCGAAAGCTTACTTGTCCTCATCATCGCGTTATCCATGTCATTACTTTCTAAACTACATTAATGATAATTCCGCATAATGTTATTGTCAAATGACGATTGTGCCCTACGACCAAAAATCTGTTATCATAATGACACGAAGCTTCAACCGATTATAGTGGACAAAGGAGCATGGATATGAAACAAGTGACCAAAGAACACTGGAACGGTTACGACACGTATGTTTTACATAGTGGTGAACTGGAAGTTACGATGATCCCTCGCCTCGGGAATAATATTATCTCAGTGCGTGATCTGAAGCTCGACCGGGATATCGTACGTCGGCCTGGTGAGGAAGAATTAGCTTTCTATTTACAAAAGCCTTATCATTTTGGCTTGCCCATTTTGATTCCACCAGGACGCATTCGCAAGGGACAATTTGAGTTTGACGGTGTTCCTTATCAGTTCGACCGAAATACAGCCAATGACAATCATATACACGGTCTGCATCGTAATCAATCCTGGCGCTGCAGTGATATTGAAGAGGATGAAGAAGGTTGCAGTGTTACTACCGAGCTTTTGACAGAAAGTGATCTGCACTGGATGGAACAATTCCCCATTCCTTTACGTCTGGAGATGACGTATCGCTTGCAGGGTGCAGTATTAAGTCAAACGCTGCGCGTAACGAATTTGGGTGAAAAAGCAGCCCCGTTTGGCTTGGGATATCACACTTGGTTTATGGTGGACGGAGAACCTGAGCGCTGGCGCCTAGAGCTACCCGTGAACGGCGTATATGAGCAGGATGCTGAACAGCTACCTACAGGTATCATTACTTCGTTGAATGACTTGGAACAGCTCTCTTCGGGCCTTTCTCTGAAAGGAACGAATCTAGATACGCTGCTGCGGGCAACGGAAGGCCCAGCCGAAGCTCTTTTGACTCGTGACGACGGTTATCAAATCCGCTACACAGCAGATGAGCAATACTTTAAGTATTGGGTGTTATATACCAAAGGTGAATGCGATCAGTATCTTTGCATTGAGCCTTATACCTGGTTGTCCGATGCTCCCAATTTACCTAATCCTGCCGAGGGAGGCGGACTGATCCGTCTGGAGCCTCAGCAATCCATCGACCTCAAAACTCAGATTCATATCATATATCCGTAATTTCCCTCTAGTCACTTTTCTTCCTTCGGCGCATATTTTCATAACTCTGTCGCATACTAACCTCATCACAGCCGAAGGAGGTGACTACACATGAATGAAGCTAATCAAGGCAGAAGCCGTCGCAGTAACAACCTAGTTGTTCCTCAAGCCAACAACGCATTGCAACAATTGAAATATGAAGCTGCACAAGAGCTGGGCATCACCATTCCAGCAGATGGTTACTACGGTGACATGCCTTCCCGTGAAGCTGGTTCTCTGGGAGGCTATATCACTAAACGCTTGGTACAGCTGGCCGAACAGCAATTATCAGGTCGTTCAGGTCAATAAGCGTCATTATTCCACATGAGCATTCCGTTCATCGTAATTTACCAAAATGCGTTATAACGGGCATATAACAAAGGCGGTCTTCCCTAGGAAGGCCGCCTTTTCTCCTTTAGTTATTAATAATTATTCCGAATTAGCCGCTCGGTATGTAGGCTTGTTGTAGCGGATCATGAGATTCGCCATGTTGTAGTTGGACTCCAGTGTTGCATCTACCAAAATCGTTCCTTGTCTGATGGCAAAATCGAAAGCAATCTCACCATGAGTCCAGCTACGCTTATGATTTAGCGTTTCTAGAGCCATACGCCGAAAATCCTCCCGATGCTTTGCTGATAACCCCGGTTCTACTGCTGCAAACGTGCCACCTTTACCTGCAAGCGGATTATGACGAATCCCAAATTTCCCAACTACATTGTTACGTATTTGTACAAATACGATGCCTGACGATAAACCCGCCAGTTCATTATCCAGTTCTTTTAAAACGATATCCATTTGCCTTGCCAACGACAATTGACCTACTTCATCCATCATAAAAACCCTCCTATATACCTTATACAAAAATAATTAATAGGTCTTACGGCTCAATTATATGCGAAGATTTTTAAGCTTACAATCAAAATCAACATAATTGGGTATTTATAACTATTTTCTAAGTATATCCATCATTTTAAATTTCGCCAACAGGTAATATTAATTACATTTCGACATTTTGCGACTTTGTTCATCATCTTCTGCAAAAATTACAAAAAAGGCCTCCCTTATGGGAGACCTTTCTAAAGTGTAAATCCGTTATTTTGTCATTTGTAAAAATTGCTCAATATCCTGAACAGTAACTTGCGCAGCACCACGCCAGAAGTCAGCCTGTGTTAAATCGGTACCTAAGTGCTTGGAAGCCAATTCTTCGACTGTCATGCGACCTGTATCACGCAGCAAGGCATCATATTGGTCGGCGAAGCCGTCAGGGTTTTCCTTCGCAAAAGCGTAAATTCCTGCACTGAACATATACCCGAAGGTGTACGGGAAGTTGTAGAAAGGAGTGTCCGTAATATAGAAATGCAACTTGGATGCCCAAAAATGAGGATGAGCCTCATCCAGGACACCACTAAACGCTTCCCGCTGCGCTTGTTCCATCAACTCGCTTAATTGTTGTGCTCCTACGACTCCTTTTTTACGCAACTCGTAAAAACGGGTTTCAAACAGGAAACGGGCATGAATGTTCATAAAGAAGGCTACACCGCGCTGAATTTTATCCTCCAGCAAAGCCACCTTCTCCTGGCCCTCGGCAGCTTCCAGCAAAGCATCTGATACAATAAGTTCTGCCAGCGTTGATGCCGTCTCAGCCACGTTCATAGCATAATTTTGATTCAATGGATGCAATTCATTCATCACATGCTGATGATAACCGTGTCCGAGCTCATGGGCCAGTGTCGAAACGTTGGATGGTGATCCGGCATAGGTCATAAAAATACGGGTCTCTTTGCTCAGACGCAGAGATGTACAGAAACCACCCGGACGTTTGCCTGGACGATCCTCTGCTTCGATCCAGCTTTTCTCAAAAGCCATTTGGGCAAAGTCAGCCATTCTCGAGCTAAATTTACCAAATTGCTCAACAATCGTTACAGCAGCATCGTCGTAAGGGATTTTAGTGGTTGACGTCCCCAGCGGAGCTTCAACGTCATGCCAGGACAGCTTCTCTAAGCCCAGCAGATTTGCTTTCCGCTCCAAGTATTTGACTACAATAGGCTTCGTTTCATTTATAACCTGCCACATCGTATCTAACGTTTGTGCGGACATACGGCTGATTTCCAGCGGTTCCTTAAGCACATCTGTCCAGCCTCGTTTTTCATATAGCTTCAGACGGAAGCCTGCCAAATGATTCAATGTATCCGCGCAATAGTCCTCTACCTGAGTCCACGCCTCTTCCCAACGTGCAAACACGTCTTTACGTACGCTGCGATCTGCTTCATCCAGCTTATTGGCTGCCTGACCTACAGACAGGTTTACGATCTCGCCATTTTCTGGCACAGGGATCGTCATATTTTTGACAATGGTATCATAAAAGTCGCCCCAGCCATGGTAGCCATCCACTGCCAGATCCAATGCAAGGCTTTCCAGCTCAGGAGCCATTTTTTCACGTGCTTCGTTCCGATATTCAGTCAGGACAAAAGAAATCGGCTGGATAGCTTCACGCTCCATCCATTTTTGCCAAATGTCTTCACTGGTTTGTGCCAGCAAGTTCTGGAATGATACTAAAGCACTTTTCCCTTGGGCATACAGCGTGTTGACACGCGCCCCCAGTTGAACAGCCAGCTTGTCGTGCTGGTTTTGAGCAGTTAGACATGAGACAAAGGAACCCGCCTGCGACGCGCCATTAAACAGCTCCTGAAGGCTTTTCAGTACACTATCCAGACGCTCGGTATCCAATACCGTTTGTGGTACTTTGGCTGCTTTAAGCTGGGATTGCAGCTGTTGGACCTTGCTTTCCAATTCTTCCAAAAATGCATGGAATGAGGCAGAGGAAGATCCTCCGCTAAAAATAGATTCCAGATCCCATGTCTGCTTTAACGGTGTTTTCATAATAGTTCCACCTTTCTTTTTTGGCGAATTCATGTGGTTTCATATACAATAAAGCTACATCGTGATAGTAAATCACTACAATTGGGAGGAAAACAGGATGAGACCCTTACAAATTTCGCCGGAAACGGCTGTGAAATTATCCGAAAAGCTCGGCATTCCGCTGGAACACCTTATGCATACACCCCAGCACATTTTGATGCAAAAGCTGGCCGAACTGGCTAAAGAAGAAACCGCTGACCCGAACGGCGGAGAATCGGACAAATCATGATCCCTTTCCATAAAACCTGGCCTTATGACATCGTCATGGGAGACGTTTATGTACAGTCTTGTCCGTTTTGCGACCATGATAATGTTTTGCTGCCCCTGAAGCCAAAAGAACTTAAGCTCATACACGAAGGTATGAAAAAGCTGCTTGTGTTTCCATGTTGCCATAACAAGGTTACTTTAGTGGATTGTGATGACAATTATTTGCTGTCAGATACCACGTTGCGCCATCATTAATTCATGAGGCTGAGGCAGTTGTAAGATAAGATAACCCGTTTTACAAACAAGGTGTGAACCATGAGCCTAAACCGGCCATAGTGCACACCTTTATTTCTTCAGGAGGAGCTTGCGTCTTGCATTTCCTCCGGCAGTTGGAAATTTTTAGCCAGCATTTGTTCTCGCAGTACAGACCACTGTTCACGGGAAGCCCTGATCATAGCTGCATCCATAATCTTTTTGTCATTAATGACACGCGAAAACCAGCGTACCGCTTCGTTAAAGTTGCCTGTACGTCGATGCAATTCACCAATTAGATAAAGCAGTTTGGCATTGTTTGCCCCGACACCCTCCAGCTCATAAACCCGAACATAAGAATCCAGACTAAATTTGAGGAAGCGCAGCTCCTGCTCTTCATTTCCCTGGTATCTGTACATCCATGCGATATGCTGTAATAGACTAGCTACTACGCGTTCCTTTTCTCCAATGACCTGGGCACAGAGTAAACCCAGTTTATACGTTTCTAATGCCTCTTCCCAGCTACGATGCCCGCCATATTCGCGAGACTGCCAGCGATTGCCAATTTTATCCTTAAATATCTTGGTTTGCTGATCGCTTAATTGAACGGTAGAGTGCTCTGTCGAGGTAAATCCACAATGAGGACAGACCCTTACGACATAAAAATCCGGATTTTCATTCTTATAATAAGCACAAAAATCTGAATCTGTACGAATGGCCTTCTTTAGGCTTGGTCTGACACGGGATGTCTGAAATTCTTCTTCGCAATGTGGGCAAGCGATTTTGATCTGATATAACGGTTCAAGTTCCAATGTTTTTACAACCCTCTCCAAAATTCGGCAATCCCCGAAAGCTTACGGGGTATTTACAAAATGATGCGCAGGACCAGACAAACGGTTAAGTATGATTGAACGAAGCGGCTCCTCAATGCCCGTATCCGTTAACGCACCTGCCATACAAGACAGCCATGCCTCTGCTCGCTCCTCCGTTACGGGAAACTTCATATGTCTGGCACGTAACATCGGATGACCATATGCATCAGAAAAAAGGGACGGTCCTCCAAAAAACTGGCTCAGGAACATAAACTGCTTTTCCTTTACCGGTTCCATGTCTTTAGGAAACAGGGGACTTAACAACGGATCTTTATAAACTCTCGGGTAGAAGGCCTCAATAATAGCACGAACACCTTCCGCACCCCCAAGGTTGTCATAAATGCTCAGGCTAGGATTCACTTTTCCTCCAACTTTCTGTGCTATGGTAATAAATATACACCCGTATTATAACAAAAAACAAAAAATGACGCTAAAAATAAGCGTCATTTTATCAATTTAACATATGAAGAGGGTGTGCTTCGTTGCACACAGCTTCGTCATTCTATAAATACAACTAATAACTCCGCCAATCCTCTTCACCGGGATGGACGAGAGAGGCACGAATAACATACACAAAAGCACATACGAACAGACCGGCAACGATACTCATCCTGATCACTCCATCCTTAAGGTTATGGATCGTTGTTTTCCTATTTTAACATACTATTTACAAAAATACAGCATTAGGTGTAACCGTTTTCTTTACTTTTTTTGTACTCTTTGTCCATCCCCGACATAGGTATAATAGTACAACTCCAAAGGAGGGGCCTCTATGTCGCTGTACCGCCGTTACTCGCTTCCTCTGCTCATTCTTACACTGCTATTCCTATTTATGCTTATGGCTGCGTACCCGCAATCCTCTCTGAATGCCGGACTTCGGGGGCTTGCCATCTGGTGGGACGTGCTGTTTCCGTCTTTATTCCCGTTTTTCGTTATTTCTGAGCTTCTCCTCGGTTTCGGAATTGTCCATTTCATAGGTGCGCTGTTGGATCCGCTGATGCAGCCTCTATTTCGTGTACCTGGCTGCGGGGGTTTTGTCGCTGCGGTCAGCTGTGCATCCGGTTACCCTATTGGAGCTAAACTAACAGCCAAGCTGTGGGAGCAAAAATGGATCACACGCATTGAAGGAGAGCGTTTGGTCGCATTTACGACTTCCTCTGATCCGATATTTTTGATCGGTGCGGTTTCCGTTGGCTTCTTCCATCAACCAGAAATTGCACTCGTACTGGGCGCAGCCCATTATGGTGGCGTGCTCCTCATCGGGCTGCTTATGCGCTTCCACGGTTCCCGTTCAGGGGAAACAGATACTCGCAGCGACCGCCCTCAACCTACGCAAGAAGCCTGGTCGAAGTCCAAGAATACAAAAACAGCAGGTCGCAATAGGCACCCTGGACCCCTACGCCAAGCGTTATATGCCATGCATACAGCTCGTTTGGAAGATGGTCGCCCATTGGGTGAGTTACTCCGTCAGGCGATTACTTCCTCCCTACGCCTTATTATTGTCGTAGGAGGGCTAGTTGTATTCTTCTGCGTCATTTTAGAAGCTTTGACGAACTCCGGTTTAATGAGCGGGCTTCATCTGCTTACGGCAAGCCTATTGACTGCATGTGGTCTCCCTCCTACGTTAACGGAGTCCATTGTAGGTGGTATTTTCGAAGTCACATTAGGAGCGCAAGCCGCAGGTGAAGCGACGGCAGCGGCCTTACCGTTCAAGGTAGCTGCCGCCGCTTTTGTTCTATCTTGGGGCGGGCTGTCGGTTCATGCGCAGGTTGCAAGTATTTTAAATATGACGGATCTTCGTTATATGCCATTTTTGTTGGCCCGGGCTGCGCACGGCATCATCTCATCACTGCTAGCTCTCGTGTTATGGCGGCCTCTAATGGGACAGGGAAGCTCTCCAGTCTTTTCTCCGATATACGACATCGCGTGGTCTCCTGGCTTCTCGTCCGTCATGTTGTTGCAAAGTCTGCTGTTTCTTGCCTTTATACTGGCTGGAATGCTTAGTCTCTCGTGGTTGAGTGTGGGTGCAAGTCGCTTATACGTACGTTTGAGAAGAACACACAGGCAATGAACGATTGTGTTCTTGCTCATAATTGATTATGATCGATATATACCCATGACAAAGGAGCTTTTCATCTTGAGATATTATGTTCTGGATCGCGGGGATCAGCACTCCATGGACTTGAGTCAGCAATTTCACCGTCTTGCCCAAGAAAAGAATTTCAAGCTGGATGCCGAATCGCCGGAAATCGTCGTGTCTATTGGAGGCGATGGTACGATGCTTCATGCGTTTCATACCTTCATCGACCGCATTCCGGATATTGCCTTTGTTGGTGTACATACCGGTCATCTGGGCTTTTATGCTGATTGGCGTGCGGACGAGCTGGAGGAGCTAATCCAGCTGATGAGCCAAAGCGGATCTGAAGGACCGCTTAACCCGAGAATCGTTAAGTATCCACTGATTGAGTTGGAAATTCACAAGAAGTCAGGCAATGCTTCTTTTATTGCCTTGAATGAGTTTACGTTAAAAGGGGTGGATGGCACTGTCGTTGCCCAAGTAGATATTAACGATATCACCTTTGAAATGTTTCGCGGTGACGGTATATGTGTTTCTACCCCCTCAGGAACGACCGCCTATAATAAAGCACTTGGCGGAGCTATGGTTCACCCCACCATTGAAGCATTGCAATTGACTGAGATCGCTTCCATTAATAACCGTGTGTATCGGACACTGGGATCGCCATTGCTACTGCCAAAACACCATCATTGTGATATTTTTTCACGGAAAGATCAGCGTCTTTTATTGACAGTAGATCACCTGAACTTTCCTGTGGATGACTTAATCTCTGTTCGATGTCAGGTCGCAAGTCAGAAGATCAGCTTCGCTCGTTACCGTCCTTTCCCATTTTGGGATCGAGTACGCAACGCTTTTCTTAATTAGAACCTATAAAAGAGCTGATTCTGGCTCTTTTTTACAAACAAAACGGTTCCTGAAAATTCAGGAACCGTTTTGTTGTGGAGCTGTAAATGTTTTATTCTTTTTACTACCTTCAGTTCTTTCGGCTTTAGCAGCTGGATGGGTCTGCCGCTGGCCCTCAGGTTCACGTGAGACACGAACTTGCCGTCCCTCCCGATTTTCCTTTGGTTGACGCTCATAGCGTGGTCCACGCGATTCCTTTTTATCGAAACTCCCTTGCTGATTGCGCTGTCTACGTGGTTCACGGGTTTGCTGCCCTTCACCCGGATTGCGTCCATCCTTTGCTTCACGTGGTTCTCTTGGCTGGCGCGAATCACGTGCTTCACGTGGCTCACGCTGCCGATTTCCTTCACGTCCTTCTCTGGATGAACGACTTTCGCGAGCTTCACGCGGCTGTCGTTCACGTACTTCCTGAGCATCCTTCGGTTCCCGACGTTGCAACTCGCGTGGTTCTCGGGCTTCTCGAGGCTGCTCCACTCGCAATTCCTCTGTAGCTGTGGAATCCTGCTGTGGTTGCGGCCACTCCTGTTCTCCAGCTGTATGTTGCAATACTTCTTGCTGCTCTTCGGGTTCTAACGTTCCCGCTTGTTCCCTTTGAGCATCTACCAACTGCTGAATATCTGGAGCAATGATTTCATCATTGACACCGGTTTTATTAACCACTTCACGGCTTTTTTGCAACACAAAATAGGCACAGCCAAAATTGCAGTATTCATTAATGTAATCGTCCAGTACCACTATAGATGTATCCTTATTTGCTTTGGGATGACCGTCTCGATAAAAGCCCTTCAGACGCAGCTGATTGTAACCCCAATCACCAATAATGTAATCATAGCGATCCAGCACTTCACTATACCGATCACGAAACGCTTCGGGATTCCACCCGTTCTTGTGATCCTGCAACAATTCATAGTTTTTACCACCGATTTGAAACAAGCTATTCTGACCGCCTTTCCCGGATCAAGCCTGCGAAAGGGCGCCTTCTTCCTTATGCTGAGCGGCTGACTTCACCTGCTCATGCGCTTGGTAGGAGCTGCGGACCAACGGTCCAGATTCAACGTGGCTGAATCCCCGCTGTAATCCCTCTTCCTTTAACTTCGCAAAATCTTCCGGTGGATAATATTTTTGCACATATAAATGTTTCTCGGACGGCTGCAAATATTGACCAATTGTCAGAATGTCACAATCGACTTTACGCAGATCATCCATGGCTTGTAAGATCTCGTCCCACTCTTCCCCGACACCTAGCATGATGCTTGATTTCGTTGGAATAGCCGGATTTAATTGCTTCGCACGTTGAAGCAGCTCCAGAGACCGACGGTATTTCGCTTTAGCCCGAACCTTGTCGGACATGCGCTCCACCGTTTCAATATTATGATTTAGAATATCTGGTTTGGCATCCATGACGATTCGCAGCGATTCAATATCGCCCATAAAATCGGGAATCAATACTTCTACACTGCACAAAGGTAACCGGCCGCGAATCGCACGAACCGTTTCTGCAAATATAGTAGCGCCCCCATCTTTTAAATCGTCGCGAGCCACACTGGTTACGACACAGTGCTTCAAATTCATGTTCCCCGCCGCTTCCGCGACGCGTTCAGGCTCCTGCAAGTCCAGTTCCGTAGGCATTCCCGTATTTACTGCGCAAAAACGACACGCACGCGTACAAATATCACCCAAAATCATAAATGTAGCTGTCCTATTGGCCCAGCATTCATATATATTAGGGCATCGTGCCTCCTCACATACGGTATGTAATGTCTTGGAACGCATCATGCTCTTGATTTCCTGATAGTTATCGCCTGTCGTAAGTTTAATACGAATCCAGTCGGGCTTAGCTTCCTTTACTTTTCTAGACAATGGCATAGACCTTCTTTCTGATAAGCTTAAGCTGTCATTGCCATACATTATAACATGAAAGCCATGGAAAAACCTCCATTCATTGTTCCCTTTTTGATATGACATTGATGCCGGAAAAAGTAAACTCTTTACATGGATAAAAGCGGCGGTTATGACTCAATCTAAACAAAAGCGCCCTATTACGCTATTGAATACGGGCCTAGAATTTACCGGGCGATTAAGCCCTTCTATAGGAGGTCGGTTCACGTGCCTTACCCTGCGCGGACAGCCCGAGCTGTTCGTTTATTATCGCTGCTGTTATGTGCTACTACACTGACATCGGCCTGTCCGCTTCCTGCCCATGCCTTTGCCAATCACTTACAGTCCTCATCCGCCGGAAGCAGCCTGACCGCAAATACAGATGCTTCACATGCTCAGTCTTCATTGTATATTTCCAGGCTTGCTTTATATCGTTCCATCGAAGCCCTGACAGGAGTCCCTTGGTACAGGCTGGCCGCCATCGACCAGTATGAACGCACACTTACAGTGGCCCATCCCAGGGATCGCAAGCATGCGGAACGAATCATAGGTATTTTCATCACGGGACCCGTCTGGTCCGGCCTGATGAACCCTGATTCGGAGGATCAAAATCCACGTTCCATTGAACTATTTTCCGGGCTGGGACAAGACGGTTCGGGTGATGGAATTGCTGACCGCAATAATGACAAGGATCTGCTGTTCAGCATCGCATCTTATCTCGGAAAGTATGGAAACAACGAGGATGAATTTGGTATTGCCGTCTGGGAATATTACCATAATAGTCGCGCAGTTCAAAGAGTTCAGCAGTTTGCCAAGCTGTATCGGACGTATGGCAAGCTGGATCTGGTCAGTCAAGCTTTCCCCCTTCCTTTAGGCAGCATTTATAGCTACCGCAGCACATGGGGAAGCCGTCGCAGCTGGGGCGGCTACCGTATACATGAAGGAACTGATCTGTTTGCTGGCTACGGAGTTCCAGTTCGCAGTACCTGCTACGGTGTAGTTGAAATGAAGGGCTGGAATCCCTTTGGAGGATGGCGCATCGGAATCCGAGATCTCAACAACCGCTATCACTACTATGCGCACCTTTCCGGCTTTGACAAAACCGTCCACAATGGAGACGTCGTTACACCTGGCCAGACGGTTGGCTGGGTCGGAAGCTCGGGCTATGGAAAACCCGGTACCCAAGGCAAGTTTCCACCGCATCTGCACTATGGTATATATCGGGACAATGGCTGGGCAGATTGGTCCTTTGACCCGTATCCGTTATTAAGACAGTGGGAGCAGTCCGAACGCAAAGCGCTCAAAAAAGGAAAGACAAAAGGGACCTCCTCATAGGGTCCCTTTTATTTTTCCTGAGCAGCTCACGTCACTCCACTCTGCTCTATGGCGTTGGGGGCTGACTAGAGGAGTTTGGGTTTTCCTGTACCTCTGGAACACTTACTATGCTGGAATCTATAGCGCCGTTACTCTCTATGGAATGAGGAGGCAACGCCAACTGCGGAGCAGCTGCACCATTTTTACCTACTGGTTTCCCCTGATTGTCATAGTAGTACATCGGAACGTTGCCCACCACCAGCAAATAAGAAACGGGGATTTCCGTCTCCACAATCTGAGGTTGCATCTCAAACGGTATAACCACAGACACTTCCGTCGTAATCCTAATATACACTTCAACCAAGATCATGTTTATGCCCGCATCCTGTTGCCGCGTATTTAAATCCACCTTGATCGCTCCATGCGGCTCTACCTTTAGGGGAACCGTTGGTCCATAAGCTGCCAACAGCGGACTGCCCAAAGCCTGACCAATCGGAACACTCTCATCAAAATGGCTCATGCTGTCCATCGTTGCCTTGACTGCTTTGAGCGTGTCTGACGTAATTCTCATATGCTCTGCATAATTCAGAACAAAGCCGGAGGTTCTTCCTTGTGCATCCGTTCTCCATTCGATCAGATTATCAGCCGTCTTCCCCTGCTCTACCTGTGCTGTAATTGCTGAATTAATTGCCTCCGTCGCCATTTGTTTGACCCGCACTTTTGCCAGATGCATCATGGGCGGCTTCAAATGCTGCTCCACATAAGCAGCCACCTGGATGATTCCTACCAGCAGCGCCAGTATCACAATCAAAAATACTCTACGTCTGCCGCGTCGCCTTCTGTTGGGCGCGCTGTGCCATTGCGGTCTTCTCATCATCCGATCCCCCTGCAGCGTTGAACTTACCCTACAAGGATATGCAAGAGAGGGACGAAAAAGAAGCCGCCCGTCCGGCAGCTTCTCAAGATGGAATACATATACAATTGCAAATTTCAGGTGCACTTATTATTTGAAAATGTGGTCAATCTTTTCGATATCAGCCTGACTCAATTGGACATTTAGCGTCTTCAGATTCGCCAGCACCTGCTCCGGCCCCTTCGCCCCTGGAATGAGGGCATCAATCGAATCGCGGGTCAAATACCATGCGAGCACAACATGAGCAACCTCTGCATTCAACGCATTGGCAATCTCCCGTACCTGCTCCACTTTGTCCAAATTACGAGCAAATGCATCTCCCTGAAACAGTGGATTTTTCGCTCTGATGTCTGTGAAGGTCATGTCTTTCGTATACTTACCACCTAACAATCCTGAAGCTAACGGGAAATAAGGCACAAACGAAATGCCATTTTCCTTGGTATACGGCAGCAGATCCTTCTCAGCTTCCCGTTGAAACAAATTATATTGGGATTGGAGCACATCTACATAACCGTCGCTATTCGCATCCTTAAGTTGTTCAATGGAGAAGTTAGATACGCCAATAGCCTTGATTTTGCCTTCGTCCTTGAGCTTCTTCAGTTCTCCGACTGCTTCTGCCTTCGGCGTTGCTTCGTCCGGGAAATGGATATAAAACAGATCGATATAATCGGTCTGCAATCTTTTCAGGCTGGATTCGACAGATTCACGTAAAAAAGCAGGCGAGTTGTCAAAAACGACCTCTCCGTTCACAAATTTGTGTGCACCCTTCGTGGCAATAACAGCTTTATCACGCTGACCACGCTCTTTCAATACCTCACCAATCAACCGTTCCGAGTGCTCAGGTCCATAAATAAAAGCCGTATCCAGAAAATTGATGCCGTTGTCCAAAGCTGTGCGAACGACTTCTTTGCCCGTTTCATTGTTCAAATCGGAAAAGAGATTATGTCCTCCCACCTTATTTGCACCCAAACCAATTGGTTTTACATATAAATCTGTTTTACCAAGACGCACTTGCTCTGCCAATTCACGTCATCTCCTTTTCGAAAGTTACTTCCATTTTATTATTAGATTCCAAAAAAAGCAAAGTGCGTACCTGGCTGCTGAACCCGATCCTATTTTCTTTTTCGCTTCATACCGCGAATGGTCGTTTTCGTTGCCTGATCCACCCGATATGATTCCGTGATCTTTTGCAGTGCTTTGTTGAAGGTAAAATCATCTAATGTATTATGACTTAAATACGCCATGGTTACCTCAGGCAGCTTGATATAACAGATCGATATCGCCCATGCTACCGCCATTTGTACATAATAATCCTCACGATGGGTCTGATCTAGCAGAGCAAACACCCGGTTCATATACTGTTCCTCAATATAAAAATTCAGAAGCATAACTACACCAAACCGAATTTCATATTCTTTCTTGGAGAGCAAGTAGGGTTGAATAAACTCCCACACCCGTTCTTTATGATGTTTGGTGATTTTCAATCCGGCACAGAAACTATCACATACGGACCAATTATCAATTTTAGGAACAAACTTGGCGGTATAACTCAAAACTTCCTCTATATCCGTTTTTACAGAACCAATCACCATGCCTTGCAGCATGACTTCTTCGAAGTGCTCACTTTCAGCGGTCTCCAGATAGAGACGCCAATCCCCTTTGGCGATATTTTGAGCTAGCTTACGCAGCACTGGCAGACGTACACCCAGCACATTATTAATCGTCGGAAGCAATGCAGCCGTGAATTTCTGAAAATCCGCATCCACATATGACAGTATTTGTTCTCTGATTGTTTTCTCCATCGTTTCCACTCCCTGATTTTTAACGAAATGAAATACTCCACAAATAAATGGAGGCCACCGAACCATAAGGCGAGTAGACTCGGCGGTACTCCTCGAATTGCTGCTTGGTCAATGTATCCAGATGGTACAACTTCATCATGCCCCGTCGAATAGCCATATCACCCCAACTGACGACATCTGGACGCTCCATGCAATTAATCAGCATCATCTCAGCCGTCCAAGGTCCTATTCCTTGCAGCGAGGACAATTTCTGGATCACCTGTGTATCGGAAAGCTCATATAATTCCTGTAAATCCAACTGACCCTGCTCGATCGTTTGGGCTATATTGAGGATGCATGTGGCCTTTTTCATGGTGATGCCACAGCTTTGAATATCTAGAGCCGTCTGAACGGCTATATTTTGTGGAGTGATCACGCCTAACTTCTCCTGCATCCTTGCCCATATGGTCTGAACCGCCTTGGCCGATATAAGCTGTCCCACAATCGCATGAAGGAGCGCCGCAAACAGGTCGGGAATGATCACACGTTCTACCTTGCCCATTTGCGTCATCGCTGCACCAAGTACGGTGTCTACGTTTTTTAGATAATTGATTTCCTTTTCCCCATAGTCAAAGTTTTTGGTCATTACAGTTTGCATTCGTTCTCCCGCTGCCCCCTTATATGGTTCACTCTTGATTCAATGGCATAGACTTCTGTTCCATCAAGGTTCGAATCCTTCTTTGCTCACGTAGAGCTGTTCTTTCGGGAAAACATGGAGAAAACGTTCATAAACCGCCTTATAGGCAGCAGGATGATACCATTCTTCCAGCCCCAGTGACTCGTACAGCGCACCAATTTTTAAGCTGCGCGTTCGTCTCCCCCCACTGCCATCTCCCATAAAATAATCATCAATACAGACACGGTTGACCAGAGGCAAAAGCTTGTTTGCAAATTGTTCACTGCTTGGAAGCATCGGAGCAATCGTAGCTTGCGTCGGTACACCTGCCTCCTTTAAGAGATGCAGCGTTTGGAGACGAGCCTGAATGGGAGGAGCTTCCGGAGTAAAATGTTTGCGGATGTCCTCGCGGTCTGTTTCTACAGTCATACTCACACGAACACGATCCCCCAATCGGAGCAGTAAATCGGTATCCCGTCGTACCAGTGGACTGCGCGTCTGTAAAAAGAGAAAATCCGGCGGATCTTCCACCATCACTTCCAGCAGAGATCGGGTCACCTCTTCCTTGTACTCGGCAGGCTGATAAGGATCTGTGCTTGACGACATGAAAATCGTGACTTTACCTTTGGATTTGGCTCTGCGAAGCTCCTTGCGAAGAATATCTGCCGCCTGGTTTTTTATATCAACCCATGTCCCCCACGCTTCCTTCCGAAATGTGGAGACTGGCAATTGGCGTACATAGCAATACGAGCAACCAAAGGTACATCCTGTATACGGGTTCAACGAATGTGTATACCCCGACAAAAAGCCAGTCCCTTTATTCAAAAGAGTCTTGGGGGATTTGTAATACTCATTTTTCATACTGAACCGAAGCCACACGTTCCTTTTCGAGCTGCAAAAGCTTCACCTTCATGTCCAAACCACCACGATACCCGGTCATAGCTCCATTTTTACCGATGACCCGATGACAAGGGACCGTGACCAAAATCGGATTAGCACCGATGGCAGCCCCCACCGCACGAACAGAGGCTGGCTTTTGAATAGCATTGGCAATGTCTGAATAGGATAGAGTTTCCCCATACGGAATATCACACAACGCATTCCAAACCGCCATCTGGAACGCAGTCCCATGAAAATCAAAGGGCAATGTAAATTGGGTGCGTCTCCCTTGGAGATATTCAATCAACTCCTTGGCATAGGGCTGTAAAGCAGCATCCTCTTCAACTAAAGGACTGCCGGGAAATCGTCTTCCCGCCCATGAAAACAATTCCTCTACAGGATGATTGGGCGAACCCACATAACATAATCCTTCCGAAGTAGCTGCAATATATAAATTCCAATCCTCATGTGTCAACAATGACCAATAGATCGTTTTATTTATTTGATGTGCCATGTTGTGTACCTCCATTTTGTGTTGCTTTCGATTTGAGCTGGCGATATTGCAATGGGGTGTAGCCTGTATTCTTTTTAAATAACGTAATAAAGTAAGGCGCATTGGACAGACCTACGTTCTCCCCCACTTCCGCAACAGATATATCTGAGCAAATGAGCAGCTTCTTCGCTTGGTCCAACCTGGTCTGCTGTATATATTCCATCGGGGTTAGATGCATGATCCGCTTGAAAGTACGATGTAAATGATACGGACTTCCATGACTTATCTCAGCTAGGGTGTGCAATGTTAAGTCCTTCATATAGTTAGAATTCACGTATTCTGTAACCAGTGCGATCCATTCATGATCAGGCAAACGTTGTCCTGTCGGTTTACACCTTTTGCATGGACGAAAATGCTCGGCCAACGCCTGCTCTGCTGTTTTAAATATACAGATGTTCTCTCTTTTGGGAGGTCTGGATTTGCAGGAGGGGCGACAAAATATTCCCGTTGTCTTCACAGCGTACAAAAATACCCCGTCATAAGACTTGTCATTTTCTACAATAGCTCTCCACTTGTCGTCTGCTATGGATAAATCGGATATTCTCATTCAAATCACCTCTCTGATGCAAATGTGGCCTCCCACATATCTATGGTAGGATTATTCAAAATCCTTCTGTCTAAATTATAGACTAAATAGTGAACATATGTACCCTTCTTGGAATGTAAAGGCAAGATAACGAAAAAAGATGACTCCCTGCGGAGCCACCTTTGATCTTACTTATCTATCTTATTAGGCCTGAAGCTTGCTCGGTTTGGCAGTGATCGTCAACTCATCTGAAGGAGGCTGATATTCCTTTGACCAATACTCGGCATTTGAAATACCTGCCTTCTTCGGGTCAAATACCGGGTCCAGCCCTTGCCTCCGCTGCTGTTCGTAATCCTTAAGCACAAGAAGAGCAGGTTTGGCGAGCAGAATCATAGCAATCAGATTCACCCAAAGCATAATGCCGACCCCCATATCCCCCAGTGTCCACGCCAGGGCCGATTCCTTGACAACCGTTCCATAGAACGTTGAACCCAGAATAACCAGCTTTAGGACGAACATGGGCCATTTGGCTTTACGATCGGCAACCAGATAGGCCATATTCGTTTCTGCGATGTAATAATACGCGATAATGGTCGTAAAAGCGAAAAAGAACAAGGTAATGGACAGCAGACTCGACCCAAAACCCGGAAATACTGATTCAATAGCAGCCTGTGTATATTGAGTCCCCTCTTCAACACCCGGTAGATGCTGTACAATAAAATTGCCACCCGGTCCCTTTACGTTGTACATACCTGTGAATAAGACCATAAAAGCCGTAGACGTACAGACTAAAAAGGTATCCACATACACGGAAAATGCCTGGACTAGCCCCTGTTTTGCGGGATGAGACACTTCCGCGGCGGCTGCCGGATGCGCACCTGAGCCTTGTCCGGCTTCGTTGGAGTAAATACCCCGTTTTACGCCCCAGGCAATCGCTGTCCCTGCTATACCGCCAAACACAGAATCCACGCCAAAGGCGCTGCGAAAAATCAGCGAAAATACATCAGGAAGCGCAGTAATATTCGTCATCATAATATAAAAAGAGACAAGGATGTAGCCAAGTGCCATAAACGGTATGACAATCTGAGCCACATTGGCAATCCTTTTTACACCCCCAAAAATGATAAGGGCCAGCAACACGACTACTAGTATCCCTGAAACCTTCATATCCATGCCAAACGAGCTATGAAAAGCTACGGCAATGGAGTTCGATTGAGTTCCCGGCATCAGTAAACACATCGCGACCAACGCAGCAACGGCAAAAATGACGGCAAACCATTTAAAGCCTGTCCCTTTTTCAATATAAAAGGCTGGGCCACCTCGGTACTGACCATCGCGCTTTACCTTATATACCTGAGCCAATGTGGATTCAACAAACGCAGTAGCCGATCCGATAAAAGCCATGACCCACATCCAAAATATCGCCCCGGGTCCACCCATACCGACTGCCAATGCAATCCCCGCAATATTTCCAGTCCCTACACGCCCTGATAACGCCATCGTAAAGGCCTGAAAAGAGGATACACCTGCCTCTGAACTTTTCCCTTTAAATACTAGACGGATCATCTCTTTGAAATGCCTGATTTGTAGGAATCGAGTCATGATCGAAAATAATAGTCCCACGCCCAAACAGACATATACTACGGGATTGCTCCAAATGACACCGTTTACTGCCTCTGCCCACTGCTCTAACATTCCTTGTATTTCCCCCTGATCAATCAATTGATTTCTAGTCTATGTTTTCAGAAAATTTGCATAATTACAAAAAATTATAGATTAGTTTTTACTCCCATACAAGTTAAATTAATTGACATATTGTTAATTACAAGTGGGCTTACCAGCTACATAAAATGACGACAAAAAAGCTCTGATGATCCGGGATGTGGACCATCAGAGCTTTATCCTTAAGACATCAGGCGATGCCTTCTTTCTCATTTGAAGCACTAGACAATTTCAACAGTGGGGCCTGTTCCGTTACCTGTCCTTGAGCGATTGGAACGATTTCGACATATTGGGAAGAGTTTGTAATGATAACTGGCGTAATCGTAGGATAACCCTCTGCCCTGATTTGCTCAACATCAAACTCAAGCAGTAGATCCCCAGCTTTTACCTCGTCACCTTCTTTGATATGAGAAGTAAAATGTTTACCGTCAAGCTTGACTGTATCTACTCCAACATGAATCAAAACTTCTGCGCCATGGGGTGAAACAACCGCAAGCGCATGCTTTTTCTTGAACGCCACAGTAATGGTTCCATCGAATGGGGCTACGACTCTGCCCGTTGTCGGTTGGATGGCAATACCTTTGCCCATAGCCTCTGAAGCAAATGCAGGATCTGGAACTTCAGTTAGAGCTACCACAGTTCCTTCAATCGGGCTAAGTACCTCTTCATTGGAAACATCCGTTGGTGAGGTTGATTCTTTAGCCGAATTGTCGGTGGTTTCTTCCGCTTCGACCGGGTCCTCAAACCCTAGAATATAGGTCAAAATGGCCGAAACCAGAAACGATACCGTAATCCCTAAAATCAATCCCGGGAAGCCTTGTCCGCCAGGACCGTAAAAGATTGGCAAGGTCAGCAATCCAGGTGCGCCGGAGGCGAATGCCTGCGTTCCTGCTTGACCGATAATCGCACCACCGATAGCACCGCCGATAACACCGGCAATAAATGGACGTTTCAGCGGCAGCGTAACCCCATAGACGGCTGGCTCCGTAATGCCAAACAAAGCAGTAAGCGTAGCGGAACCCGCCAGAGTTTTCAGCTTTTTATTTTTGGTTTTCAACATAACACCGAACGCAGCGCCGGTTTGAGCGAAGATGGAAGCCGCAGCGGAAGGCTTGATTCCGTCTCTGCCATTAACAGCAATGTTATTAATGAATACAGGTACGAGGCCCCAATGTACACCGAAGATAACGAGCAGCTGCCAGCAAGCACCGAGGATTGCCCCAGCCAGCAGCGGACTAAAGCTGAACGCAGCAACGAGTCCAGCAGCAATCCCGTTACCTACGTACACCCCGACTGGTCCGAAGACCATTAAAGTCAGAGGAAGCATAATTACAAGTAGAATCAAAGGTGTAATAAAGTTTTTGACGCTCTCATGGATCACTCGATTGCACCATTTTTCCAGCTTACTCATGACGATGATGGCTAAAATGATCGGAATAACGGTAGATGAATAACTCATCATTACAATAGGAATACCGAAAAAGTCCGTAGGTGTAGCTTCCGTTTTTAGCGTGACAATAGTCGGGTAAAGCAACCCTCCGGCAATGGTCAGGGCAACGAAGATATTACCACCGAATTTCCGTGCTGTTGTAACCGCTAACAAGAGCGGCAGGAAATAAAACAAGCTGTCGGCCGCAGCATACAAAATCATATAGGTAGTGTCTTTCGGTAGCAACCAGCCGAGGTTGCTCGCAATCAGCAGCAGACCTTTCAAAATACCGGACCCCGCCATAACTCCGAGCAAAGGTGCAAAAATGCTGGAAATTACGTCAATTACGGCACCAAATCCTTTGTTGCCTTTAGCTGAATGATCTTCTTTTCCAGTTTCATTCAAAATATTGGATACTTTGCCGATGGCATTATATACCTCTGGTACTTTGTTGCCGACTACAACCTGGAACTGACCACCGCTCTGCTTTACCGTTATAATTCCGTCGGTTTTTTCCAACTTTCCCTTGTCTGCTTTTGCCTCATCTTTTAGCACAAAACGCAGGCGTGTGGCGCAGTGAACGAGCGATACTACATTTTTTTCGCCACCTACCAGGTGTACAATTTCCTTAGCCAGTTTTTCATTACTCATGATGGACACCTCCATGTTCTAAGGGGCTTTTTACATATTTAGGCACACAAAAAACCTAAGCCTTGAAAAATGGTGGGCACTTTATTCCCGCAATTTTTCATGACTTAGGTTTTGCCTGCATAACCAGTAACAATCCCAGTTAAAACTTATTAAATTCCTGTTACTATCATAATATAATTAATCTACCATATTTGTCAACAAAAACTTTTAATCATATATACTTGATCTTTTTTCGCCGAAAAAGTTCGACTTATCTATTCACCACTCGTTCGATATGCACGGTCAGATACAGCTTCTCTTCATTCGTCAATTCGTGGTTGTATTCTTTTTGCACAAAAGCACCAATTTTTTCTGTGCAGGCAGCTGCTTCCTTGTGCTTTTCCTTAATCATGTCATACAAATGATCATAGTTATTTTCATAGTGATTTCCCTTAAATACACGCTGGGCGAAAAATTTCAGATGCGTAATAAAGCGGAAATAGCTCAGAGAGTCCTCGTCAAAATCAACCTTAAAGTGATATTTTGCAATATTGATAATTTGCTGGATAAACTTCGTGATACTCATGGTCGTAATGACTTCCTCGTTCATTTCAGCATTTACGATGTGAATCGCAATATAAGCCGCTTCGTCTACAGGCAGTTCAATACCGAGCCTTTGTTTGATTTGCTCCAACGTTTTCAGACCCATCGCGAATTCTTCTTTATACAGCTGCTTGACTTCCCACAATAACGCGTTTTTGATTTCCAATCCTTCCCGGTATCTTTCAACAGCGAAATTGATATGATCGGTCAGTGAAACATAAATATTTTCGTTCAGCTTTCTGTTCAGATTATGCTTGGCGTCATTAATGACTTCCTCCACAATCACGATCAAATCAAGCGGTACCTCACGCAACAGCATTTTAAAGTTATCGGATGTCTGCTTGTTTTTCAGAGCAAATACCTTCTGAATTCTGGTTTCGTCTACCTTGTCTCCAGGCTTTTTCTTAAAAGCAATCCCCCGACCCATCACCACGAGTTCGGTACCGTCCGTCTGGTAGACGCTGATTACATTGTTGTTAATGACCTTTGCTATGTTCATCTCGATCCCCCGTTCCATATGCCAGCAAGAGCCACACATGCTCCATCCTCTTTATTGTAAACAGAAAAAAACCGAAGCACGCCAAATAAACAAGACTGTAACATCCGTTATTCGTGGCTTAGGTTTTGCCTGCTACGCAGTAACAATCCTAAAAATGATGGAATTGCGTCAAGTATAGCCCGAAGAGGAACGATTGTCAACGCTTTCAATAAAGAAACGAAGATCGGAAATCCCCGTGGGCCCGGGACGTCCGATCCTATTTACTTGTGGTACGATTATTCACCCAGATTTTCGCCGTCGGAATGAATTACGTTTTTGTACCAGTGGAAGCTTTTCTTTTTAATACGTTTCAACGAACCGTTGCCTTCATTGTCGCGGTCCACATAAATATAACCGTAGCGTTTTTTCATTTCTCCTGAGGAGGCGCTGACAATGTCAATAGGTCCCCAACTTGTGTAACCGATAATTTCGACTCCGTCTTGAAGAGCCTCACCCATTTCGGCAATATGCCGCTTGAGATAGTCGATCCGGTAATCGTCGTTAACTTCTCCTTCAGGCGAAACCACATCATTTGCACCAAAACCGTTTTCCACTACGAACAGTGGCTTTTGGTAACGGTCATGCAATTGGTTGGCTGTGATGCGGAATCCTTTTGGATCGATCGTCCAGCCCCATTCGGACTTGTCCAGATATGGATTGGCTACGGAGCCAAATACATTACCACTGGTCATGTTCTTGACGATTTCCGGGTCTGTGCTGGTCGTCCGGCTCGAATAATAGCTGAATCCGATATAGTCAACGGTATGATCTTTCAGAATGGCTGCGTCGCCTGATTCCATCTCAATATTTAATCCATGATCCTTGAAGAAGCGCTTCGCATAACCAGGATATTCGCCGCGTGACTGTACATCAATGAAGAAGTAGGACTCGCGGTCTTTTTCCATGCCCTGATACACATCTTCGGGATTACACGTATACGGATAGAAGCTGCCGGCAGCAAGCATACAGCCAATCTTGGCATCCGGGATAATCTCGTGACACGCTTTTACAGCCAGCGCGCTTGCAACAAGCTGATGATGTGCAGCCTGGTACTGAATTTGTTTAACGTTTTCACCTTCTTGAAAAACAAGACCGGCGCCAAGAAACGGCAAGTGGAGAAGCATGTTAATCTCGTTGAATGTCATCCAGTATTTCACTTTATCCTTATAGCGGGTGAATACTGTTTTGGCATAGGTTTCAAACAGACCTACCAGCTTCCGGCTCCGCCAGCTCCCATATTTCTCGACCAGATCCACCGGCACGTCAAAATGAGCGAGAGTAACGACTGGCTGAATGCCATGTTTATGCAACTCGTCGAACAAATCATCGTAGAATTGCAAACCTGCTTCATTTGGAATAGCGTCTTCTCCTGTTGGAAAAATACGAGCCCATGCAATGGAAACACGCAGCGCCTTAAAGCCCATTTCTGCAAATAGCGCGATATCCTCGCGATAGTGATGATAGAAATCAATGGCTTCGTGGGAAGGATAGAATTCGCTTTCAAGTGGAGTCAGCGAAGGAACATTCCCCTTCATTATGCTTCTTCTCTTCTCTCCGGTAGGCAGCAGATCCACCAGACTCAATCCTTTACCGTCTTCCAAATAAGCGCCCTCGGCCTGATTAGCAGCAAGAGCACCGCCCCATAAAAAGTCTTTAGGAAAAATATAACTGGACATAAACATTCTCCTTCCAAATGTGTGATAAAAGGAGTACCAGAGGGTGTCAGATAATAAAAAAACCCAAACCAGCCTGTATACACTTACAGTGTAAACAAGCCAATTCAGGTTATGCCCTATCGGTAACATCCCATGAAAAGGTTATACGTATTTGATTGAAACTCTAACAAAGATTTGGGAACCTGTCAAATTCATTTGATATAATAACAAATAGCTCCTATGGATTATATCATCAATTGAGACTAAACCATGCCTAGAATACAAGAGCATTACTTCATTCGCCTATTGGGTAATAAATAGAACTATGAAAGAAACCCCAGATAAACGACTTTACGAAAGATACCTGGCTGTTCGTCTTGTCTGGAAGTGCACATGTTTCGGAGATCACTGATCTACTCAGTCGCTATTTAAGATATTTTGTTGCAAGAAATTCAGAAAATCCTTTTGCATAGAGCCAAGAGGAATAATTTTTTTGATTATACGTTAATCCGATTATCTTAAGTAATTTAGCGATAAAAAATCTTACTTTTCTTTTACATAATATGAACTGCAATCTTTTCATTGAGTTATTCAGCTTGCCATATATCTTTCAATTTCCAATATGTCAGCCCATTTACTAGTGCCTCTCCACCCTCCGTTATGATTTCTATGCCTAGCAATTTCTCACTCGGATAGATGCGACTTGTCATCGTAGTTTGTCCTTCATTCGCAAATATTTCAATGGATGAGCGATCCAGATATACATGCAATGTCAGCTGTCCCTCAGCATTGAATGCTGTTTGACGTACTCCATCTGTCTTCTTACCTGATTTAGAACAATTAAGCATAAGTTTCTGCTCCGAAATAGAATATGTGATAACCGTTTCTTCTCGACCTGTTCCGCGAAACTTCAAGCCTACCAGGTCTGCGCTTGACTTCGTGAGGTCGAACACTACCTTAACTTCAAGCAGATCGGCTTCAATTTCCTTGTAGTAACTTCCAGAAATAGAACCATATTGGTACAAAACATGTTTACTTTGACGAAGTAATTTCATTTCTTCAACTGGAGTCATCAGTACTTTATTATTGTCACCCAACGTAATTAAACGTGGGATCGTCATTGCTCCACACCAGCCGTCTGCTTTCGTCGGCATATCCGATTCCCACATATCCATCCAACCAATCGCAATGCGGCGACCTTGATCATCTAGAAAAGTTTGAACCGCATAGAAGTCATGGCCATTATCCAACTCGATGAACTCTCCATGCTTATATTCATTACTTTCATAATTATATTCGCCAACATAATATCCCGTCTGGAACAAGTTATTGTACTTATCTCCTTGCGCATCAATACCTTGTGGGGAGAATATAAATATATGCTTACCGTTCAGCTCAAAGAAATCAGGGCACTCCCACATGAAGCCCATATTTTTATCTCCCTGCAGAAGCACACCATGATAGGCCCAAGTTCTAAGATCAGGAGATGTATATAGAATAACACGCGGCAAATCTTCTTTCGTGCTGTTACCTAGGATCATGTACCATGTATCCTCATGCTTCCATACCTTCGGATCACGAAAATGCTGGGAGCTATCTGTCGGAGGTTCAGCGATTACGGGATTCTGCCTTAGTTTTGTAAAATGAATGCCATCTGTGCTTACTGCCACATTTTGATTTTGGAAAAAGATATTGTTTGGTTGATCAATATAGTGATGACCAGTATAGACCAATGTCAGTTCGCCGTTATTATCTACTGCGCTTCCTGAGAAGCAACCATCAAGGTCACACGCATCTCCAGGCGCTAATGCAATCGGACAATGCTCCCAATGTACAAGGTCTTTACTCTTCACGTGACCCCAATGCATTGGCCCCCAGTTCTCATCATAAGGATGATGCTGATAGAAGACATGATATTCACCTTTAAATTGAATTAATCCATTTGGATCGTTAATCCAGTTTGCTGGTGCCATAATATGATAACCTAATCGGTACCGCTTGTTCATTTTCACTTCTGCCTGTTTCAATGCTTCCTCAGCTTGCTTCGTATTGTTATTATATGTGTTCATTCGTCTTCCTCCTATGCTGTTTCAATATGCTTGTTAGGCTTGGGATCTAGATTTTTCGGTTCTTTCTTTAAGGTAAAGATTGAGATTGTTGTAAAGACAAATACGAATACACCCATAATCACGTACGTATTTGCAAAACCTCTAATGTCATAAGACATACCGGCGATTGGCGAGAAGATCGAAGCTCCTACCTGACTCATAAACTGGAATCCCACCAGATACAAGATCGAAGACAGACGCGTATCGAAATTAGCAGCCAAGTACTTAAATACGGAGATCAGCATGATTGGCAGTTCCAATGCGTGAATCAATTTCATAGCTGAGATTCCATAAGGTCCAATAACTAAGCCTGAACCCATGATCCGGAACGCCATCAAGAACCCTGCCAATATCAGACCCTTTTTGGCTCCAATTTTGTTGACAATGAAAGGCGCTAAGAACATCATACCTGCTTCCAAGAATACTTGTAGGGAATTTAAGTAACCGTAAACTTGATTGCCTAAATCAACCGTTGAGAACGTCGATGAAAAGTAATTCGGGAACTGCTGATCATACACATTGTAAATACAGGTAACACCAAGAACATATAAAATGAAGAACCACAAATGCTTATTTGCAAACAAATAGCCGATTTGCTTAAAGTTAACGGATTCTGCTCGCTCCATCTCGGAATCTGTCATTTCAACTTTAATTGTCATCGTAATGATAAACAGAATGACAGCAGATACTGATGCAATCCAGAAGTTAATGTTAGGGTTGATATTGAAGAGCTGACCAGCAAAAAATGTTGCTGCTGCCCAACCTAGCGAGCCCCACATACGAGATTTTCCGTATTCAAAGTCATATTTTCGGCCGACTTTCTCGACATAAGATTCGATGGCTCCGATCCCTGCCAAAAAAGAAATACCCAAGTATAATCCACCTACAATGGCGCCGAGAAATACATTGTATTGAAGTAACGGTCCATAGATAAAAATATAGAAAGGACCAACAAATAAGAGCAAAGAACTGATTAGAAATAAAATATGCTTCTTTAATCCGATTTTATCAGATATATAGCCATAAAGCGGTTGCATACATAGCGCAAAGATAGCGTTTACAGTAAAGATAACACCTGTTTCAGCACCATTCAGACTGATTTCTTGCCCTAGCCAGATGGAGAACAATGAATAACTTGCTGACCAAGTAAAGAAGAAAAAGAAGAAATAGGCACTTAGTTTCCAGTACATGCTCTTTGACTTTCTCATATCGAACGCTCCTCAAGTTGAACATTTAATGTAAATGAAAGCACTTCCGTATTTACAGATCGATTATATGTCAACCGCTTTCATATGTCAACCGCTTGACATATTTTCGAAAGAAAAAGAGCTCTCCTCTTTGATTTCAATTACTCTAATAAGGATAGCTCTACCTTATATCACAATGCTGAAAACTATGGAAATTGTATTAAGCTGTACTAGCTTCAATCAGTTTCACTGGTAGATAGGTTTCTCGCGGGACATCACTGAATCCACCTTCAATTTCTTTAATAAGTAACTCTATGGAAGATCTCGCGATCTCCTGTATTGGTTGCTGAATTGTCGTTAATTCAGGGAGAAGATTGCGGGTTGTTTCTGTTCCGTCATATCCAATTACGCGAATATCTTCAGGAACACGTTTTCCTCTTCTTCTTGCTTTAGCAATAAAAGACGCAGCCACCAAGTCATTACTCGCAAACAATCCATCTACTTCAGGATGTTCATCGAGCAAGCGTTTAATCGGTTCATCGTGATTCTGTTGGTGGAAGGGATCATGTACTTCATAGGTAATTGCCTTTCGACCATACTGCTTCATCACATCTTCATATGCTTTTCTTCTTAAACTTGCCGGTGTTTCCAATTCAACAGGGCCATTTATGTGTAAGATATGCTTGCATCCCTTTTTAATAAGCAGTTCTGACGCCAGTTTTCCACCCATATAATTATCCGATCCTACAACTGGGATTGAATCGGATAGGAAGCGATCGATCGCAATGACGGCAATATTCTTCTGTTCATAATTTACGATACCTCGGTTGTGTGTACCAACGATAATACCGTCAACTTGATTTCGCATAAGCATATCTACATAAGACTCTTCTTTATCCAGCTGATTTAAACTATTACAAAGCAACAGCTTATAGCCTAATGACGCACAAATATTCTCTATATGGAAAGTCAGCTCTCCAAAAAATGGGTTGCTTGTAGTTGGAATGATTAATCCAATCAGATTTGTCCGTTTACTAAATAATGACCGAGCTACATCATTAGGAAAATAATTTAGCTCCTGCATCGCTTTATGAACTTGATCCTTCGTTTCTTGACTGATATAGCCACGATTATTAAGTACGCGAGAAACCGTAGTCGGTGAAACTCCAGCTAATTGTGCAACATCGTTAAGTTTTGGTTTCATTGATTCTCCCTGCCTTCTCTCCATGCCATATCTCTAATTATTTTTTCATTTTAACATGGTTAAATGTGAAAAAACATGCTTGAGCATTCTTATGGATTGCTCTTCAGATTTGTCTCCTCTAAGAATCTCCTTGGCGACAGAAGAACGAATAGGATGATACGTGACTATATTTTTAGCTGATGCCGCATACTTGGGCACGAAACTACTCCCTCCTTCCAGTAATACTCTGCATTGTTCGCAAAATATAAAGACATATTTTCTTCATGTGGAAAAAAGCCTTGAAAAATGTAGCACACCTACTATACATAAAGTAAAAAAGCCCCTTTTTAACGGGGCTATTTAGATTAGATATTAGATTGTCCTGTAGCTAAAAATGTATATAACAAAATTTTAGCCAAGCAAAGGTAATTTTTCCTTCAGATAATTTTGTATTCACTTAGCCTTTATTCCTGATTTCACTGGGTTTTCGGGGATATTGACTGCCTCATTAGATGATATAAACAGTCTCAATTGATGTTATAACCCACAACAGCCCCGTGTTCATTCTCTTAGTTTCGTTGTCTCATCGCCTCAAATAATAGCACCGTAGAAGCCATCGCTGCGTTCAGTGATTCCGCTTGCCCCTGCATCGGAATGAATACCGACTCATCCACCATGCGCGCAGTAACAGCAGAAATACCTTGGCCTTCGTTTCCGATCACAAGCCAAGTGGAAGCACGCAAATCTATGGTATAGCATGACAAGCTCGCATCCAACGAGGTGCTGAGCAAGCGGGCACCTTTACTTTTCGCCTGTGGTAAAAGCTCCTCCAGACTGCCTTCAATCACCGGCAGGTGAAATAACGATCCCATCGTGGAGCGGATCGTTTTGGGATTGTACAGGTCGGCGCAGCCATGACCCAATATTACGCCTGCGGCTCCAGCAGCGTCAGCGCTGCGGATGATAGTGCCTACATTGCCGGGGTCCTGTACCCCGTCCAGCACCATCACTAGCGCATCCGGCTGCTCCAACAATGCCGGGAATGTGCTGCGCTCCTCCTTACGCACGATGGCAAAGACCGACTGCGGCGTCTTCGTATCGGTGCATTTTGCAATGACCGCCGCTGACACGGGAACCCATTCCACCGGCTGATCGGCTGGATTCAGGCCATTCAGCTCGGCGGGAATGCCCTTGTCCAAATCATAGGCGACGGTTTCGACAGCCGCGTTCGAACGCAGCGCTTCCTGCACCAGATGAATACCCTCGACAATATATTTATGCTGCCGTGTGCGATGCTTTTTCTCCAGCAGTTGCGCCCACTCTTTTACACGCGCATTATTCGGTGAAATGATTTCCATTCGTTTAACCTTCCGTTTCTTTGTCCGTTTCTTAAAAATAAATGATGCATCACTTGCACTTGAACATCAAGCCTTCGTTAGGCTGCAAATGCCAGCTCCAGTTTGGTCAGATCATCCTTGTGGCCCACAATGACAAGTACATCACCCGGCTCCAGACGATCTTCGGCATAAGGTGAAATATTCATTTCCTGATTTCTGCGAATCGCCATCACATTGCAGCCGAAGCGTGCACGTATGTCTAGCTCCTTCAGGTTTTTGCCAATCATGGAATCAGCGGCTCTCATCTCCAAAATACTGTAGTCCTTGGACAGCTCGATATAATCCAAAATGTTGGGAGATGTCAAATGATGGGCTACCCGTAACCCCATATCCCGTTCAGGATAAACGACTTTATCCGCACCTATTTTTTGCAGCACTTTCCCGTGCAGCTCATTTTGTGCCTTGACCACAAGAGCCGGTACGCCCATGTCCTTGAGAATCAATGTCGTCAGAATACTAGCCTGTATATCTTCGCCAATTGCAACTACGATTACGTCAAAATTACGGATACCCAGCGCTCGCAGTGCTTCCTCATCCGTCGAGTCGGCAGACACCGCATGCGTCACAATATTCGACATTTCCTGTGTACGCTGCTCGTCCGAGTCAATAGCCAGCACATCAAAACCCATCTCACTCAGCGCACTGGCAACACTGGAACCAAAACGGCCCATACCAATGACCGCATACTGTTTTTTTGCCATTCCTTCTTTACCTCCCGATCACCATACTGTCCGTCATAGTATAGCATATCATGCTACAAACATAAATTTTGACATACTTATGCCAAATGCTTCTCCATGTATACTGGACAACAGCCCAAGCCATAATACATTCGACCACTACTACAACATACGGGAGGTACACATGCCCATTACAATGGATTTACGACAAGCAATTGTTCACAAAGTACACGGCAAATCAGAAGCTGATCTTACGGACATGATTATTGGATCAGTGGACGGACCGGAGGCCGCTTTGCCTGGATTGGGTGTCATTCTTGAAATCGCTTGGAAGCATATGAGTCCAAACCAGCAGCACGATTTCGTCCATTTGGCACATGAACAAATTGATAAAATTAAACCCGTACCCTTAACCTAGCTCTAGCTATTTAACTCTTTGTTCCGATTTAATTGTGCTCATTATTTTACCCGTATTCGAAAATGAGAATAGTCCACTCGCATTAACATCGAGTGGACTATTCGTTGTATATATACTAAATGACTGAGATCAAACTGTTCTGCTTATTCAATCTTATGGAGCCATTTCTAAAAACTTAGCTGTCGGATTTTTCTCCATAGCCGTACGCATGGCATACTCGTTTTCGAACAAGGCGACATAATTGCCCTTCTTATCCTTTACCAGCGTAGAGTTAATACGGAACTTGCTCGGATCAATCTGCTCATCCACAATCCAACGTGCAAATTGGAATGGCATACGCTGAAGCTGTACATCAACGCCATATTCACCCTTCATGCGGTACTCAAATACTTCAAATTGCAGTTGGCCGACAACACCCAGTAGCGTATCGTCAAAGCTTACCGTACGGAACACCTGAATCATACCTTCCTCGGTCAACTGGTCAATCCCCTTCAGATACTGTTTGTGCTTCAAGGCATTTTTCACCGTTACCTTGGCAAAGATCTCAGGCGAGAAGGTCGGCAATTCATCAAACACAACCTCGCTACCTTGGCTGAGTGAATCACCAATACGGAAAATACCTGGGTCAAACAATCCAATAATATCGCCAGGAAAAGCCTCCTCGACAATATCACGGTCCTGTGCCAGAAACTGCTGTGGCTGAGACAGCTTAATCTCCTTGCCCATCCGTACATGCTTAACACTCATTCCGCGTTGAAACTTACCAGAGACAATACGCAAAAATGCAATACGGTCACGGTGAGCCGGGTTCATGTTCGCTTGAATTTTAAATACATAGCCGGTAAACTTTTCGTTTGTTGGCTCAATTTCCCCAGCTGTACTACGGCGCGGCTCCGGTTTAGGAGCAAGTTGAAGGAAGTTTTCCAAAAATGTTTGTACACCAAAATTATTAATCGCACTGCCGAAGAATACAGGTGTCAATTCTCCGCGCTGTACTTTCTCCATGTCAAAAGGGTCACCCGCGACGTCAAGCAACTCTAAGTCTTGGCATAATTGGTCATGCAAATATTCGCCCGCCATCTCACGAATGATCGGATCATTGTAATCTTCCACTTTTTGTACTTTGATCGTGGAATGGTCATCTCCCTGAAATAGCTCGACCTGATTTTTGACACGGTCATAGACACCGCACAGCTCGCGTCCTGTACCAATCGGCCAATTCATAGGCACCGAACGGATGCCAAGCACCTGCTCCAGCTCCTCCATCAAATCAAAAGGACTGCGTCCCTCACGATCTAGTTTATTAATGAAGGTGAAAATCGGAATTCCACGCTTTGCACAAACTTGGAACAGCTTAATCGTTTGCGCTTCCACACCCTTCGCTACGTCAATCAGCATGACTGCACTATCTGCTGCTGTTAATGTACGATACGTGTCTTCACTGAAATCCTGGTGACCTGGGGTGTCCAGAATGTTGATGCGGTGACCATTATAATCAAATTGCATTACTGAGGATGTTACAGAGATCCCCCGCTGTTTTTCAATCTCCATCCAGTCACTCGTGGCGTGTTTGCTTGCTTTACGCGCTTTAACTGAGCCAGCAAGACGAATCGCGCCCCCGAATAGCAGCAGCTTTTCCGTCAGTGTCGTTTTACCCGCATCCGGGTGAGAAATAATCGCAAACGTACGCCGTTTGTCGACTTCCTGTTGAAGTATATCTGTTGTTTTACTCATTTCACATATCCCTTCATGATCAAATCCATTGCATTCCTGCTCAAGCTATTCATAAAAAGGCCATGATGCACGCCTGTTTTCATAGGTTCATCGGCTCTATCGACTCATTGCCGTTAGCTCCATTATTTGGCGTACCCCGTTACCATATTCATTATAAATACGATCTATTTACATGTTTTAGCCTGCCTTTAACTTATAATCAGTTGCAAACTGAAAACCTGAGACTAAGCTATTATAGCACACTCCGAACGCAAAGCATCCCCTTACGTCCTGAACAGGACATAGGGGGATGCAGGACAAATCGGGATTACTGAACGCCGCCTACTCGCCAGATGACATTATCTTCATCCTGACCGCTAACCGGCCACCACTTGAAGCCATCTTGCTCCAATAGCTTGTGAGCACCTTCCGGTCCCCATGAGCCTGCTGCATAGGTTTCCAGCGTATCCGGGGTCTGCTGCCATGCTTTGGCGATTCGATCGACGAATCCCCATGCCGTGGCAACCTCATCCCAACGCGTGAAGTACGTCGAATCACCCTCAATCGCATCCATCAGCAACCGTTCATAAGCCTCCGGTGAGTTGATACCCACCATACAGCTTTGGCAAAAATCCATAGCCAGTGGCTCAATATCTGATTCCGAACCAGGTTTCTTGGCATTGATTTTAATGTAAATGCCCTCCATTGGATTGACCCGAATCACGAGCAAGTTCGGTTCCAGCTTATGCTTTTGACCGAGGTACACGTTCGTTGGCATGCTCTTAAATTCCACAACAATCTCCGTTGTTTTTACAGGGAGACGTTTGCCCGTACGAATATAGAACGGTACGCCAGCCCAACGGAAATTATCAACAAACACGCGTGAAGCAAAATAAGTCTCTGTGTTCGATTGTGGATCAACCTTGTCTTCTTGGCGATACCCCGGCAACTGCTGACCGCGATAACTGCCTTCGGTGTATTGACCACGCACCACATTGGTTTTCACATCCTCAGACGTTTCAAAAGGGCGCAGCGAACGCAGCACTTTCACCTTTTCATCACGGATATCCTCAGGCAACAAACGACTAGGTGGCTCCATCGCAATCATCGTTAGCATTTGCAGCATATGGTTCTGTCCCATATCCCGCAAGGCGCCGGAATGATCGTAGTAACCTCCGCGTTCCTCCACCCCTACCGTTTCACTAAGCGTAATTTGCACATTGGCAATATGCTTATTATTCCACAGTGGTTCAAAGAAGGCGTTCGCGAAGCGGATCACCTCAATATTTTGTACCATTTCCTTGCCAAGATAGTGATCAATCCGATAAATTTCTTCTTCGGCAAATACTTCTCGTATTTCAACGTTCAATTCTTGTGCAGATTCGAGGTTATAACCGAATGGCTTCTCAATTACCAGGCGATTCCAGCCCTTGCCATCCATCATGCCGCCATCTTTCAAGCTCTTCGACACGCTTCCGAATAATTCAGGAGCCAAGGCCAAATAAAACAACCGATTTCCCGGTATGTTAAACTTGCTTTCTATAGACTCCGTCTGTTGTCTCAGCTCATGGAACCCTTCGACATTGTTGATATCCAGCGATTTATATTCAAAATGCTCGGCAAATGCCTGCCATTCTTGATCATTTTCTGCTTTGTAGCGACTAAACTCCTGTATGGAAGCATACAGGTCATTACGGAATTCTTCCTCTGTACGCGGACGCCTTGCTACACCAATAACGGCAAAATCTTCAGCAAGCTTGCCTTCGCGGTACAAGCTGTAAATAGCAGGAAAAAGCTTGCGACGAGCCAAATCGCCCGTAGCGCCAAAAATAAACAGAACTGCGCCTTGCGTCACAACAGATTCTTTAGCAGGTATGTCAGCCATGAAGTACCTCATTCTTCCCATGTCAAGATTCCGCAATCCACAATCCCCGAAATCCGCATGTAGTATTGTGTATATTTATACAAGATCATACTTGATTTTCGAAAAACATGGAACTAAAGATTTGATGATATTTTATCATATCCTACATGGATAAGCTATCCGATGAATCATAAATTTACCTTATAAGTCAGTATTCAATTGTAATGAGCGGAAAACCGAGCGTTATACGTGTATCCTGCTGCTCCCTATCTTCATGTACAGCCATCTGCATCTGGACCTGATGCTCACCGCTTTGAATCATTAACGGCAGCTCTGGAGCTTCATAGGATATAGCCACAGTAGTCGCATCCGTATATCTTTCTTTGGCCTGCATGGAGATGTTCCCTGTTAAGCTCGCCTCCGTCAGTTTTAACAGTTGATCTTTGGATTCCTTTGTATGCAGCGAACGCTGAAGGGCCGTGTTCCACTGCGCTTGAATCCCCATAGATTTTAATTGCTCAGCACAAAGCTTATGAAGCTGAATCAACCGCTCACGTCCTGCATCGTTGCTCTCCAGTTGAACAACTACATACCATTGTCTAGTTTGATGTTCCATCACATTTAAGCGAATTCTTAGATCCTCACTATCACGAACAGAACGATAAACCGTGTGTCCATTTTCTACGAGTTTGTTTACTGTGGGTATATTCAGCTGATCAGCTATCTGTGCCGCCATATCTGCCGGTTCTTCATAGTTAGAACTCCAATCGCCTTGCCACTTCACAACTAGCTTATCCAGCGTACCCGGGGCCTGATCCGAGATGGTTAACAATGAGCGTAAAGCCGTTTCTGCCTCGCGGGAATCATATCGGTTTGTCTGAAGGGTTCCGTAGCGCCAGCCAGCCAGTACCAGCACCGTTCCTAATACCAAAATCGCAATAATCCCCTTTTTAATCAGCTCTGCTTTTAACATTATCGTTCCCCCCGTTCTACAACCATCCGATTCCCACACCTACGCTCTGGATACGTTCTTTTTCGGCTGGATGAAATCTATGAATCTACCAATAGCATTCCCGTTGTCAGAGGTTTTATACACACAGTAATACGGTAAAGCCCTTCTAAAATATTCATCTGCCTACTGGGTGTTCGACCATACATCGTAGGCAACGTAAGAATAGACTATGATCACAATGCATCTTACACCAAAAGAGGTGAAATCATGTTTCCGATTTATCCTGTAAATGAAGCCAATGTGGCACCTCATGGTGGACGTCTGGTCTGTGCCGTTATGCGTGATGGTACACGACACATCGGCATCTTAAGTGGGTGTAGCAAAGGCAAGCTGATGTTGAACGGATATCCACCCTCCTTTCCTGGCAGTCTCTACGCCGGGAGCTACAGTAACAAAGGAAAACAAGCCCCAAAAAAGAATTCCTCTAAAAAGAAAAAAAGGAATCCTAAAAACAAAGCTCGTACCTCTGCCAAACTAAATGCCTTAATTAAGCCGCCTAACGAACCTCTGAATCCATCCTTTCCTTATGACGCAGGCGGATTTGCTGGAGATGGCTACAGTAGTTATGGAAATGGCAGAGCAGGCTATCGCGGTGGGTACGGCGGATATGGATACGGGGCAGGGCTTGCACTAGATCTGGCTTTAATCGCCTTTTTATTTCTCCTAATCTAAACACCTTGTTATGGAACACAAAAGAACCGGAGGACTATTGTCGTCTCCGATTCTTTATAATCGCTTATTCTACATTCTACTCTGCTAATCCGTTCTTATAGGCATAGATCGCCGCCTGTGTACGGTCTTCCACTCCTAATTTAGCGAGAAGGTTCGTGACATGGAATTTTACCGTCTTAATCCCGATAATCAGCTCATCTGCGATATCCTGGTTAGACTTCCCTTGTGCCAACAGGCGAAGCACCTCCATCTCACGATCAGTCAACTCCGTATGTGCGGGTGCTTCAGCCTGTGTCTGGCGGAATCGATTCATCATCTTGGAGGCCACCTGTGACTCTAGTACGGACTGTCCGCGTGCAGCTGCACGGATGGCATCTGCTATCTCGGAAGCACGAGACGTTTTGAGCAAATAGCTGAATGCCCCTGCCTCAATGACCGGATACATTTTCTCATCGTCCAAATAACTCGTCAGTACAATCACCTTTGTCTCTGGAAGCAGGCGAGTTACTTGGCGTGTCGTTTCGATGCCATCCATGCCATCCATGACCAGATCCATCAAAATCACATTTGGCTTGTATTCGGAAGCCAACCGTATGCCTTCTTCTCCGCTTCCGGCCTCGCCGACCACTTCAATACCTTCTTCCGTCCCCAGCACCGCCGCAAGACCAATCCGTACCATTTCATGGTCGTCTACCAGCAGTACGCTAATCGGTAATTCCGTCTCCATGATCATCGTTCCTTCCGCTTTCATCATTAATAACTGGCACGGACACTTCAATCCGTGTTCCTTTTCCTGGAGCCGTTATATACTGAATAGCTCCCCCAATTTCACTGACCCGCTCCTGCATGGTGGATAATCCATATGAAGTCTGCTTTTTCTCATCCAGTTCAAAACCAATACCGTTATCCCGAATCGTCAGCCTGATGGAATCCGGGCGTTGCACGATACGAATTTCCATGCGGGTTGCTTTGGCATGGCGCAATGTATTAGACATCGCTTCCTGAACAATACGAAACAAGTGGTTCTCAATGCCTTTAACCAACTGTACTCCGCTTTCAATCTCAAAATCAATCTCCATCGGTACCTTTGCCTGCAACTCCTGTACCAAATCACGCAAACCCTGCTCAAGCCGCTTCCCTTCCAAATAGACAGGCCGTAGATGAAGTAGTAACGCCCGCATTTCGGATTGTGCCACGGAAGACATTTCTTCAATTAGCGCAACTTGACGCTGCGCTTTATCAAAATCCTTATCCAGCGTCCTGCCCACAGCCGTCGCCGTCATTGAAATAGCAAATAATTGCTGTGATACTGCGTCATGTAACTCTCTGGCCAGCCGCTGCCGCTCCTCCACAATCGCAGTCATTCGTGCCTGTTCTGCCAGCTGAGCATTATCCGTGGATAAGCGTTGTAAAGACGTAACCTGTTCCTGCCATTTACGCCCGATCCGTTCCAGCTGTTCTCCCAGCCTGCCTAGCTCATCATGTCCCAGTGGTGGTAACTCACGTGCAGGAGTCCCCTTTTCCCACATCAACAACGTCTCTCTCAACATTTCCAGCCTGCTTTTAAAACGGTAGCTCTCATAAAATCCATACATTGCCCCTGTACCAATCAACACCAGTACAACAGCTCCTGCAAATTTCAATATCATTCCCCAGGTTGGGAACGACTTCACATATCCATATGTATACAGCATATAAAAGACAACTACGCCCACAACAACACACAGGAGGATACCTTCACCCATACTGCGGGTTACCATGTTGGACGTTTTTTTATGATTCATCCCGGCTCCTCCTGATTCAATAAAATCGGACGCGGACATCGCCCGCCAAGTACGAAACGACAAACTTCACTTTATATTCACTCTGCTCAAAATGGGGAGACTTCCAAACCAGTCGATTGAGCATTCCCGCCTCATGATCCCGGTCAAACTGAATCTGCCCGAACAATACGAACATCTCCACCTCTACACCGTAATTATCTGGTAGCGTGATGTCAATGTCACCGAAGATTCCCTGCAAAAATATGACGGTTTCACGTTCCTCTGGGAGAGCCAACGTCAGATCGGCGTCCACATCTCCAACCACATGCCATATACTTGTGCTCCGTAAACTCCACGGCACTTCATCCCATTTATGATTGGATATAAAATTGTGCTTGAATATGGAACCTTGACCTTTATGCAGCTTCCTTGAACGTGAATAGAACACAGCTAATGATGCCAGTGTGACTACCACAAACAGGAACAAATGATCCAGCACCAACAGTCCAGCACCAATTGCGAGCATCGTGTAACCCTTTTTGATTTTGGAATTGCGAATCTTATATATTCCGGTCAACATCAGGATCAGTGCAACCACGGAGAGGAACCCAATCCACTGACCGAATAAAATGATAACTCCGACAGCGATCCCTGCCAGTGCCAAGGCTGATTTTCTTCTCTCCATGCTGCACCCCCTTTTTGTTTATACAGGAAGGAAAAGCCATAGTGGCGCGACATCCGCCATATGGCTTTCCCTAACCATACAGATTGAGCACGATCATTGACCAGTGTCCATTCCATACAGCATATCATAATGTCTTATTTCCGAGTAGTCAGTCCTTTTTTATATCTACTGGTTTAGCACCTGTCTGGATTTTGGACTTAAGCTGTTGAAGCTGCTCATCCACTTTAAACTGTTTTTCAGCCTCTGCCGGATTAACATATGCTTCTCCTGGAGCTTGACGGTAAGGAGCACGCAGTACGTCAGCTTCAGCTTCCATTTGCATGATTTTTTCTTCCATACGGTGGAATCCCAGTGAAGCAGACCCACTTTCAATCGTGTGCAGACTATTGATTTGAGACATTTGCTTTTTGGCTTTCGCCATTTGCGCACGAGATACCAGCTCATTGCGTTTGTTGCGCATTTTATAGAATTCATCTTTCATGTCGTGAAGCTGCTGTACCAATTCTTTTGCTTGAAGCTCAGCTTGTGTATGCAAGTCGCGGTATTCGTCCTGCTTTTGCACAAAATAAATCTTCTCTCCCAACAGCTTGCGCGCTACTTCTTCCTGACCATTTCGCAATGCGGATTCGGCTTGCTTCTCACGCTCATTGGATACACGTACCGCTTCCTCCAAACGCTGTTTCATACGTCGTTCATTCGCCATTTGCTTGGCAACCGTTACCTCAGCCTCGTGAATTTCCGCCTCCATATCGCGCAAATATTGATTCAACATAATAATCGGATCTTCCACTTTATCCAACACTTCATTCACCGATGCTCTTGTCATATCCTTCATTCTTTTAAAGATCCCCATTATTTACGATCTCCCTTCTCGAATTGCTCTACTTTTTTGCGTAACTCTGCCAATTCTTTTTTCATTGCCTTTTTCTCAATATCTTCCATCATGGAATCCAAGTCGTTGTTCTGACCTGTGTTAAATTTGGATGAGTTGCGGGCATCTTGACCAAAAAACGGGTTCGAATTGCCGTATGCGCCGCCCTGATTGTAACCAGTTCCCTGCCCATACTGCGATCTCGTATTGTTACTGCCATAATAGCGTGGGTCCTGTTGATTGTAGGGTCCGCTGTCAGGGCCAAATCCTCCATCGAAAGGAGATCTCGGCTCTTTGGAGATAACCAGTGCCGCAATCACATAAATCATAAATGTGGTTCCTGCTGTAATAAAGAAACTGATCACAACCAGAATACGAATCCATGTTGAGTCCATTCCTGTTGCGTCAGAAAGACCGCCACATACACCTGTTATTACTCTATCCCGGCTTGATCTGTAAATTCGGGTCATTATCAATTTACTCCTTCCCGCTGTTGTTCAGCTTGCTTTTCAGTCTCGCCCACTCTTGTTCGAGCAGCGATCCACCGCCCTGGGCATCCTGTGCATGGTCGCCCTCACCCCGACGTAAATCGCGCAGACTCATCGTTTCTGCCTCCATATCGGCTACCCGGTCTTCCAAGCGGTTGAACATTCGGGGAACATTTCGTCCACCGTATGTACCAGCCCGTTCGTTCATTTGCTGCTGGAGTCTCAACGTCTGTACACGTGCCGCATAATACTGACGTTTGCTGTGTACCGTTTGATATTCTGTCTTTAACGTATCTAGCTGTTGTTCAAGCTCACGTAGTGATTCACGGCTCTGCTCCCACAGTTCTCTATACTGCTCTTCTTTTTCTGCATATAGCATTTTCTCCTGAAGGGCCAGCTTCGCGATATGTTCTTCGTCAGCCTTTAAAGCCAGTAGCGCCTGTTCCTCCCGTTTGGTCTGCATAGACAAAGCATGATCCAACTGCTGCTTCATCTGTCTTGTATGCATCGCATACTGTTGATGGAGTTTTTCCGCTTCGGCAATTTCCTGGCGGGTATTATACAAGAACTGGTCAATCAGTTGCACCGGGTCTTGGCTTTGTTCCAAATGCTCATTGAAGGTCGCTACCGTGATATCGCGCATTCTTCGAAAAACACTCATTGGCGTCTACTCCTTTCACAATTTCGTATCTTCATAATTTAGATTCTTTGTGTTCGTACAATTTCTTCATTCTCAAAGCTGTTAAATCAGTAGCGTCTTCTGCGGTCGCTCAGCATGGATACACCAAATATGATTAACCCGATTGCTAGTAGAGGTCCCAGAAGCCAGGACAGTTTGCCAAGCAAAATTAGTCCCCCGAGTACAAGTACGATCCAGCCGAAGAGCGCATTTCCTTTTTTCACACCGTAGTAGCCTAGCATGATCATAGCTATCGGAATTAAGTAACCAATCAGATGTCCTAAAAAGTGACCGAAAAACGGAGTAAACTTACCGAGCAGCATAATCGAACCCAACACGATCAGTACAATGGCTAACCCATTCCCTTTGTTAACTCTCATCATCTCTCACCGCCTTTCACTGTGTCTTGCTTATGTCCTTATTGTACGCTGAACAAGTGTTTGACAAAACGGACCCCAGACGGTTTTTGAACCTAGACCTAAGTCGGGGATGAGTATAGACCTGCGGCTATCCTCCTCTATGCTGTTCTGCTGCGCGGGCTATCGAGTGTTGCTCACCCGCTTGCTTGGAACGTAGTGAAAGGACAAGACAAGCCAGTAACGCTATAGCTGCAACCATATAAGGCAGATTAATATGAACATCGAACAGCAATCCCGCAACTAGCGGTCCAATCACATTACCCAAGCTGGTATAGGATGAGTTCATGCCTGCCACAAAGCCTTGCTCATCTCCGGCCTGCCGCGATAGAGAAGTGCTTACTGCCGGACGAAGGATATCCATAGCCAGAAAAATGATGAAGGTCGTCAGCATAATCATCACGTACTGTTCAGCAAATAGGGTTAGAAAAATGAACAGGCCCCCAATAGCCAAACAGAGGTGAATTACTTTTTTCTCTCCAAAACGATTAATGATCCATCCAAATATAGTCGCTTGGACAACTGCTCCCAAAATGGAGCCTGTCGTTATGATGATGGCAATATCCATCGGTGTAAAACCATATTTATGGTCAACAAACAGTCCAAACACTGTTTCAAAGTTAGCTAACCCAAAAGCAACGACAAATACAATGAGTAAACCCATGAAATATGGAGATTGATAGGACTTAGCAAATTGCTGCAAAAGGTTTTCTTTCTGACGTGGAAGCTCTCTATTATATTGTTGTTTTTCCTTGCTCAAAGACTCAGGCAGCACTAACAGAGACAAAATAGCTGCTATTCCCGCAGCTCCTGCTGCCGCAAAGAAGGGAATGCGTATTCCATATGTGGCAAGCAAACCGCCAATCCCTGGCCCGATTATAAAGCCTGTGTTAATCGCTGCATTGATCATGCCCATCCCCTTGCCTCTTTCCTCAAACGAGGTTACGTCTGCGACATAGGCCATAATAGAAGGAGTAAGCAACGCAGCCCCTGCTCCGCCCATGATTCGTGCTATGAACAGGGTAGGAATAGAACTCGCTAGTCCAAAAACAAGCTCTGATAACATGAAGATGAACATCCCAGAAACAATCAACTTTTTACGTCCATAACGATCAGACAACTTTCCTGACAATGGTGACAATAAAAGCTGTGTCAACGCAAAAGCTGCAACCATCAGTCCCATCGAGGAACCATTCATTCCTAGCTCACTTATAAACTTAGGTAACACAGGAACAACTAAGCCAATCCCCATGAATGCCAAAAAAATGTTAAGCATCAATAACAGCATTGCTCCCCGATTTCTTGTGAGTATAGACATATTTCCATCCTTCCTTTTCCGTATCTCTTTATTTAATATTAGATAAACTTTATTATTCTTTTTCAAAAACAATTGAAACTAAAATTGTTTTCTTAGTTTTCATATACAAAAATGGCCTCTTCAAATATGCAGCATATTGTTGAGGCTATTTTTTATTTTTCGACCAATCCGAACAACAAAATATCTACAATAGAATAAGTTGCTTCCTCTACCGTCACACTGTTATCCAGAAAGAATCGCTGATCAAGCGTTAAATTTACAGATTCAATAATAAGCTTCATGATCAAAGCCTCATTTTTGTTCACAATAATCCCTTCTCGGATGCCTTCCTGAATTAATGTTCTAATCGGAGACCAGTCATTTAAATCGGCATGTACCCTTTTCCATTGCTCAGGATAATACTTTTTCATCTGGTCCAATATTCTTAAATCGTAAAACTTATAATACAGAGGCATGACCCTAATCGACTGCTTAATCTTGTCTAACAAAGATAATTCATTATTCCCAATAATTTGATCTGTTTTCCGAATCATATCATCATTAGTACGCTCAATAAGTGTTTCTAAAATAAGCGTCTTAGACGAAAAATGTTCATACAACGTACGCTTACTAATGGCGAGTCTTTTCGCAAGATCATCCATCGTAAATTTCAAACCATTTTCATGAACTTCCTCTACAAAAGCCTCCAAAATTCTTTCCTGCATATTCGTCCTCATTTCTCTCATACTTAATAAACTGAAAATGTTTTTTCAGTACCGCCATCTTACTATAAGTTCAAAGACCTGGTCAAATCCATGTTAACCTTGTTGCCAAAATCATGAATATATAATAAAAAGGATGATAAAATGCCTTTAAGCATTTTATCATCCTTTTGTGTATACCGGCGAGAGGACTCGAACCTCCACGGTTTCCCACTCGATACCGAATAAAATATTGATAATACCTTGTTTGATGAAGTAAAAAAAGTGTTGCTCGTCGATTTCGACCCGCAAGGTAATCTGTCGATGTACTTTGGTATTGAGCAGCGGGATCAACTTCCGTAGCTATGGTCTGCGACAGGACTAACTCAGTTGCTCAGTATCAAGGAATTTAGAATACTTGTACAACTTCTTTAATATCATCAATTTCCTCAAGAATTGCGCGCTCAATAGCAACCTTTAACGTAATCGTAGCACTTGGGCAACCATTGCAAGCTCCCAAAAATCTTAATTTTGCTATACCGTTCTCAACCTCGACCAGTTCAGCATCTCCACCGTCACGCAGTAAGAAAGGACGTAGTTTGAGAAGAACTTCCGATACTTCATCGAATAAAACTCCATTTTCATCCATTATGTCAACTCCCCCCATTATTTTACCAATCGTCAATTCAGACCTTTTTTCACCCTAGATCGTCTGAGTGATCCTTTGCTTTTTGCCTAAGAGTGACCTCTTGATCCGAAAGTTCCCTTATAAGCGTATGAATAGAGTCTAAAGGTATCATCACACCACAACTTGCGCTCAATCCTGACAGCATATTGAAGCAGAACTGAAGTTTTCGTATCTCTCGGGTAATTTGAGCTAGTTCTGAATCGTCCGAATTATTTTTCTTCATTACTAGCACCTCGCACTTCTTTAAAGAATGATAAAGGTTTGATCTATTAAATTAATGAATCAACCGATGCTTCCTTCCATCTCAAATTGAATCAACCGATTCATTTCAACGGCATATTCCATTGGCAATTCTTTGGTAAACGGTTCAATAAAGCCCATTACAATCATTTGTGTAGCATCTTGTTCTGTAAGCCCGCGGCTCATTAAGTAAAACAATTGTTCCTCGGACACTTTGGATACTGTTGCCTCGTGCTCCAAAGTAATCTGATCGTTTTTAATTTCATTGTACGGAATCGTATCTGATGTTGACATGTTGTCCAATATCAACGTATCGCACTTAATATTGGACTTGGACCCTGCGGAATCGCGGCTGAAGCTGGACAACCCTCGGTAGTTTACTTTTCCGCCCTGCTTGCTGATGGATTTGGATATAATCGTAGATGTTGTCTCGGGAGCAAGGTGAATTACCTTCGCGCCAGCATCTTGATGCTGATCTTTACCGGCTACGGCAATAGACAGGATAGACCCCTTGGCTCCCCGTCCTTTCAATAATACTGCCGGATACTTCATTGTTACCTTGGAGCCGATGTTGCCGTCCACCCATTCCATTGTGGCATTTTCTTCTGCCACAGCCCTTTGGGTTACCAAGTTGTAGATATTAGGAGCCCAATTCTGAATGGTCGTGTAACGGACACGGGAATCTTTCCGGCAAATAATTTCAATAACTCCACTATGCAGAGAACTGGTACTATAAATAGGTGCTGTACATCCTTCAACATAATGGACAAAGCTGCCCTCTTCGGCAATAATTAATGTCCGCTCGAATTGACCCATGTTTTCAGAATTAATACGGAAATAACCTTGTATAGGAACCTCGCACTGAACACCCTTCGGAATGTATACAAAGCTACCGCCTGACCAAACCGCACTATTAAGCGCCGCAAATTTATTGTCGGCGGGAGGGATGATCGTCCCAAAATGTTGCTTAAACACTTCGGGGTATTGCTTTAATGCACTATCCGTATCAAGGAAAATAACGCCCTGATCCTCCAGTTCTTTCCGCATGCTGTGATAAACTACTTCCGACTCATATTGAGCGGATACGCCCGCTAGGAACTTTTGCTCCGCTTCAGGGATTCCCAGCTTGTCAAAGGTTGCTTTGATCTCGGAAGGAACCTCCTCCCAGGTCTTTCCCTGTTTTTCAGAAGGGCGAACGTAATACTGGATGTCATCAAGATTTAGCCCGGTCAAATCCGCTCCCCATTCAGGCATCGGCATTTTGTAGAATTGATTCAAAGCTTTCAACCGAAAATTGAGCATCCACTCCGGCTCTTCCTTGATCCGGGAAATTTCCCGGACAATCTCTTCCGTCAGACCTTTTCCAGATTGAAAAATAGACTGGTGCTTGTCGCGAAACCCATATTTATATTCGCCCATATCTGGTGCTTTTTTAGCCATTAGTATCACTCCTTTTTAACCTTTCAAGATTCATTTTGATTTGCTATTATCTGCCGAGCTTGCTTTCCACTAAATCTTTTAGGCGACTGCGAACACCTTCCAGCGGGATCTCCGAAATGACAGGAGCGAGAAATCCGAAAATAACAAGATGTTCGGCTTCACTCCGTGATATCCCGCGCGACATCAGATAATAGATTTGCTCTGCATTTACTTGCCCCACGGATGCAGCATGACCCGCGGTTACATCATCCTCATCTATCAGCAGGATCGGATTGGCATCGCCGCGAGCTTTAGGACTTAGCATAAGCACGCGTTCTGTTTGCTGACCATCACAATAGGTTGCACCTTTTTCAATCTTTGTAATGCCGTTGATAATGGCCGTAGCTTCTTCAAGCATGACTGCACGCGTAATCATCTGGCTTACCGAGCTTCTGCCAAAATGCTGAGCTTGAGTTGTATAGCTCGATTTTTGATTGCCCGTGCCAATAGCAATCACCTTATTGTCGGAGACCCCCCCGTTGCCTTGTAGCAAAGTCTTGGTATCGCTGGCGGTATAACCATTGTTCATCTCACCGATAATCCATTCCACACCCCCATCAGCAAGAACGACCGCCCGTCGCTGGGTGAAATCTGTTGTAGTTGCAGCAAGCTGATGAACCGAAGCTACTTGCACCTTTGAGCCCGCCCCCGCGAAGACCTCCGTCACACCGTTATGCAATACCTTGACATCATCACCACTCGATACACAATTATCCACATAAGTGATCTTGCTGTTGCTCCCAGCCACAATTAAGACGTGAGGAGCAAAACACACACCGCTTGTATCGTTAAGAAAGATCGCTTGAATAGGTGCTTCAACCTCTACACCGTCTGGGACATATAGAAAAACGCCACCACTCCATAAGGCACTGTGTGCAGCAGATAAACGATGTTCTTCTGGCTTTACTGCCTGAAAGAGATAACGTTGAACCAGCTCCTCATGCTCTTTTGCCGCAGTATGCAGATCCGTTAAAATGACTCCCTGGGCGGCTAAGCTCTCGGACAATTTCGTATACACTACATCCGAGTTGAACTGAACGATTAGTCCGCCTTTCACCGGAGAAGCAACCAAACCTCGAACAACCTCCGGCGCTTCCTCCAAACTAGACCACGCATTCTCAGCTTTGTAATCTCCACTTTCATAGATATCCCATTTTTCGAGATTGATTTTCTCCACTTTAGGCAACTCCAGCGTCCCTGCCAGTTCGAGTGCGTGAACGCGGCGTTCAATCAGCCAACGAGGTTCATCCTTAGCGCTTGACCATGCGCGTAAATCGTCCACATTCATTGAAACTCTAGCTTGTATATCCACGTGCTGTTCCTCCTCTCCGGCTTTTAAGCTTCCCTTACCGTCTCATCCGTAATCCCAAGTTCCTCCTTCACCCAATCGTACCCTTCAGCCTCCAAACGGTGGGCAAGCTCCGGACCGCCAGATTTAACTATCCGGCCTTGCATCATGACATGCACAAAATCCGGGGTAATATAATTCAACAGTCGTTGATAATGGGTGATGATTAAAAATCCTCTATCCGGGCTGCGTATCTCATTTACGCCATTGGCCACAATACGCAGTGCATCAATATCAAGCCCTGAGTCCACTTCATCCAGGATCACAAACTTGGGTTCAAGTAGCATCATTTGCAAAATCTCATTCCGCTTTTTTTCACCGCCAGAGAATCCCTCATTCAAATAACGATGCACAAATTCCGGGTTCATCTCCAGCCCCTTCATTTTGCTCTCCATTTCACGGATAAAACGGATTAAGGATATCTCATCGCCTTCTTCACGCCGTGCATTGATGGCACTTCTGAGAAAGTCCGAGTTGGTCACGCCAGCAATTTCACTTGGGTATTGCATAGCGAGGAACAAGCCTGCCTGGGCACGCTCATCCACCTCCATCTCCAGAAGGTCTTCATTGTCCAATGTCACCTTACCGCCAGTAACCTCATATTTGGGATGGCCCATTAAAGCTGAAGCCAATGTACTTTTTCCCGTCCCATTAGGCCCCATAATCGCATGAATCTCTCCGCCCTGAATCTCCAGTGTGAGCCCTTTTAAAATTTCTTTCCCTTCAATCTTGGATCTTAATTCCTCAATCTTTAATGTCGTCATTTATCGTAAACTTCCCTTCGGAGTATTCTTCGGCACGCGCCACCAAATCGCTCATAAATTTTCCAATAGTCTGCAGCTCAACCTCTGAATAGGATTCAATGAATTGATAAAACCTTTCTTCTTTTTCTTTGTGCAGTTCTTTATGCAAATGATAAACGTGTCTTCCCTTATCCGTTAAACTAAAGTAAATCTCCTTACGATTGCTGTTCAGTTGACTTCTCATAATGAAGCCCATTTCCAGCAGCTTTGCACTAATTTTAGTAATGCTAGCTTTGGACAACCCCATCTTCTCCACAATCCCGGTATGATTTATCGGTTCATAATCACCAATGCAATCAATAACGTGTACACTAGTAATATTGTTGGAGAGCATGTCAATCTGGTACTTTCTGGCCTGTTGCCGAAACGAGTTAAATTCTTGTTCCGTATACAGCTCATTCAGATGTAGCATTTTAATATATTGCTCGTAAAGATGACCTTTAAAATGATTTTGAAACTCCAATTTCCCAATCTCCCCTCTCTTGTAGTAGTTGCAGACCAAGTTCAGTGTCACCATTAGATTATTTTTTGTTCACTAGTGAACAAAATTATATTAACACAATTGATATTGATTATCAATATCAATTGTGTTAAATGTGACGCAATTTTGGAGGCGCTTTTCATGGGTTTGTTGTGTAACCGAAGCCAAGTCCAATACCGTTGCCTATGAACGTCATGGTACACCTGCCACAGACCGGGGTCGCTACCGTAAAAAGAGGACAAAGGTGGTGCTTGGCCGAGCTGTTTTAAAGCCGTATCGTCGCGTTTGAGTACGCTATCGTGAGCATGTATGGCAAAGAATAATCCGTCAGTTACCTGTGTCTGGATATGTTATGGGGCCAAAGAGTATACCCAAAACTGTGGTTTTTGCTGGTGAATCCGAACAGGCGATGCTCCATTTTAGCCAGCACCGATCTGACACTGGAGGCGACTTAGATCATCGAACTTTATACCGCCCGGTTCAAAATCAAATGTACCTTCTGGGCGCTAAAGCAATCCATCGGCGGATTCAGCTACCACTTTTATAGCAAATCCATTCCGAAGCTCAACCGGTATTTGAAAAAGGATCGGGTTCACCCTCTGGAGTTGTTGGAAGAGGAGAAAGCGCAACGGGACATCCGCCTAACTGTAAAGATGAGAATGGTAAACGATAACCAAAATGGATCCCTACGGGGCTTAAGATAAAAGGAACCAAGAAAAGAGCCGAAATCTTGCTTCAGGAAGCCAGGAAGAATTATCATATGGAAGGACAAGCACTCGCGGTTGAAAACGAAGATATGCTGTAAGAGTAAAAGCGGCTACTCCATCCGGTAATAGCAAAAGGCTGTTCGCAGACTTTATGCTTCAATGGCTAGAGATGATGAAAAACAGTATCGGGCTTATCTCCTATATCTCCTATTCCGACACTGTAAAAGGCCGCGTAGATCCTTTTTCCGAGAGAAAGGGATGTATTGCTTGATGATTTAACTACAGAGGATTTTCAGACCTTGTATACCCATGAAATGAATGTGCAAGGTGTCAGCGCTAATACCGTTATTCATTGCCACGCGAACATTTGCAGAGCCCTTCAGTATGCCGTGAAAATAAAGCCGATTGTGGCGAATCTCCCTGACTTAGTTGAAAGCCCAAAAAAGAACAATTACGTCGTGAGCTTCTACAATGCCGAGGAGCTGAATCAACTCCTCGCAGTAATCCGAGGCGAAAGAATTGAGCTTTCCGTTATCCTGGCTGCCTTTTATGGGCTAAGCCGAAGCGAGGTCGTAGGATTAAAATGGTCGGCTATTGATTTATTGAATTGGACTATTAATATTAAACATACCGCCACATCGGGCAATTTGAATGGTAGATATATTGAAATTGAAAGGGACCGAACCAAGAATAAAGCCAGTCGCCGTATACTGCCACTGGTGGACACGTTCTATGAGCTTCTGATCCGTATGAAGGAATAACAGGAATCCTATCGCTTATCTTCTGACAATTCTTATTGTCTTGAATATCTGTAGTATATTTATGTAGATGTATTAGGGGTAAGCATGAAAGAAGTTCAGGAATGGCCGGGTCACAGTGATTACGCAATAATAGCCAATATTTATTCGCATTTGGAATACAACTCAAAGGTGTCTTCAGCTCAAGCCATGAGTGGGGTACTAAAGCTCAAATAAAAAAAGCCCACTAGAGATTATCTCTAATGAACTCTTATAGTTAATACCGGCGAGAGGACTCGAACCTCCACGGTTTCCCACTCGATTTTGAGTCGAGCGCGTCTGCCATTCCGCCACGCCGGCGTATTAAATTATGGAGGCGCCACCCAGATTTGAACTGGGGAATAAAGCTTTTGCAGAGCTTTGCCTTACCACTTGGCTATGGCGCCAGAGTATAACAAAGCGGACGACGGGAATCGAACCCGCGACCCTCGCCTTGGCAAGGCGATGCTCTACCGCTGAGCCACGTCCGCATAAAGATGGCTGGGGATATAGGATTTGAACCTATGCATGACGGAGTCAAAGTCCGTTGCCTTACCGCTTGGCTAATCCCCAATAAGTAAAGGGCGGCCGATGGGGCTTGAACCCACGAATGCCGGAGTCACAGTCCGGTGCGTTAACCACTTCGCCACGACCGCCGTAAGTAATGAATGATTGGCAGGGGCAGCAGGAATTGAACCCACACCAACGGTTTTGGAGACCGTTGTTCTACCTTTAAACTATGCCCCTATAAAACTGGTGGAGGATGATGGATTCGAACCACCGAACCCGTAAGGGAGCAGATTTACAGTCTGATGCGTTTGGCCACTTCGCTAATCCTCCAAAAATGGTGCCGGCGAGAGGACTTGAACCCCCAACCTACTGATTACAAGTCAGTTGCTCTACCAGTTGAGCTACACCGGCACATAAAATATTCAATTAAAAGTGGCTCGGGACGGAATCGAACCGCCGACACGAGGATTTTCAGTCCTCTGCTCTACCGACTGAGCTACCGAGCCTCATTCTAAGGCTCTATAATAAACATTGTATTACTAATGGCGGAACTGACGGGATTCGAACCCGCGATCTCCTGCGTGACAGGCAGGCATGTTAGGCCTCTACACCACAGTTCCAGAGGCATTTCCAATAGGAAATTAATTGCGGGGGCAGGATTTGAACCTGCGACCTTCGGGTTATGAGCCCGACGAGCTACCGAACTGCTCCACCCCGCGACAGTAATAAATATTTATTTTTCAAGTGGTGGAGGCTGAGGGGCTCGAACCCCCGACCCTCTGCTTGTAAGGCAGATGCTCTCCCAGCTGAGCTAAGCCTCCACAATTAAGCACTTCTCATATTATACCATAACGAACTTTTTATTGCAAGTTCTTTTATGATGTTTTTATGACCCGTAGGGGATTCGAACCCCTGTTACCTCCGTGAAAGGGAGGTGTCTTAACCCCTTGACCAACGGGCCATGCAATAAAATAATTCTGGCGGAGAGAGAGGGATTCGAACCCTCGAGACGCTTTTGGCGCCTACACGATTTCCAATCGTGCTCCTTCGGCCAACTCGGACACCTCTCCATATGGCTCCCCGAACAGGACTCGAACCTGTGACAACTCGATTAACAGTCGAGTGCTCTACCAACTGAGCTATCAGGGAATATTAAGCATTTGTTTCAAGGTTACACCCTGAAAACTGGATCCGAAACTCATTTGCGTTTTATTTAGGATAAGCCCTCGACCGATTAGTATTGGTCAGCTCCATGCATTACTGCACTTCCACCCCCAACCTATCTACCTCGTCGTCTTCAAG